>CAYMHO010000217.1:0-11729 GCA_964390195.1 uncultured Fimbriiglobus sp. | reverse complement strand
GACCGCGGGGAGATTGTGCGTTTACGCACGATCGGACAGGCAGGGTATGGGGGCGGCGTGTCGGGTGCCAATGAGAAAGAGGTGAGAGAGGTGCGGTCTCGCCACGCTAAACTTCCCCCATGACACCCTCTCGCACTCTCGCCTTCCCCACTTCTCACGTCGGCCAGCGGGTGGACGTGTACACCGAAGTGTCCAGCACCAACGACCTCCTCCCGCCCGACGCCGACCCCGGTACGGTGGTCGTCGCCGACCACCAGACGGCCGGCCGCGGGCAGTACGGCCGCACCTGGCTGACCCGGCCCGGTGAGGCGTTACTGATGAGTGTGTTTCTCGACCCGCCGGCGGCGGTGCGGCGGCCGGTGGTGCTGACCGCGTGGGCGGCGGTGGGTATTGCCGAGGCGGTCGCCGAACTGACCGGCGTGCAGGCGGCGATCAAGTGGCCGAACGACCTGCTGGTACACGGTAAGAAGGTGTGCGGCATCCTGATCGAGCAGCGGGCGAAGGTGGCGGTCGGCGTCGGGCTGAACCTGAACCAGACGGCGGCGGAGTTCGCCGAGCGGGGTCTGCCGGACGCCACCTCCCTTCACATGTTGAGCGGTTGCACCTTCGACCGCGACGCCGTGTTAGGGGTGGTGTTGAAGAAGCTCGACGCGGAATACGCCCGGCTGGCGAACGGCTCGCCGGCGATGCTCGAGGCGGGCTGGCGGTGGCGGCTCGGGCTGCTCGGGAAGGCGGTGACGGCGGAACTGTTCGACGGCACGGCGTTGGGCGGCCGCGTGCGGCAGATCGGCTTCGACGGGGTGGAACTGGAGGACGACGACGGGCACTTCCGGGTGCTGAAACCGGAGGCCGTACGGGGGCTGAAGGCGAACCCCGGCAGTGATGCCGGGGGTGGGTGAGCACATCGCCCCCGGCATCACTGCCGGGGTTCACCACCTCACCGCGGCTTCCGCGGGCGGAGGCCGGCCGGTTCGCTCCGGTTCATGCCCGGCCCACGCGGCACGCTCACCCGCACCGGCCGCTTCGCCTCGCTCACCTCCGGCGTCACGGTGTTCAGCCGCTCCCGCACCGCCTTCGCGTACGCCTCGGAAAGCTCCATTCCCAGGAACCGCCGCCGCATCCGTTTGGCCACCGCCAGGGTGGTGCCGCTGCCGGCGAACGGGTCGAGCACCACGTCGCCGGGGTTACTCGCCACGCCGATGACCCGCTCCAGCACCGCCTCCGGCATCTGGCACGGGTGGTCGGTCCGCTCGTTGAACGTGCCGCACACCCGCGACACCGCCCACGTGTCCGAGTCGGCCGCGAAGTGGTCGTCGGCCTCTTGCGGCCGCAGGTACCAGGTGTCGTCGGGCAGCTTGCCGAGCGGGTTGGCGCGGCGGTCGGCGTAGGCCGTCTGGCGGGCCGACTTCACCCGCACGGCGTCGGCGTTGAACGTGAACTGCTTCGGGTCGGCCACGTAGTAGAAGATGTGGGCGTGGCTCCGGTTGAACTTCTTCGTGCAGCTCACCCCGAACGTGTAGTGCCAGACGATCCAGTTCCGCAGGTGCAGGCCCAACCCGTCCAGCCGCACCTTGTGCTCGGCCGCGTACTCGTCCCCGATGGCCACGAACATCGACCCGGTCGGCTTGAGGGTCCGCTTGACGGCCGCCAGCCAGCGGTCGGTGAACGCCAGGTAGTCGCCCTTGCTGCGGCGGTCGTGGTACTGGTCGTACTCGTACCCGATGTTGAACGGCGGGTCGGCGAACGCCAGATCGACGCTCCCCGCCGGCACCTTCGCCAGCAGTTCCAGGCAGTCGCCCGTCCAGATGTCGTCCCAGGTCATCGCGGCCCCCAACCGGGAGAAACGGTGTAACCGATCAACGCTACATCCTACTCCCTGCTGGCGCAAGCGCAAGAACCGGCAGAACCGGAAAAATCGGGAAGGGTTCGGCGGGTGGGAAGTGGGGGAACGGGCAGAGGATGGGGAAGGGTCAACCCTTCTTGTCGGCGTGACCCAGACTGCGGCCGGGGGCGATCTGGTCGCGGACGAGTTGCTTCAGCTCGGTGATCTCCGGGAACCGCCCCTTCTCCTGCCGAGACCAAACCGGTTCGCCGTTCGCCCGCACCTCGAACACCCCGCCGTCGCCCGGCCGCAGGGCCAATTCGGTGATTTCGCTTTCGAACGTGGTGAGGAGTTCCTGAGCCATCCACGCCGCCCGCAGCAGCCACCGGCACTTCACGCAGTACACGATCTCGACACGGCCGGTCATCGCCTGTTCCCTCACACGGGATGTCACAACCCTGGAATTGTAGGGCCTTCGGTAGAGCTCATGACGCTGTCGTGAAGGTTGTGTGAATTCACATTGGGGGGAGGTGCGACGGTGTCGGCGTCGGCTATCTGATTACACATCAGAGTTCGGTTCACGCCTTCAACCCCTGAGAGAACGGATGCACCCCGCCCCGCCCTGCCGGTCGGCGTTCACGCTGATCGAGCTGCTGGTGGTCATCGCCATCATCGCCATCCTGATCGGCCTCCTGCTGCCGGCCGTGCAGAAGGTCCGCGAGGCCGCCGCCCGGATGAGCTGCCAGAACAACCTGAAGCAGTTCGGCCTGGCCGCCCACAACTACGCCTCCGGGAACCAGGACCGCCTGCCGAGCACGCGGACGAACGCTCCGAGTAACAAGTTCGGCTCGTGGACCGTCCTGGCCCTGGCGTACGTGGAGCAGGACAACCTGCAGCGGCTGTACGACCGCACCCAGCGGTGGGACACGACCGCTAACTTGGCCAACGGGCAGAACCCGCTCAAGCTGTTCCTCTGCCCGTCCGCCCCGTCGTCCCGCCGGCCGGCCACCGTCGGCCTGACCACCGGCCGCACCCTGGGCGGCATGGACTACATCACCTTCCACGCCGTCCGCGACCGCTTCTACCGGGCGAACGGGCTGGTGAACCCGGCCGGGGCGGGGTCGGACAACAACTTCGGGGCGATGCAGAACGGCACCGAGACGTCCCTCCTGGCCATCACCGACGGCACCTCCGGCACCATCCTGTTCACCGAGGCGGGCGGGCGGCCGAACCACCACCTGGTCGGCCGCGACACCGGCAACGGCCCGCCGTCCGGCGAGGGGTTCGGGTGGTCCGACCCGGACACCGGGTCGGGCAGCCTGGACGGGTGCAACCCGACCACCGGGGCGGTGAACACGAACGGCGCGTTCGCCGGCGGCACCTGCCTGATGAACTGCAACAACGACAGCGAGCCGTACGCCTTCCACACCGGCGGGGTGAACGTGTGCCTGGCCGACGGGAGCGTGCGGTTCGTCCGCAGCAGCATCACCGCCTTCACCTGGGGGGCGCTGTTCACCCGCCAGGGGGGTGAGGTGCTCGGCAACGACTTCTAACGGCCCGCGACCGTCCGGGGGCGGGGCCGTCGGGAACGACGGCCCCGCCCCCCGCTCATTTTCCGTGTCCACTTCCGCCGCCGTCGGTCGCTCCTCTTCTGTGTCCGGGGTTGAACGATCACCTCGCCGGACGAAACCCCTCAGCCATCATCACCCGCCGGAGACTCGCCGTGAGCGACCAAGCCGCCCCGCGCACCGACGCCCCCGCCCCGCCCGTCGCCAAGCCGGTTGCCGTTCGTCCGGCCGGCAAGCTGGAACGCATCTGGGACCGCGACGACAGCCGGTTCGACTCGGACGACGACAGCCGGGACGACCGCCGCCCGGCCCGCCGCCCGCCGGCCCGCGGGGTCGGCCTGTGGCCGTGGTCGGACGGCGTCATCCCCCGCGGCAAGGTGCGGATGGCGTGCTTCGGGGTGCTGGCACTCAGCATGTTCGCGGCCGGGGCCCTGTGCATCATGGCCGTGTGGAACCCGGACCAGACGGGGGTGGCGTGGAAGGCCATCGCCTCGCTGGGCATCGTCGCCGCCCTGGCCGCCGGGTTCACCCTGCTGAACGAGGTGTTCGGCCCGAAGAAGGGGGACGCAGTCGGGTGACCCATCCACTGGAACCGCTATGCGTCCCGCCGCCCGCCGCCCCGACCAGCTCCGCCCGCTCCGGTTCAAGCGGCGGTACACCCGCAACGCCCCCGGCTCGGTGCTGGTGAGCATGGGCAACACCGTCGTGCTGTGTACCTGCTGCGTCGAGCCGAAGGTGCCCGACTGGATGGCGGGCAAGGGGAAAGGCTGGATGACCGCCGAGTACGGCATGTTGCCCGGCAGCACCGGCAGCCGCAAGGCCCGCGACAAGGCCGGCAAGATCGACGGTCGGAGCGTCGAGATTCAGCGGCTGATCGGTCGAAGTTTGCGGGCGGTGGTGGACTTGTCGAAGCTCGGCGAACGGACGTTGTGGATCGACTGCGACGTGATCGACGCCGACGGCGGCACACGGACGGCCAGCATCACCGGTGCGTTCGTGGCGGTGGTGGACGCGCTCACCAGCATCAGGAAGGACTTGCCGGCGGGCGTGGGCGGGGTGTTGACGGATTCGGTCGCGGCGGTGAGCGTGGGAATCGTGGACGGGGAGGCGAGGCTGGATTTGGAGTACGTCGAGGACCGCGACGCGGACGTGGACTTCAACGTGGTGATGACCGGGAGCGGCAAGTTCATCGAGGTGCAGGGCACGGGGGAAGAAGCCACGTTCACCCGCAAGCAACTCGACGGCCTGGTGGACCTGGCCGCCGACGGCATCGCCGACATCACGAAGGCGCAGAAGGCGGCGCTGGGCAAGGCGTGGCCGATTTAGGGTGGCCGACTCTCTCCGAGAGTCGGTCCCAATGTCGCTCTCGGAGAGAGCGACCCACCCTACAGGAGAAGGCCGTGCCCCGCTTCGACCTGGTGGCGTTCGACGCCGACGACACCCTGTGGCACAACGAGACGCACTTCCAGAGTACCCAGCGGCGGTTCCGCGAACTGCTCGCCGAGTACCACCCGCCCGAGTGGGTTGACCAGCGGTTGGAGGCGGCCGAACTACGGAACCTGACCCACTTCGGGTACGGGGTGAAGGGGTTCGTGCTGTCGATGATCGAGACGGCGGTGGAGTTGACCGAAGGGCGGGTGACCGGCACGCAGATTCAGCAGGTGATCGACTGGGGCCGCGAGATGCTGACGACGCCGATCGAACTGCTGCCCGGCGTGCGGGAGGCGGTGGCGAAGGTGGCGGAGAGTCACCGCATCGCGGTCATCACGAAAGGCGACCTGCTCGACCAGGAGGCGAAGCTGGCCCGCTCCGGGCTGGGCGACCTGTTCAGCGCGTTCGAGGTGGTGAGCGAGAAGGACGCGAGGACGTACACCGCCGTGATGCGGCGGCTGGGCGTCGAACCGTCGCGGTTCGTCATGGTCGGCAACTCGGTCAAGTCCGACGTGCTGCCGGTGCTGGAGGCGGGCGGGTCGGCGGTGCACGTGCCGTATCACCTGTCGTGGTCGCTCGACCGGGCGCCGGACGGGGCGGCCGAGTTCCCAACGCTCGGGAGCTTGGCGGAGTTGCCGGGGTGGTTGGGGTGATGTGGTTCGCCGCGATTGCCGCGCTAGCGCCCCCCCGGCCGCCCCCCCCGGGTACTAGCGGACCCCCGGGGGGTGTTTGGGGTTTTGTGGTGCGCGGGGCGCCACCGCGGTGCCCCCCCGCGGCGCCGCTGGGCGTGCCCTCGCGGCGAACCGGGGTTGGCCTACAATCCTCCCCACCTCCCCCCGCGAGTGCCCGTCATGCCCCGCGCCCTCCTCGCCCTGCTGCTCGTCGCGTCCCCGCTGCTCGCCGCCAAGCCGAACGTCGTCCTCATCGTCATCGACGACCTCGGTCAGACCGATCTGGGTTGCTACGGCAGCACCTACCACAAGACGCTGAATCTGGACGCCTTCGCCAAGAGCGGGGTGAAACTGAAAGACGCTTACTCCGCCTGCCCGGTCTGTTCGCCCACCCGCGTGTCCCTGATGACCGGTAAGCACCCGGCGCGGCTGAACGTCACCGACTGGCTGCCCGGCCGCCCCGACCGCCCCGACCAGCGGATGAACCGGCCGAAGATTCTCAACCAACTGCCGCTCGAAGAAGTCACGCTCGCGGAGGAACTGAAGAAGGCCGGCTACGCCACCGCGCACGTCGGCAAATGGCACCTGGGCGGCGAAGGGTTCGAGCCGACCAAGCAGGGGTTCGACGTGAACATCGCCGGCGATCACACCGGCACCCCGCTCAGCTACTTCGCCCCGTTCAAGAAGAACGACCGCCTGATGACCGGCCTGGAGGACGCGAAGGACGGTGAATACCTGACCGACCGCCTGACCACCGAGGCCGAGAAGTTCATCACCGCCAACAAGGACAAACCGTTCTTCCTGTACCTCGCCCACTACGGCGTCCACACGCCACTGATGGCCAAGAAGGAGTTGATGGAGAAGTACAAGCAGGGGCCGCTCGGCAAGCAGTCGAACCCGACTTACGCGGCGATGGTGGAGAGTATGGACGAGAGCGTCGGGCGGGTGCTGAAGACGCTGGACGAGTTGAAGCTGGCCGACAACACGGTCGTCATCTTCACTTCGGACAACGGCGGGCTGGCCACGATGGAAGGGGCGGTGAACGGCATCCCGGCGACGATCAACAGCCCGTACCGCGAGGGCAAAGGGTTTCTGTACGAGGGCGGGGTGCGGGTGCCGTTCATCCTCCGCGGGCCGGGCATCAACGCCGGCGACGTCCCGATGAGCAGCACGGACGTGATGCCGACGGTGCTCGGGCTGTGTGGTATCAAGACCGACGTGAAGTTCGACGGCCGCAACCTGGCCGGCGTGCTGAGCGGGGATCAGGGAAAGGTGCCGGCCGAGTTCTACTGGCACTACCCGCACTACGCCAACCAGGGGAGCCGGCCGGGCGGGGCGGTGCGAGACGGGAACTGGAAGCTGATCGAGTACTACGACCGCGAGCGGCGGGAGTTGTTCGACCTGTCCAAGGACATCAGCGAGAGCCGCAACCTGGCCGCCGACAAGCCGGAGGTGGTGAAGGAACTGGCCAAGAAGTTGGACGACTGGCGGAAGGCGGTCGGGGCGAAGATGCCGACGCTGAACCCGAACTACAAGCCGAACCCGCAAGCGGACGACGGCACCATCACCCTGAAGGGGCAGTTCGGCGACGCCCACGGGGTGCAACTGCGGTTCGAGCCGCTGCCGCACAAGAACACGTTCGGCTTCTGGTCGAACAAGGACGACTACATCACCTGGGAGTTCGAGGTGACGAAGCCGGGCACCTTCGCCGTCGAGTTGACGCAGGGGTGCGGCAAGGGGAACGGCGGGTCCGAGGTGGAACTGAGCGTGGGCGAGTCGAAGACGACGCACACGGTGAAGGACACCGGCGGGTGGCAGGCGTTCGAGAGGATCGCCGCCGGCAAGCTGACCATCGAGAAGGCCGGCCGGCACACCCTGACGGTGAAGGCGAAGACGAAGCCCGGCGCGGCGGTCATGGACCTGCGACAAGTGGTGCTGACGCCGGCGAAGTGACTCGTCCCGGTGGCGGGCGGGCGGGCGACGCGTCCGCCGTCACCCGAGGACCCCGTGCCGCGGGCCGCACCGGGGCACTCGGCCGATTTCTTGAACTAGGATTGTGCGACCTTCCGCCCAGGTTCGCCCAATGAACTCAGCCCACCCCTTGCCCGCCGGAGGCGGCTGGAAGCCGGCCGCCCCACCGCCCGCCCCCGCCGAAACGCCGCCTCCGGCCGCCGGCCTCGCGCCGACCAACGCCCTCGACCGCTACAAGGACGAGGTGCGGAACACACTCATCAAGTCGGCCGACGTGGGGCGGCTCGACGCCCTCCCGCCGGACCGGCAGCGGGTCGAAATCCAGCAGATGATCGCCAGCTACCTGGCCGCCGACCCGCCGCCGGTGCCGCACGCCCAGTTCGAGCGGGTGGCCCGCGAGTTGCTCGACGACATCCTCGGGTTCGGCCCGCTCGAGCCGCTGCTCACCGACCCCGGCGTGACCGACATCCTGGTGAACGGCAGCCGTGAGGTGTACGTCGAGCGGGGAGGGGTGCTGGAACTGACCGACGTGCGGTTCCGCGACGACGAGCACGTCCGTCAGGTGATCGACCGCATCGTCTCCCGCATCGGCCGGCGGGTGGACGAGTCGTCCCCGATGGTGGACGCCCGCCTGCCGGACGGGTCGCGGGTGAACGCCATCATCCCCCCGCTCAGCCTCCGCGGGCCGGCGGTCAGCATCCGCCGGTTCAACGGCCATGCCCGCACGCTCGACGACCTGACCCGCCTGGGCATGCTCGCCCCGGAGATGGCGGCGGTGCTCCAGGCGGCGGTGCGGGCGCGGCTGAACGTGGTGGTGAGCGGGGGCACCGGGTCGGGCAAGACCACCCTGCTGAACGCCCTGTCGCGGTTCATCCCCGGCACCGAGCGGATCGTCACCATCGAGGACTCGGCCGAGCTGAAACTGCAGCAGCGGCACGTGCTGCCGCTCGAAGCCCGCCCGCCGAACATCGAAGGGAAGGGGGCGGTCACCGTCCGCGAACTGGTGCGGAACGCCCTGCGGATGCGGCCGGACCGCATCGTCGTCGGCGAGTGCCGCGGGGCGGAGGCGCTGGACATGCTGCAGGCGATGAACACCGGGCACGACGGGTCGCTCACCACCCTGCACGCGAACAGCCCGCGGGACGCCGTCGGCCGCCTGGAGACGATGGTGCTGATGGCCGGGTACGACCTGCCGGTGCGGGTCATCCGCCAGCAGATCGCGTCGGCGGTGGACGTGATCGTTCAGACCAGCCGGCTGTCCGGCGGCTGCCGGAAGGTGACGGCGGTGAGCGAACTGGTGGGCATGGAGGGGGACACGATCGGGCTGCAAGACCTGTTCGTGTACGAACAGCTCGGGGTCGGCCCGCACGGGCGGGCGACCGGGGTGTTCCGCGGCACCGGGGTGCGACCGGAGTTCGCCGAGCGGCTGGCGGCGGTCGGGGTGCCCCTCCCGCCCGACCTGTTCGCCGACCGGGTGCTGGCCCGCGACGTGTGACCTGGGGGCGGGGAGCGTGCTACGCGGACAGGCGGGCGAGGAAGGTGCGGGCGCGGTCCCACAGGGTGACGCGGGGGAGGTGCGGGTGGAACCCGGCCTGTTCGAGCAGGTCGGTCACCACCGCCCGCAGGTCGAGCACCGCCGGGCTGGCCGGGATCACCTCCCGGAGCGGCTTGCCGGCGTCGGCCGCCGCCCGCAGGCCGTCCGCGTCGGCGGCCACCGGGTACACCTTCCGGCACTTCAGCAACTCGCCGATGCGGCCGGCGTCCAGTTGCGAGTGTTCGCCGGCGTACCGGTTCACCACCACCCGCGGGGCGGGCAGCCCGCGCTCGGCCAGGGTGTGGGTGAGCAGCTTGGCGGCCTGCACCGCCGGCACGTCCTGGCGGACCACCAGCACCACCTCATCCGCCCCGGCCATGGCCTCGAAGTAGTGCGGGTCGAACGTGTACGGCAGGTCGACCACCACGAACGCGGCCGCCTGGCGGAGCACCCGCAGCAGTTGCGGCACCCGGCCGGGCGGGGCGGTCATCGGCTCCAGGGCGGTCACCTGGCCGGACAGCACCGACAGGTGCGTCCCCGCCCGCACCAGGGCGGCCGCCACGCTCCCGGCGGTCGGGTCGGCCGGGTCGTGCAGCAGGTCGCGGGTGGTCAAGGTGGGGCGGAGGTCGAGCAGTCCGGCCAGCCGTCCGAGGCCGAACGTCAGCTCGGTGAGCACGCACGGCACCTCGCCGACCGCGGCCAGTTCGGCCGCCAGCCCGACCGCCACGCTCGTCGCCCCGCACCCCTCGCTCACCCCACTCACCGCCACCACCCGGCTCGGGCTGGACCTCAGGCCGAACTGCACCAGCAGGCGGTCGAGGGCGGCGTTGAAGTCTTCACGGAGGAAGGGCAACGGCACCAGCTGAGCCGCCCCCGCCCGGCTCGCCTGGAACAGGCCGGTGGTGTCGCACTCCCCCTCGACCAGGGCGAGCACCGGCCAGCCCGGCAGGCACCCGTCCACGCGGCCCAGTTGCCGCACGTCGTCCAGCGAACTGAGTCGCACCACCAGCAGCCGGCGGACGACGTCCGGGGGAGACGTCCAGCGGGCGAGCAGGTCGTCACACGAGGCGAACTCGGCGGCCACCGTCACGCTGTTGTCGGCCAGGGCGGCGCGAACTTGTTCCTGCCCCGTGGCCGGGCAGTTGACGAGGACGGCGGGCAGCGGGTACATGAGGTGAACCGGGGTGGGTGTGCGGCGGGCTGGCGCACCGCAAGCGTAGATCGCGACTGCCCCGCTGACAAATCGGCCTGGCTCACCCGATGACCCCGTGCAGCGGGCCGCCGCGGGCGGCCAACTCGTCCACCCGCTTCGTCACCGCCGGGTCTTCGACCAGCGGCGGGGCCATGTGCGGCTTGTGCCGGGCGTCGATCACCAGCGGGCCGGGGCAGCCGAAGTGCTTCCGCCACGTTCGCCCGCCCACCCCCAACACGTCCGTCGCCGGGTTACTCCGGGTGAACGTCACCCACAGGAAGTTGTTCGGCGTGCGGGCGGCGAACTCGGCGTCGTCCACCAGGACGACGAGCGGGAATGGGGCCAGGGGTCGGGGGTTGGGGGCGAGGGAGTCACACAGACGGACCAGGTCGTGGTGGTATTCCGCACCACCGTTCCCGTTGTCTTTCGGACCGCCGATGCAAAGGACGCCGGGCAACGCCACTTTCACGTCCGTGAACCCGTCGGGCAGCCGCAACTCCGCCGGCACGCTCGTGCCCAACTCCCGCCGCTTCGGGCCGGCGGCGGCGATCACCAGCTTGCTCCCGGCGTTCAGCCCCTCGCCCGCCGAGTAGTCGAGGGTGTCGATGGTGGTGGCCGTCTGGAAGTGCAAATCCCGTGACCAGTCCGCCCGTTCGAGCAGGTGCCGCAGGAACGCTGGGATGTCGTGAATGTCGAGGTCCGGGTCGTCCTCCTTCGCCACGATGAACAGGTACTTCGCCAAACTCAACTGCCCCTGCCCCATGATCGCATTGGCGATGGTGAGCAGTTCCTGCGGGCGGCGCTCGGACGCATACGGGACGTACCGCTCGCTGCCGATGGCCAGCAGCAGCGGGTGAACGCCGGCCGCATCGACCGCGTGAACGCCGTGAACGCCCGGCAGCACGGTCGGGATGACCGGGCCGGTCAACTCGTGGATCAGTTCTCCGAAGCTGGTGTCCTCCTGCGGCGGGCGGCCGACCACGGTGAACGGCCAGATGGCCCCGGCGCGGTGGTACACCGCCTCCACCGTCATCACCGGGAAGTCGTGCGTCAGGCTGTAGTACCCCAGGTGGTCGCCGAACGGCCCTTCCGGCTTGGTGCGGGTCGGGTCGATGTAGCCCGAGATGACGAAGTCGCAGTCGGCCAAGACGGCGAGCGGCGGCCGTGAGGCCGGTGTTGAACCGCCAGAAACAGCGGCCTCACGGCCGCCGCTCGCCAGTCGCACTCTTCTCCCCCCCAGTGCCCCGGCGAACGCCAGTTCGGGCATCCCCTCCGGCAGCGGCATGACGGCGCTCACCGTCAAGGCCGGCGGCCCGCCGACGCACACGTTCACCCGGAGTCGTTCGCCCCGCTTCACCGCCGCCGCGTGGTGGACGCCGATGCCGCGGTGGATCTGGTAGTGCATCCCGACTTCAGTTTCGGGGTCGTACTCGTTCCCGCTGATCTGCACCCGGTACATGCCCAGGTTCGACTTCTGCCAGCCGGGGCGGTCCGGGTGTTCGGTGTACACCAGCGGCAGGGTGACGAACGCCCCGCCGTC
>CAYMHO010000216.1:0-11792 GCA_964390195.1 uncultured Fimbriiglobus sp. | reverse complement strand
ACAGGGAGATGTGGAGCATGAAACATTCTACGCATCCCCGGCTATGTGCTTAGGGGCGGCTGACAATGAGCGGGAGTCGTTCGGGCACCTCGGCCTGGAGGTTTTTCAGTACCCGCCCCACACCTCGACCCGCTGTCCGTCCCGTTCGCCGGCCCAGAGCCGCGTCGTGCAAGTCTTCACTAGCAGGTTCTTCCACAACTGGCTGTGGGCGAACGTGTCCTCGTCCGGGCTGAACAGGGAGAACACACTCCTCGACGCGACCAGGATCATCTTCCTCTTGGCCCGGCTCAGGGCCACCGTCAGCCGCCGCGGGTCGAGCAGGAACTCGCCGGCCATGAGCAGGTACGCCGGGTCGCTCTCGGTGGCACTCACCAGGATCACCGTCCGCTCGCCCCCCTGGAACCGCTCCACCGTGTCGATGGCCGACCGGGCCGGCAGCCCGGTGGCCGCGTCCAGCACGCACAACTGCGGGAACGCCTCCCGCATCGCCGCCCGCTGGGCACGGTGCGGAACGACCACGCCGAGGCCGGCGTCGGCGTCCAGGGCGTACCCGTCCGCCGCCGCCAGCACCCGCACCACCGGGCCGATGAGGGCCTGCTCGAACGGGTTCCGCACCTGGCTGCCGGCCTCGTCGTGGACCACCACCACCAGCGGGCAGTCGGGCCGCAGCACCGCCGCCGCGAACTCGTCGGGCACGGCCCTCGCGGGGAGCAGGTCGCGTTTCTTCGAGAAGTAGTCGATGCCGTCGTGCCGGTACACCTCTTGCCGCAGGAACGCGGCCATCGCCGCGTGCAGCCGGAAGCTCTCCGCGAACTGGACCATCGGCGGGTTGTGCTGCCGCAGCGTGTCGAACAGGGACGTGTACACCTCGTACTGCTTGAACGTGCGGCGGGCCTCCCGCTCCCAATCGTGCTTGACCACCGGCGGCATCTGCCGGTGGTCCCCGACCACCACCACCCGCCCGTCCGCCGCCAGCGGCAACGCGGCCATCGCCGCTTCCGCCAGGGTCATCTGGCTGGCCTCGTCGAGCACCAGCAGGTGGCACAGCCCGTGCCCGAACATCGCCTTGTCGAACTCGGCCTTCATCATCCCGTACACGCCGCCCGGCGTGGCCCCGACCACCGCCCACTCCTCGCCCGCGATGACCTGATAGTTCGTCGGCTCGCCCTTCGCCTTCTCCGCGTCCTTGACCAGCGGGGTGATGCCGTCCGACGGCGGCTCGGTCGGGGCGAGGCGAAACACCGGCACGTCCAGCAGACCGGGGTCGAGGTACAGGTCGAACAGGCCGGGCGAGCGGGTGCGGAGGTCGCGGAGCTTCTGCTGCACGTCGCGGACGTTCTTCACCAGCACGTCGGTGGCCGCGTGCGTCTTGCAGCACACGATCACTCGGCACGGCTGGCCCTGCTGCATCGCCCCCTGGAGCCGGGCGAACACGGCGAACGCCGTCGAGTAGCTCTTGCCGGTGCCGGGCGGACCCTGGACGAGCAGCACCGGGGCCTTCCCGTACCCGCCGACGAACGTCCGCTTCGACTTCTCGAAGTCGTGCAGCAGGCCCTCGTCCCGGAACGCCACCAGCCCGGCCAGGAACTTCATCTGGCCGGGGGTGCCGGAGGCGTCCCGGCCCCACGCCACCGGGTCGTTCAGCAGGGCGTACAGCCGGTTCCGCTCGCCCCGGCACAACCCCTGGACCACCTGCGAGCACCAGTAGCCGTACCAGTCGTTCGGGCACGGGTCGAGCGTGTACAGGGTGCCGTCCTCCAGCGGGCGGTTGATCGACGGGAAGACGTACCCCCGCGACCACTCGCCGCCGAACGACTCCCTCATCTCCACCTCGGCCACCGCCGCCGTCGCCCGGCCCCCGGCGTCCCGCCCGGTGACGACCACCCGCGTCAACTCGCACCGGTTGGCGTACAGGAGTTCCTTCGGGCCGGGGGTGTGCGGGGTCCGCTCCGCGACCGGCCTGCGGTCGTCGGTCGCCCGCCGCGGGGCCAGCACCAGCCGGTCGCCGTCCCGGAACGTGGTCAGCCCCAGGGCTTCGTGCAGGTCGCAGTCCATGCCGACCGCCTCCACCGTCGGCCGCCTGGTGCGGTGGCACCGCAAGCAGGTGGACGAGTGGATCGCGGCCGGCTGCCCGCTGCCGCGGCCCAACTGCCGGTGACCCTCAAGTCCGTTCGCCCAAGTGCAAACAACCTAACCCCTTCTATTGACCGGCTGGCGGGCTTGACCCGCCGACGCCCTGAGGAATCGTTGACATGCCTCCGAAACGTAAGCCCCTGACCTCGGTCCTGGGCGGCTCCGTCGGACCGCTGGACGCCGCCCTCTCCGGGTTCGACGCGGCCACCGCCGCCGACGAGCTCGGCCCGCTGCCGAAGGGCAGCTACGTGTGCCTCGCCGTCCGCGGGGAGCTCACCACCGCCGCCACCGGCACCCCCGGGTACGGGGTGGAGTTCAAGGTGGTGGAGGGCCCGTACAGCGGCCGCCGGCTGTGGCGGACGTGGTACCTCACCCCGGCCGCCATGGCGTACAGCACGGCAGGCAACGTCACTTTGCGAGAAGGGAGTTCGTCTTCGGGATCGGCCGACGCGGACCGCCCGAGAATGCGGAAATAGTCTCGGGGCACCCAGGCGATGAGGAGGGCCTTGAGGTCTTCGCCGATGGCGGCCTGAAGTCCGAGCTTGTCGTCGTGCCGTGCGACGGTGGCGTACCGCTTTTGCAACCGCTGCGCGAGCGATTTGAACCGCACGAGCAAGAAGGCGTAGTAGGCGATGCCGCACACACCGAGCACGCGAGTGGCGACGGTGACGAACTCGAGGCGATCCGCAACACCGAGGAGCGTGAGGAACAGCCCGAACACCGCGACGATCGCCGGCCACGGGCCGTAGCGGACCAAGGCTGCCCGGAGGGTTAGAAGTGTGCTCGCGCGCTTCGCCGCTTCCAAAACGGTTTCGTACAGGAACGCCCAGACCTCGGGTGTGCGGCGGTACTTCCACGCGCTGAAGTGGACGACGCCGTATCGCTTTGTGGTGAGTCGAGCTTCATCCGAAGGAGAGAAGGCAGGAGCGGAGAGGCGCTTCGCGACCTCTCGCATGAGGTACGTTTTGCCCCGCCCCCACGGTCCGAACAATCCGAATGAAAACGCGTCCTCATCCGAGGCCCTGTCGAACACGCTTGCCAGCACCTCCGCCTGTTCTTCGACGCGGAGTGTCTTTTCGTTATCCCCGGCCTCGCGCCGGGCGGAGATCATCGCTCCCCCCACGGGGAGCATACCCTCGGTCCGCGGCTGTTCAGGTTCATCACCGCGCACTGTCGGCGGTGGGACGGTCGACGAGTTGGGGATGAGATCTGCCTTCACTTCGTCGTCCAGCGGAAGCTCATCGGATATCGACGGTGCAGCGCCACCGACGGTGAACAGGCCAACGCCTCGCGCTACTCCCGGCGTCGGGCGCTGGTTGCTGCCCCCAACCCGGCGGTAGGTTTCACCCGTGTGGAGTCGGACGGGCTCAGGAGACTTTTCAACACGGAGTACGCCGAACGTGCGGTCGTCCTCTTGGATCACTTCGAGGCGAACGTTCGGGGCCGGTGGCTCGAAACGAATCGGCAGCACACTCATCAGTTGCTCGAGACGATCGCGTTCTACACCAACGAGGCTCAGTTCTGCACCCGAACCAGGAGGCCTCTCCTTGACCCCGACCACGACGGTGCCGCCGCTGGTGTTGGCAAACGCGCAGATGGACTCGTAGAGCCGAGGGTCGAGCGTGTCGTCCAGGAACTCGAGTTGCTCGGACTCCCCCTGCATCAGGAGCGGAGGGATTTCGCCAACGGTCATGGGTGTTCTCGATCTGCTTAACGTGCCTGCTCATTCATCTCGTGATCGGGACCACGAGCGAGTTGTGTTTCGACCTAGGTCTATGTACCGCACATGGCAGTCGCGTCAAACTCGGTCGCCGTCGGGCGCAGGCGAGTTACCGCAACAAACGAAAGCGGGCGACCCGGATCTCCCGAGTCGCCCGCAGCGCTTCTTCAATCCTGCTACCGCCCGAACGCCCTCACGAGCGCCGGCCGGTCCAGCTCGCACCAGGTCGGCCGCCGCTGCCGCGGGTCGAACACCGCCCGGAGCGGCCCCTTCCGGAACGCCTCGGCCCCCTCCTGCGTCACCCGCGACTGGGACAGCACCACGTCCCTCAGCTTCGGGAACGCCTTGAGTAGCGGCACGTCGGCGTCGCCCACGTCGCTCCCCCGCAGGTTCAGGTACCGCAGGCCGGGCAACGCCTTCAGGTGCTTCAGCCCGTCCGCCGTGATCGGCGAACCGGACAGGTCGAGCCGCTCGAGGCCGGTGTGCTTGGCGAGCAGCTTCAGGTCGTCGTCGGCCACGGCGAACCCGGACAGGTCGAGCGAGGTGACGTGCCGGTAGTCGCGGATGTGTGCGAGGAGCGCCCCGCTCGGGCGGCACAGCACCACCCCGAGCGCCGACGGGCGGGCGACCGGCACCTCCCGCTCGTCGATGTCGGTCGACACGAGCACCCCCTGCTCGGTGCGTTTCAGGCCGTGCGCCTTGAGCACCTTCGTCACCGGCTGCACGTACCCGCTGCCGCGGTCGAGCACGCCGAGCGGGTCGGCGAACCCGTCGGCGAGCGGCATGTGGTCCCACGGGGTGTCCTGGCCGACGCTCTCGAACCGCCGGTTCGGGCCGGCCTCCGGGAACACCCCGGTCATGCCGACCGACTCGAGGTTCACCAGGCCCGAGAGGTGCGGCAGCCCGGCCCGGTAGTCGAGCAGGGCGGCCGGCAGCACCTCGTACCCGTCCCGGTCGAACTCCCGGCCGTCGTCCGGCGACCGGACCCTCGCTGCCCTGCCGGGTTCCGGCGGCTGATACACCAGGAACAGGGGTTCGGGGTCCGCTGCGGCCGGCAGCCGCAGGTAACGGAGCGAGGTGAACCGGCCGACCACCTTCAGGTCGGCCGTCTTGAGCCGCACCCCGCGGAGGTCGAGTGCGGTCAGGTCGGGGGCGTTCAACGCCGCGAGCCCGTCGGCGCTCACGGTCGTACCGGCCACGCTCAACACCTGAAGCCGGGTCAGCCCGCCGAGCTGCGCCAGCCCGTCGTCGGACACGCGGGTGCCGGCCAGCCGGAGCGTCTTCAACTTCTTCATCGTGCCGATGTGGCGGCAGGCGTCGTCGCTGATGCCGACGCCGCTCGCGTCCAGTTCCTCCAAGGCGGGGAGTGCGGCCACGTGCTCGAACGCGGCCGCCGTCACCTTCCGGTCGTCGACCCCGCGGACGGTGAGCGACTTCAGGTGCGGGAGGCGGTTGAGCTCGGCGAAGTCGCGGTCGCTCACCACGTCCCCGGACAGCGACAGCTGGGTGACGTGCACGGTGCGGCCCAGATCTGGGACGCCCGCGCCGGGCAGCCGCTCGACCACCGACCACTCGTCCACCACCCCGGCCGGGTCGAACGGGGGCGGCGGTTCGGGGGCGGCGGGCGGCACCGCCTCGGCCGGCCGGGTGGAGGGAACCCCGGCGTCCGCGTCGCCAGAAGCCGTCGGCCGGGTCGGGCTCGGCGGCGCGGTCTGACCGCCGGTCGTGTACACGATCAGGCCCGAGAGGGCCGCCGCGACGGCGGCCACCACCGCCGCCCTCCAGCGGCGGGCCCGCTTGCGGGCGGGTGTCGTCTGGGTGCTCATGGTCGAAACTCCGTGGGGGTTAGCGTTGGACGAGTTTGAACGAGAACTTGCCGTCGCCGCCCTTCTTCCCCCGCCACGTGCCGGCGAACGTGTCGCCGTCCACCTTGCCGCTGTTGGTGGCGGGCTGAAGTCCCGCCCCCTCCTTCACCGTCGTCTCAAGGGAGGCGGCCGCGCCGTCCGCGGTGCCGGTGAACGCGAGCTTCCCCTGCCCGCCGATCCACAGCTCGCCGCTCACCTTGCCGTTCGATGCGTCCGTCACGAACAGGGTGGCCGAAATGCCGCCCACGTCGCCCGCCCAGACGGATTGGGCGGTCAGTCCGACCGGGTCGGCCGGTTTCCCCTTGGGGGCGGGGCGGAACTCGACCAGTTCCCGCTCCACCGCCCGCCCCTCGGCCCACTTCACCCGCCCCACCCCTTTGGCGAACCAGTACTCCCGCGCCTCGGCCGACTCGCCCGACTTGCGGCCGACGGCGAAGCGGGCGGTCTCGGTCAGGAACGTGTTGAACTTCCCGCCCGGCAGGTCCACCTCCTCGGCCCGCTGGCGGAACGCGGCGGTGACGGCGACCGGATCCTCCTTGGTGCCCGTCTGGCTCTCGACCTCCCACTTCCCCCCGTCCTTCGGCTCGGCCGGGAGGACCGTCACGGCCGGCGTGTACACGGTCTCGCCGTGCGCGTTGGCGTCGGCCCACTTCACCTTCCGGAGGGCGACGCCCGCCTTGGTCACGGTGAAGAACTCGGACGCCGACACCCGCTCCCACACCACCACCGGCGTCGCCGCCGCGAGCGGGGTGAGCGTGTCCAGCCGCACCACCCGCTCGTTCCCCTCCACCACCCACCCGGCCGACACCACCTTCACCACCTTCTTCCCCTTCCCGTCGGTGCGGTACAGCCAGGTGGTGCCGGCGGCGGTCGGGAACCAGTCGTGGGTGATGTCGGCGGCGTCGGTGCCCCCCCGCCGGTACAGGGTGAGCACGCCGGTGCGGGAGTAGGCGGCGAGCGACTTGCCGTCGGCGGACACCGCCAGGCCGTCGACGATGAGCGACTCGGCCGCCCGCCCGGCGGACGGCACCACCGCGGTCCGCTTGTCGGCTTTTCGGTCCCACACCTCGACCGCCCCGTCGGCGTAGCCAATGGCCACGGAGCTGCCGTCCGGCAGGAACGCGGCCGACGACGGCGCCACCTTCGACGCCACCTTCTGCACCGTCTTCGCCTTCAGGTCCCACACCCGGAGCTCGCCCGTGGTCGGGCTGCGGTACACCACCTCAACCAGCGTCTGGCCGTCCGCCGACAGCGACACCGCCACGCTGCTCCCGTCCCGCTCGTCGGACCCGGGCAGCTTCTCCGCCCGCACCCGCTTCAGGTCCCACAGCACGTGCGGGGTCGAGGGCTGATCCGGCCGCCAGACGAAGACGTGCGTGCCGCCGAGGCACGGGACGGGCAAGGCGTGCTCGATGCCGGCGTCCGCCTCGGCCAGCACCTCGCCGGTCTTCGCGTCGCGGAGCACCACCATGTTCGCGTTGGTGGTCACCGCGCGCTTCCCGTCCGGCAGGTACGCCAGGGCGTCGCACTTCGCCAGGTTCTCCGGCAGGGCCGCCGGGTCGCACACCTTGAGCGCGTGGCCGGCAAGCGCGTTCGGCTTGTTCGGCGGGATGACCGCCTTCGCCTGCTCCGCGGCCGGCAGGCGGAATGCGGCCAGCTCCTTCGGGCTGTTCAGGACGACCGACTTCGAGTCGGGAGCGAACGTCGCCCGGGCGGTGCCGGCGACGCCGGCCGCGGCGATCCGCCGGCCGCCCTTCACCTCGCCGTCGAACGTGCCCCACACCTGGGCGGCAGGGACGTGGACCAGGGTCCACCCGCAGCTCAGGTACCGGCCGTCGGGGGAGAACGTGAGGGCGTTCGAGGCACTTAATCTCTGCGTTTCGTTCAACTCGAACCCGGCGACGCGGGCGAACGGCGGGTCGTCCGCCCGCGCCGCGGTGGCGAGCGCCAGGACGGCCGCGAGGAGGATGCGGTTCATGGTGGGTCTCCGTGTGAGGAGGGCTGCGGCCGGCGGTGCCCCGGCCGCGGAGTGAGGCGTCGTCACACGCCCGGGCACCGCGGGGCGTGTTCGCGGTGGGCCGCCGCGTTAGCGGCGGGCGGGGGGCAAG
This sequence comes from uncultured Fimbriiglobus sp., assembly GCA_964390195.1. GTDB lineage: Bacteria > Planctomycetota > Planctomycetia > Gemmatales > Gemmataceae > JALHQU01. Next base: position 3,966 of record CAYMHO010000216.1, on the reverse strand, counting down.
AGGCCCTCGTTCATCAGCCGCTCGACCTCCGGCCGGGCGACCACCCAGCGGTCGGTGCCGGCCCGCTTGGTCGCCCGCACCCGGCCGTTCAGGCACCACTGGCGGACGGTCCACGGCTTGCGGTCCATGAGCACCGCCAGCTCGTCGGTCGTGTACCAGGCCTTGTCGAGCCGCCCGAGGGTGGTCGCTTCGATCTGCTTCTTGAGCGATTCCAGCTGCACGGCCAGGCGGTCCAGGGTTTCGGCGATGTCACTCACGGCGGGCCTCCGGTCGGTGCGGGTCAAGGGGGGTCAGGTCTAAGAGCGGTTCGGGTTCACGCCGGTGGACGACGCCGACTCGTTCGGGGTGATCGCCACCGGCGACACCGGGCCTACACCTCTTCGCGGAACAGCTCTTCGAGGGCGGTGCCGTCGATCAGGTCGTCCCACGGCACGAGCCACTGGTCGGCGACCGGCCGCGGGCGGTGCGCCTTCACCCGCGGGATGCGGTTCAGGAAGTCGATGAACGGCCCGTAGTCTTCCTCGAAATAGACCGGGCCTGGAAGATGCGACGCGGTCAGAAACCCGCGGACCCGCAGGTCGCCCGGCTGCGGTGAGGGGAGGCTGAATTCGCCCGGCAGGACGTGCGGGCGGGTGACGACGCGGGACGACACGGTGCGGGAGTTCTCGCGGCCGTAGGCGTAGGACTCGTCCCACCGCTTCACCTCGGCCGCCCCGCAGAATTTCGAGGCGATATCAGCTGAATCAGCGCCACACCCAAACCACAAACGAACGCTCGCGTTATCGAGCAATCCCTTCATCGCCCCCTCGCCGTGCGTGTTGCACACCGCCGGCCACGACTGCCACGCGGTCCACACCGACACGCGGGACGAGCGGGCCCGCCCGAAGAGCGGGTAGACGGTTTCCGAGAGGCCGTGCAGGTCGGCCCACTCGTCGAACAGGATGGTGAGGGTGCCCGGCGAGCGGTGGTCGGAGTCGGTGAGCGTCTCGTCCTTCACCTTCCGCAGCAGCAGGCGTGCGACCGGGCCGATGCTCTCCACCTGTTTTTCGGGGATGGTGAGGAGGGCCACCCCCTTCCCCAGCAAGAACCGGCGGACCGAGAACACCGGGCTCTTGTCCCAGCTGGCCAAGGCGCTCTCGTACTGGTCGAGCCAGCCCTCCAGGGTGGAACGTCGACGCCCGAATCGTTTTCGGGGTCGCGTTGCAGACCGCGAGTGCGGCGATAGTCGTCGCCCACAACCACCCCGGCGGGCGGTGCGAGCCGTCGCGGGAGGACCGCGAAACGACTGAGCGGCTGACGCGGGCCGGGGAGATGCTCGGCGTCCGCGTGCTCGACCACCTGATTCTCACGCGGGACAATTGTTACTCGTTCGCGAGCGGCGGGGCGGTCAGGTAGTTTCGGCGGGCCGGTCGGGAGGCCGGCCCATTTTCCAAATCGGCGAGCAGATGTCGAAATCCCGAATACGGCAGGTGCGACTCTCTAAGCACCCTCTTTTTCGCATGCCGAACGGACGCCCCGAATCGGTTTCCGCGGAGACCGCCAATTCTCGGCAACCCGAAACCAACACCCCCGCAATTCTCGTCCTCGGCCAACACGACCGCCCCAATTCTCACCAACCCCAGCCCACCGCGAAACCAATTCTGTCGGCGGGGTCGCCCGCCGGTGGATTATCTCCCGACGTCGTGCGACATTCCCCGCGGGTAGACGCCGCGTTCGAGCGGACGTTTTTCCGCCGCTCTCGTCGTGCCACCGGCAGGGCGAGTGCGGCGGCGGTTATTCGGGCGACAGCCCGGCTCCGCGCACTCCTACTCATCTGGAGAGTGTTCGATGAACACCCCGACGGTGTGGGATTTGACTGACCAGTTGAAGGACCGGGACGCGACGGTGCGTCTTCGCGCCCTCGACGCGTTACTGAAACGCGGGCCGGAGGCGAAGAAGGCGACGGCTCGGATTGCAGCAATCCTCGACGACCCGAGCGGCGAGGTGCGAGAGAAAGCGGTGCGCACCCTCGTCCAGTTCGGTCCTGAGGCCGTGACGGCGAAAGGCGTCATCCCCTCGCTGACCAGTCGGCTGACCGACCCGGAATTCGGGGTGCGGAGCGCCGTGCTCGAGGCGCTCAGGACGGCCGGTCCGGCGGCGAAGACGGCGGTTCCCGCCCTCCTCAAGATGGCGCGGTCGGACAAGTGGTACGGGTTCAGGTGTTGCGCCATCGAGCTGGCGGTCGATCTGGGTGCCGACTCGCAAGAGCTGATTCCGATCTTCGTGGTGATGCTGGACACTTTCGGCGGCGGACCGGCGGTGTCGATCTTCGACGCCATCGCCAGGATGGGGAAAGCAGCGGAAGGTCTTCTGCCGAAACTCGAGGCTCAAATGGCTAGGAACCACACCCTGGAAGTGCGGCAGGCTGCCAAGCGGACCCGCGAAGCGATCCTCGACGCCAGCGTCGACTGACGTGCAGATTCGCCGGCCGCATCAGGTTTTTACCTCGAACGCGGCCGGCCCTCATCACCCGCTTCCCCCGTCATTCGAACACGCTCGCCACCGCCGCGCGCCGCTGGGCCGGGAACAGGTGCCGGTACCGGCTCCGCATCTCGGCCGTCAGGTGCCCCATCAGCGCCGAAATCACGTGCTCGTCGATCCCGGCGGCCGCCAGGTTGCTCGCGAACGAGTGGCGGAACACGTGGTATCCCCTCAAAACCTTCCACCTCGACGTCCGCATCACGCCGCGGAACGCCTTCCGGCTGGTGCCGTCCGAGATGGGGCGGTTGGCGTGGATGGCGAACGCGTACACCCCGCCGGGGTGGGTGGTGGCGAAATACTCCTTGATGACCGCCGCGACCGCCGACGTCATGTCCACCGTGCGGAGCGTCTCCCGCAGCTTCGACTTCTTCTTCTCGCGGAGCGTGACCGTCTTGTGCTCGAAGTCGAAATCCTCGACGCGGGAGCGGAGCAGTTCGCTCCGCCGCGCGCCGGTGTACGCCGCCGTCACCATGAGCGGGTAAAGCCAGTCGGACGGGGCGTGCCCGCGGACGTGGGCGAGCACGTCGGCGATCTCGTCTCTGGTGAGGAACAGACCGTCCCAAAGCTCGCGGATTTCGGCCTTCGACAACCCGCCGCGGTCGACGATCGCCTTCACCTGGTCGAAGGTGCGGAACTGCGCCTTCTCCTTCCCCTTCGGGAACGTCACCCCCGTCACCGAACACGGCGGCGGTGTGTGCCCGCGACGGTGCGCCCAGTTCCACACGGTGACGAGCGTCGCCACCTCCTTCCGAACCGTCTGCGGCTTGATCGGCTTTTTGCGGTACGACTCCGCCGCCCTGCGGTCGACGTAGGCCTGGACGGCGGCGGTGGTGACGGCCGGGAGTGGGGTGTCAGACTTGAGCAGCCGCCCGAGGTGCCGCATGTGGACGCCCTCGACCCGCCGCGTGTTCGCCTCCTTCGAGCCCGGGGTGAGCGTCGCCTGGTAGAGCGTGAACAGCTCACCCACCGTCATCACCGCGGGTGCGGGCTCGCCCGCCGGCGGCCGTTCGAGTTTGCCGTCGGAGAGGAGGAACAGGCCGAGGTCGGCGTCGGGGGGAACGACCAACCGCCCTCGGTGGACGTCGTTCAGCGTCTGTTCGAACCGGGCGAGGCACCCGTTCGCCTCGGCCTCGTCACCGGACTTGATCGCCACCTGCCGCACCTTACCGTTGAACCGGAACTTGATGCGGTACGCGTCGCCGCGCTTCTCGAGCCACGCCATGGGTCACCTCCACCCGAAATTCTGGGGTGGGGGGCAAGCGACGCGGACCCAACGCGGGTGCAACGCCTGCCCCCATTTTGCGACCCAACCGGGGGCGGAAATGACACAGGCACCTCGGGGACGAACCCCGAAGTGCCTGGTGTAGAAGCGGTTACTGCGATCTCGACGGAAGTTGCGGCGGTAGGATTTGAACCTACGACCTCCAGGTTATGAGCCTGGCGAGC
>CAYMHO010000215.1:7936-11812 GCA_964390195.1 uncultured Fimbriiglobus sp. | reverse complement strand
TCCCCATGACCGTTTCCTGGCGCGGCGTGTTCCCCGCCGCCTGCACCCAGTTCCACCCCGACCTGTCGCTGAACGTCCCCGGCACCCTGGCCCACCTGGACGCCATGCTGGCGGCCGGCGTTCACGGGTTCGTGATGATGGGCAGCGTGGGCGAGAACACGACACTGGAATCGGCTGAGAAGCGGGAGCTTCTGAAGGCGACTGTCGGACATATCGCCAAACGGGTGCCGGTGCTTGTCGGGGTGGCGGAATACACGACCGCCCAGGCGTGCCGGTGGGCGGCTGACGCCCAGAAGCTCGGGGCGGACGGGCTGATGGTGCTGCCGCCGATGGTGTACAAGTCCGACGCCCGCGAGACGATCGCCCACTTCCGGGCCGTGGCGAAGGCGAGCGACCTGCCGATCATGGTGTACAACAACCCGCCGGCGTACAAGGTGGACATCACCCCCGAGATGTTCGTGGAGATGGCCGACGAGCCGAAGTTCGCGTGCATCAAGGAGAGCTCGGACAACCCGCGGCGGATCACCGACATCATCAACCTGACCGGCGACCGGTACGTCGTCATGGCCGGGGTGGACGACCTGTTCCTGGAGTGCTGTATGCTCGGGGCGGTCGGGTGGATCAGCGGGCTGGTGAACGCCTTCCCCGCCGAGAACCGGCTCATCTGGGATCTGGTGCAGGCGGGCAAGTGGGACGAGGCCCGCACGGTGTACCGCTGGTACACCCCGCTGCTGCACCTGGACACGCACATGAAGCTGGTGCAGTACATCAAGCTGGCGAGCGCCGAGTGCGGGTTCGGTACCGAACTCACCCGCCCGCCGCGGCTGCCCATCGTCGGCGACGAGCGGGAGCAGGTGCTCAAGATCATCCGCACGGCGAAGGCGACCCGCCCTCAAATCAAATGAAACCGGCACGCGGATGACGCGGGCAGTCGCGGATAGCCGCGGATCAGAGCAGAAACAATCTCTGACTTCCTCCGCGTTCATCTGCGTCCTTCCGCGTCATCCGCGTCCCTCCTGTTGATTCCATGCAAAAAATCCAAGTGGTCGATTCGCACACCGCCGGGGAGCCGACCCGCGCGGTGCTATCCGGCATTCCCGACCTGGGCGGCGGGAGCGTGGCCGACCGTGCCCGCGTGTTCCGAGAGCGGCACGACACTTTCCGCTCGTGTGTCGCCAACGAACCCCGCGGGTCGGACATCCTCGTCGGGGCGCTACTCGTCCCGGCGGTGAATCCGGCCGCCGTGTGCGGGGTGATCTTCTTCAACAACGTCGGCGTGCTGGGCATGTGCGGGCACGGGACCATCGGGCTGGTGGTGACGCTCGCCCACCTGGGGCGGATCGGCCCCGGCGATCATGTCATCGAAACTTCTGTCGGCGACGTGACCGCCACATTGCACCCGGACGGCCGGGTGAGCGTGCGCAACGTCCCGAGCTTCCGCGCTCAGCGGGCGATCTCGGTGGACGTGCCGAACTTCGGCCCCGTGACGGGCGACCTGGCCTGGGGCGGCAACTGGTTCTTCCTGGTGGACGACCCGTTGCAGCGGCTGGAGGTGAAGTACGCCGAGCAACTCACCGCCTTCGCGTGGCACATCCGGCTGGCGCTGGAAGCGGCGGGAGTGAGCGGCGATCCGAAACTGAACGACGGGGTGATCGACCACATCGAACTGACCGGCCGCCCGCACGACCCGGCCAACCACGGACGCAACTTCGTGCTGTGCCCCGGCAAGGCCTACGACCGCAGCCCGTGCGGGACGGGCACCAGCGCGAAGCTGGCATGCCTGGCGGCCGACGGCAAGCTGGCACCGGGCGAGGTGTGGCGACAGGAAGGGATCCTGGGCGGCGTCTTCGAGGGGAGCTACCAACCGGGGGACGGGGGCATCATCCCGACCATCACCGGCACCGCGTTCGTCACCGCCGAGACGACACTGATCGTCGATCCGAACGACCCGCTAAGAGACGGGGTGCGGTGAATGGGGTGGTCCGTTCGCTCCGCGAGCGGGTTCCGATTCCGCTCGCGGAGAGAGCAGACCACTTCACTTCCTCTTGTACAGCGTCGCCGTGTCGGTCTTCCGTACCACTTTCCACTCCGCGCTCGTGCGGAAGTACCAGTCATACCCCGTCTCGCGGTCGGTGGTCGTCGTCAGGGCGAAGTCGAAGTTGCCGTACCGCTGCTGCCACCTCGCCATCGCTGCGGCCGTGCCCTCGCCGTCCGCCTGCACGAACTCCAGCAGCCAGTCGTCGCCGAACACCTCGCACCGGTCGTCCACGAACACCTTGAACCCCGGCGTGTGGTAGATCAGGTACCCGCCGTACCCGTACTCGCAGAAGATGCGGTTCGGCTGGCCGGGTTCCGGTTCGACCGCCTTCAGGTCGTCGAGCAGTTCGGTCGGCCACAGGGTCGGGTCGAGCTTGGCAGAGCCTTTGCCGATGAGCGGCACATTCCACCCGAGCCACTGACAGCCCACTGACACCGTCACGCAGACCAGCCCGGTGAGCAACACCGGCCGCAGCGCGCTGCGGGCGGGGTTGACCGGCGGGGTGAACACGTCGGGCCGTTTCGCCGCCAGCCAGCGGGCGTAAATCGTGTGCGGCCACAGGTCGATGACCGCCACCGTGGCGACGACGGCAAAGAGCGACCCGTGTCGCACCCGTAGCATCGCCTGCACCAGCCAGAACAGCGGCAGCAGCCACGCCACCCGCGGGCGGGCCGGGAGTACGCCGACCAGCAGAACGAGGTACGCCACCGCCAGCGCCAGCGTCGTCCACCCCTTCGGGTCGGCGAAGTCGAACCGCGAGTGCTCGATGATGAGTTCCGGCAGGTGCGGCATGTTCATGATGAGCATCCACGTCTTCGGCAGGTCGGCCCCGTAAGGCGAGGCGAACGCCGTCAGCCCGCACGCCATGCCGATGCCCGCGAGCACGACCGCCGACTTCCAACCGCTCAGCGGCGTCGGCCACTTGAACGCACGCCAGACCACCCAGCCGACGCCAGCCAAGCCGAATGTCGTCAGCCCGCCGAGCATCCCGCCGTGGACGTTCGTCCACACCCAGAACAGCGGCACCAGCCACCACAGGTGTTTCAGCTTCAGTTCACCCGCGTCGAACTGGCACACCGCCCACATGACCGCCGCCATGCCGCACATGGTGAACAGCAGCGGGCGGGCGTGGAAGTGGTGCGCCATGACGGCCGCCGCCAGCAGGGTGAACCCGATGGCGAAGATCGGGTGCAGGCCGGTGCGGATGAACCGCGTGGCCAGCCACGACAGCAGCCCGGCGGCGGTCGCGGTGGACGCGACCAGCACCGCGTCCAACCCGCCGACCCGGTGGAGCAGGGCCATGCCCACCTCGCCGAGCCACTGGTACGGCACCCACGGGGTGTCCTCAAAGGTGAACGTGTAAGGGTCGTGGGCGATGAACCCTTCGGCCAGAATCTTGTCGCCTGTGGTGACGTGCCAGAAGGTGCCGGGGTCGCGGAGGAAGCGGGTGCCGCCGAACTGCAGGCAGAGCCAGAACAGCACGAACAGTGCCGGACCGGGCCAGACGAATCGGACGAGCCGCGACCGCGAGGGAGCGGGTTTCGTCTCCACCGCTCCCTCGCGGTCGCGGCTCGTTTCGACGAGGACACTGCTCATGCGGGCACCAGCGCGGGGGAGGGTCGGCGGGCGGTGAAGGCGTACCCCACCAGCACCAGAGGGGCGACCCAGCAGTACCAGAACGAATCGACGTACCGGTGGCTCATCACGAACATGGCGACGTTCGCGGCGCACAGCAGTGAGAGAGCAATTCCCCCCCCCCACCCCCCCCCCACACCCCCCCCCGGGGAGGGGGGGGGACACCCCCCCCCGGGGAGGAGATGGGGCAGCAGCACCAAAAC
>CAYMHO010000215.1:0-7926 GCA_964390195.1 uncultured Fimbriiglobus sp. | reverse complement strand
CGGCGCCCGCTCGAGCCGATCGAGGTTGACTTGCCGACAAAGTTCGGCGCCGCGCTCGAAGCAGGCGCGGTCGTCGCCAGCGTAGAGCCCGCGGGTGACCAATCCACCCCTCACCCCCAACCCCTCTCCCGCCAGGGGAGAGGGGAGCGAACACGCCGCCCGGTGCAGGATTGGCAGCAGGAGCATCACCAAATCGAAGTGCCACGCCCCGTACGGAGCCGAAACGAACGAACACGCCACCAGCGACGGCAGTTGGTCGGCCCAGTCCCACCCCTTGCCGTGCCTCATCCAGTGCCAGCCGAAGCCGAGTACGACCAGCCCCATCGGGAGGAACTGCAGCCAGAACTGATCCGTGCCGAAGGCCAGTCGCAGCACCACGCCGAGCGTCAGCGACACCCACTTGCCCGGCGGCACCGGCGAACTGCGGTACGCCTCGACGTATTCACCCCACACATCCGGGTTCAGCGTCATCGGGATGATGGTGGCGACGATGCCTGTCACCACCCCACCCATCACGATCCGCCAGCGGCGGTTGACGATCGCGTCCAGTCCCACGGCCAGCCACAGCAGGTACGCCAGATGCGGTTTGACGGCGACGAGGACTGCGGCGGCACCGGCGGCGAAGTGGTAGCCCCGCTTGGCGCACCACGCGAACAGGGCACACCCGAGCAGCAGCAGCGCCGAAATCTGGCCGGTTTGCAGGACGAACAGCGTCGGCACGAAGGTGAACGCGACCGCCAGCCCGACCCACCGCTTGTCTACTGCACCGCCGTAGGTGTTCCACAACAGCCCGACCGACAGGCCCACGGCCGCGACGCTCAGCAGCAGCCACACCACTTGACCGACCCGCGGCGGGAGCGCCCCGAGCGGCATCGCCACCGTGAGCGTCCACGGCGGGTTCCACATCATGATGGCTTCGTCGGTCGGCCGGCCGGCGGCTTGTTGCAGTGGCAGCAGTTCGTCGGCCGAGTACGGGTTGCCGCCGGTCAGGTTCAGCCGGCCGGCGGCCCAGTATTCGACGTAGTCGTCCGGCGGCCAGACGTGCGGGTTGGCGGTCAGGTACCAACCGGCCGCACCGACCCCGACGAGCAGCACGACGGCGGCGACGGCGGGAAGGAGGAAGCGACTCATGAGGGGAGCGCCTCCGACGCAGGCATCGCCAGCCGCTCACGGCTCATCGGGGTGTTCCCGGTTCGCGTCACCCACCCGGCAAGCGAATACCCCGCCGCCGTCACCGGGGTCAGCCAGCCGTTCGCCATCGAGTTCTCGAACCGCAGGGAATACAGGGCGATCAGCGTGACCGCGGCGAACAGCCCGCCGAACAGCAGCCACACCCACCGCCGCGATTCGTTCGCCACCCACACGGCCGCCTGGACCACCGGCACCAGCAGCAGCACCAGGTCGAACCCCCACGCCCCGTACGGGGTGGCGATCAGCGACACCAGCACCAGCCGCGGCAGCTCGGCCGCCCAGTTCCAACCCTTCCGCTTCACCCACCAGTACCCCGCCACGAGCGGCAAGGCGACGAGGAGCGGGACGAACATCAGGGCGAACGGCCTGTCGGGGTGAAGTGTGCGGAGCCAGTAGCCGAGGGTGGCGTGCGTCCATTCGCTCGGGGTGTTGTGCGTGCCGGCGGAGAGTGCGGAACTGGCCTCGCGGTACTGCGTCCAGACGTGCGGGTTCCACAGCAGCGGGAGCAGGGCGAACACGACCAGTGCTACGCCGCCGGCGACCACGCCCCGCCACACCCGCCCGCCGCGGCACGTTTCGAGCAGCAGCACGAGGGCGAACGGCACGAGCAGGTGCGGCTTGATGGCGGTGAGGGCGGCGAACAGGCCGGCGATCAGTAGCCGCGACCCGGAGGGGAGCGCGTCAGACTTCGACGCGCTCCCCTCCGGGTCGCGGCTACGAACACACCACAGAAACCCCGCCAGCCCGAGCAACAGGAACCCGCCGATCTGGCCGAGCAGTAGTACGAACAGCGTCGGAGCGAACAGTACCGCCACCCCGGCGGCTACCGCCGCCTTCTCCTTCGCCCCACCGAACACCCGCCACAGGAGCACACCGCTCACCACCACGGCGATCAGGTTCGCGGCGGTCCAGAGCAACTGCCCGATCCGCCAGTGCATCGCCCCGAGTGGCAGCGTCAGCGGGAGTGTCCACGGCGGGTTCCACATCATGATGGGGTCGGAGTACTTGGTCACCTCACCCGGCTTCGCCTCTTCCGGCGTCGGAAGTTCCGCCTGGATCTCCAGTTGGTACTCGTACAGCACAGCCCCGTCGTAAGGGTTCTGGCCGTTCAGCGTCGCCCGCCCGGCCGTCTGGTACTCCATGAAATCGACCGGGCGGAACACCCGCGCGTCGTCGAATACGGGGGCGAACTGGAACGCCGCGGCGCCGCCGGCGACGGCCAGCGCGAGCAGCATCAGGAGGGTGCGGCGGGTCATGCCGTACCATAGAACGCGATCGGCGGAGGGGCGAAATTCCGGGCGACACTAGAATCAGGCGAAACGCCGTGAGCGGTGCGCCATGAGCCACGAGCCAGAGACCGTGCGGTTCCCCCGGGTGGTGTGGGACGACTTCGCCATGCGGGCCGCCCTGTGCGGGTTGACCGCCTGCTTCCTGTGGTTCACCGTGGCCATCCCGCACCTGTCCGGGTCGCTCGAGGACGTGCCCGCCCTCATCATCTGCCCGGTGGCGGGCCTGGTGGTGGCGGGCGCTCTCCACCTGCTCGCGTACCGCGTGTCCACCCGCTACCGGCGGCTCGGGCTGGCGGTGCTCGGCAGCACCCTCCTGTTCGCCGGCCTCGGGCTGATGGCCGTCACCGGGCAGGCGTGGCCGGTCTCGTTCGGGCTGTTCTCCGTCGGCCTCTTCCTCAGTTTGCCTTCCCTCGCCCCCAAACTGCTGGTTCTGCCCGCCGCCACCGAGCACGAACCGGACCTGCTCGCCCGCGCGCGGCAGTTCCAGACCCGCTACACGACCGTGTTCACCTACGTCGGGCTGGCCGCCAACGTGCCGCCGGTGGCCACCCGACTGTTCCACGCGTACGGCGGCACGATCCCGGACGTGGTGGCCCCGGTCGCGTTCTGGTACATGGTCGTCTTGTCCGCGGCGGTGTGCGTGTGGTGCTGGATGTGGTTCACCCGCCCGCTGGTGGAACTGTGCCTCGAACCCGTCGCCCGACTGCTGTACCGGGTGCAGGCGCGGGGGGCGGAACGACTCCCGCCGTTCGGCCCGTGCCTGGTCATCGCCAACCACGCGTTCTGGTTCGACCCGTGCATCCTGGGGGTGGTGCTGCCGCGGCCGATCACCCCGATCATGACCCAGCGGTTCTACGACCAGTGGTTCCTCAAGCCGCTGCTGAAGGGCGTGTTCCGCGTCATCGTCGTGCCCGAGACGCCGATCAAACGGGAGACGCCCGAACTGGACCAGGCGGTGGCGGCACTGGACCGCGGGGAGGTGGTGGTCATCTTCCCCGAGGGTTACCTGCGGCGGAAAGAGGAGACGCCGCTGCGGCGGTTCGGCCAGGGGGTGTGGCGGATCCTGAGTGCCCGGCCGGACACGCCGGTGGTCGCCTGCTGGGTGGAGGGCGGGTGGGGGAGCAAGTTCAGCTACAAGGACGGCCCTCCGACGAAGAACAAGCCGATGGACTTCCGCCGGCCGATCCACCTGGCGGTGTCCGCCCCGGTCGTGGTCCCGCCCGGAGTGCTGGCCGACCAGATGGCCACCCGTGTGCACCTGATGAACCGGGTGGCCGAGATGCGGACCGCGCTCGGCCTGTCCCCGCTCCCGCCGTTCGAGGTGACTCGCGTCGAGGGGCACGAGGAGCCGGCGTAACCGCTACAGCCCGACGATCCGGACAACCGGCCGGGTTTCGCCGAGCGGCACGGCCGGCACAGCTTCCGGGTTAATTCAGCTTGCCCCACCGCACTTGAATTGAATCGGGCGAACGGCGGGCTTAAGGTTCAACATCAATCGGCGGAACCGGAACAACCGGTGCCGCTCGGCACGCCGCCGCCTCCGCCGCTCGGACGCCTCCGTTCGCTCTCACCACGGACGCATGCCATGCTCAGGCGCCTGCTCCTCCTCGCCTTGCTCGCCGCCGGTCTCATCCCCCTCGCCGGGTGCGGGCTGTTCCACCGCAACTGCGACGTTCGCCACCACTCCGACCGTGACTGCCGCTGAAGTTGAGAGGAACAAGCGGCCGGCGGCGGGTTCGTCCCGCCGCGTCCGGTCGGATCCGTCCGACACGCACACCCCCTTTCTCCCCCGTCGCTTAGCCGACCGCGCGCACCCGTACACCTTCCGCCCGTTACGGCGGGCGACCAGCTTCCCCCGAGTTGCACCTCGCCGCCACCCGCGCATACTTCCACCGCACGCGGGAGTCGGCAGGACGCCGCCCGCTCGCCGTGGGAAGGACCCCGACCGCACCGACGGACCGGCCGCACCCTCGCGCCGGGAGCTAGGAGGTTCCCACCCATGACTGCACTTCGACGCTGGTTTTTCCTCGGCCTGGTGCTCCTCGGCACCCAACTGTCGTCCGGCTGTTACCTCGGGCTGACCAACCGCCCGGTCCTGTTCCCCGGCGTCGCCCTGTCGCCCGCTTACGCCCACCCCGGCGCGGGCAACCCGTGTGCGGCGTGCGGGCCGACCTGCTACCGCGAGTTCGGCGGCGGGGGGTGTGGCGGGTCGCTGTTCACCGGCTCGTCTGCCGGGTACGGGCCGGCGGGGGCACCGGTGGTGAGCGGGCCGGTGTACGACGGCGGACCGATCGGGTACGGCGGGGCGTTCCCGGGGCCGACCGGGGTGCCGGGGTGCGTGGGCTGCGGGGCGGGGGTGGGTGTGCCCGTCGGGGGCATCCCGGTCGGTGCCATCCCGATTGCCGTCGGGCCGGGCGGGCCGCCGATCGCGGGCACCCCTCCGGTCGGCGGCGGACCGATCCACGGCATCCCGTTCGACTCCGGCACCGTGCCGACCCTGAAGCCGCCGCCGGGGTCGGTCCCGCTCCAGATGCCGAGTGAGGTGAAGGAGTCGAAGAAGATCATCGCCGCCGGGAAGTGACACGCTTCTCGGATCGGCGTCAACGGGCCGGGGCGGACCGCGGGGTCTGCCGCCGGCCCGTTCCGCGTCCGTGCGATACATTATCAGCACCTGTACCTTCCCCCACGAACCGCCATGACCATCCCCGGCCAGCTCGCCCCGTCGCCCCGCCTGCTCCTCGGCCCCGGCCCGTCCGACGCCCACCCGCGGGTGCTGACGGCCATGACCACCCCGCTGCTCGGGCACCTCGACCCGCAGTTCCTGGAGATCATGGCCGAGACGGCCGAGATGCTGCGGGAGGTGTACCTGACGAAGAACCGGCTGACGATTCCGATTTCGGCCACCGGCACGGCCGGCATGGAAACGTGCCTGGTCAACCTGATCGAGCCGGGCGACAAGGTGGTGGTCGGCACCATCGGGTACTTCGGCAACCGGATGGTCGAGATCGCCGAGCGGTGCCGGGCCGAACTGACCGTGCTGAAAGCCGAGTGGGGGCAGGTGATCGACCTGAACGTGCTCCGCGAGACGCTGAAGACGGTGCGGCCGAAGGTGCTGGGCGTTGTTCACGCCGAGACCAGCACCGGGGCGCTGCAAGACCTGGAGGCGGTGGGCAAGCTGTGCCGTGAGTTCGACGTGCTGCTGGTGGCCGACTGCGTCACCAGCCTCGGCTGCACCCCGCTGAAGGTGGACGAGTGGGGCGTCGACGCCGTGTTCAGTTGCTCGCAGAAGGGGCTGGGCTGCCCGCCGGGCCTGTCGCCGGTGTCGTTCAGCGACCGGGCGGTGGCGGCGCTCAAGGCCCGCAAGACGAAGGTGCAGAGCTGGTATTTCGACCTGAGCCTGATCGAGAGCTACTGGGGCGGCGACCGGGCGTACCACCACACCGGGCCGATCAGCATGGTGTACGCCCTGCGGGAAGGGCTTCGCATTGTGCTGGAGGAGGGGTTGGAGAACCGCTGGGCGCGGCACATGAAAAACCACCTGGCGCTGAAGGCCGGGCTGGAGGCGGTCGGGTTCAGGTACACGGCGAACCCGGCGAACCAACTGCCGCAACTGAACGCCGTGCGAATCCCCGACGGCGTCGACGACCTGGCCTGCCGCAAGCGGATGCTGACCGACTTCGGCATCGAGATCGGCGGCGGGCTGGGCGACTTCAAGGGGAAGGCGTGGCGGATCGGGCTGATGGGCGTGAACAGCAAGCCGAGCAGCGTGTTCCTGGTGCTGGCCGCGCTGGAAACGGTGCTGCACGGGGCGGGGGTGAAGATCACGCCCGGCGCGGGTGTGGCAGCCGCCGAGAAGGTGTATTCGAGCTGATTTCTCTTCGCGGCGAGCGGCAGCGAGCCAGGCTCGCTGCCGCTCGCCGCGAAGACGGATTAATACTTCGCCACCTCGCCGACCTTCCCGCCCAACTCCGCCACCACCTTCGCCGCGCCGTCGGTCATGAACTTCAGTTCGCTGTTCACGGCGATGAACTGCCAGCCTTCCGCGATCCGCCGTTTCGCATCGTCGGTGCTGAACGTGTGCAGACCGGCGGCCACGCCCAGCCGCTTGCACCCGGCCAGGATGTCTTGCAATGCCCTCTCAAAGACTTCCGGCGTCGGCGGGATGCCGTCGGGTGCCCGCATGGTGGCCATCAGGTCGTTCGGCCCGACGAACACCGCGTCGATGCCCGGCCCGCCGAACACGTCATCAAAGTTCCGCACCGCGTCGATGTGCTCGCACTGGAGGACGATCAGCACCTCGTCGTCCACCTTCTTGTAGTAGTCGGCCGGGGTCGCCCCCCAGTTCAGCGCGTGGACGCTGCCGCCGACGCTGCGGTTCCCCCGCGGGGCGTACAGGCACGCCCGCACCGCCTCTTCGGCCTCTTGTCGGGTGTTCACCATCGGCACCACCACGCCGTGCCCGCCGTTGTCCAGAATCCGCTTGATGTGGTCGTGCCGGTTGCTCGGCACGCGGGCCAGGGCGATCCCGCCGGCGTCGGCGATCGCCCCCATCATGTGCGTGGTGGTGGCGATGTCCACCAGGCTGTGTTCCACGTCCACGGTCAGGTAGTCGAACCCGCTGCGGGCGAGGAACCGGGCGGCGGTGATACTGCCGAGCGACAGCCAGGTGCCGACCGCCGGCTTGCCGGCCCGCAGGAGTTGCTTGACACGGTTCGGGCGCATCGGTGGCCTCAGTCTTTCTTCAGGGAGTGGAATACTAGCCCGGTGAGCACCTTCGGGTAGAAGTAGGTGCTCTTGGGCGGCATCTTCTCGCGGTTGCCGGCGATCTCCTCGACGTGCTCCATCCCGCACGGCGGCACCAGGCAGGCGAGCTGACACGCCTTCGCCGCCACCGCGTCCGTCACCTCCTTCAGCAGGTGCACGTAGGTGCATTTCGGCTCACCGCCGACCTTCTCCGGCACCAGTTTTTCCAGCACCAGTTTGTGGAGGATGCTGACGGCTAAGCCGCGCCACTCGGCGGACTGGTCGGCGGCAAGGGTGGCCATCGCGGTGCCGTCTCGCAGCTTCACCGCCAGCCACTTGCCGTCCGCCACGGTGCCGAAGCCGAGCACGGTCTGCAAGTCTTCGAGTTGCACGTGCTCCCAGCACGCCTCGGCCGTGTCGAACTCGCCGACCACCTCGAAGTGCCCGGACACCGCCGCCTTCACCTGCTCCCGCGTGACCGCCGGAAGCCCGCTCACCAGCCGGTGCGTCGGCAGGATGATCAGCCCCGGATCGCTCATCCCGACCAGCATCATCAGGCAGTAGTTGGCCGGCGCTTCGTCGTCCTGAACGGTGCCACCCGCCCGCTGCTCCTCCAGGTACTTCAGCCCGGTTTCGTACCGGTGGTGCCCGTCGGCGATGAACACCGGCTTCGGCCCCATCAGCCCGATCACCTTGGAAATGA
>CAYMHO010000214.1:0-11863 GCA_964390195.1 uncultured Fimbriiglobus sp. | reverse complement strand
CTCTCCCGGAACGCCTCCCAGTTGGCGTAGTCCGGGCCGGTGAAGATCTTGGCCAGGTCCCGCGGGTCGGACAGTTGGGAGAAGCGGTCCATGTTGAACGACTTGGGGGAGACGGCCGACACCAGCGGGGCGAACGACGCCCCGGCGATGCCGGCCATCCCCTGCAGCACCTTGGTGTCGGTGCTGCGGCGGACGTCGAAGTCGTAGTCGCCCACCAGCAGGCCGAACGGGTTGCCGCCCAGAATCCCGTACCCCTCCTCGTAGATCTTCTTGAACATCTGCGACTGGTCGAACTCCTCCGCCTTCTCCAGGTCGGCCCGGATCTCGTCCTTGCTGATGTTCATCACCTTCAGCTGCAGGCTGGTGCTCGTCTCGGTGTTGTACACCAGGTGCGCCAGCCCCCGCCAGGTGCCCTCCAGCTTCTGGAACTGCTCGTGGTGGAGGATCTCGTTCACCTGCGCGGTCAGCTTCTTGTCGATCTCCTTGATCGCGTACTTGATGCGGTTCTCGACGCCCGCGCTGACCGTGTGCCCGTGGGTGAACGACTCGATCAGCGCCGAGATCAGCTTCGTCCCCTTGTCGGCGGCCGAATCCTCGGACAGCTTCATCGCCCCGATGATCTGGCTCAACTGGTCCGGCGAGACCAACTCTTCGACGGCGGCGGCGCCGCCCGCGGCCGCTTGTTCGGCTGGCATGGGTGTAGCCCTGGTGGGGGTGACTTGGAGTAGGTGCCGCCGCAGGCGGCACGGTTCGGAGGTGCCGCCCGGCAGGCGGCACCTGCCTGTTATTGGCCGCCGCCTTTCTTGTCGTGTTCGGCGATCACCTCGTTCAGCAGCTTCTCCAGCTTGTCGTTCCCCTCCAGCTTGCCCTCCAGCTCGGTCAGCTTGTCTCGCAGTTCGAGCAACTGCCGCAGGGCGGGCACCTTGCGGGCCACCTGCCCCGGCCCGAAGTCGCCCAGGTTCTGGAAGGTGAGTTCCACGTTCAGCTGCTCGTCCGGGTTGTCCCCCAACCGGTTGGGCACGCGGAACGCCACCCGCGGGGCCGCCTTCTCCATCACCTGGTTGAAGTTGTCCCGGTCGATGCCGGCGAACGTCCGCTGGCGGACGGGCAGTTTGGCGTCCGACGGGGTGCCCAGGTCGGCCAGGATGCCGACCACGAACGGCAGTTCCAGGACCGGCTCGGCGCCTTCCGTCTCGACCGTGTAATCGATCCGCACCCGCGGCGGGCGGACGCGCTTCAGCTTCTCTTGGTACGGGTCGGAGGACATGGCAGTCACCTCGTCGGAGGGGAAGGGGTGGTGGAACTGTATCACCCGCGGGCGGAGGTCACAACGGGCGGACACATTTCCGAACCGCGCGCGGGCCGGCGGTCGGACAACAGGTATATGCGAAAAGGGGGGCCGGTTCCCGTCACCCGCCCACGGAATTCCTGACGCCGGGTGGCGACCGCTCGGGAGAATCGCCGCCCGCTCCGCGGGCGGCGGCTTTCCCCACCTCACCCCTCCTCGCCCCCGCCCCCGCCGCCCCCGCCATCTCGGGACAGGCCGAGCAGGCGGTCCAACTCGTCCAGGCTGGCGGCCTCGCGGATCACCTCCCGCATCAGTTCGGGGAAGGGCATCGCCCCCAGCCGCACGCACCGGTCGAGCAGGTACGGGATGGGGCTGTGCGGCTCGATCCGCTTGAGGGCGGCGGCGATCTGGGCGAGCTGGCGGTACAACTGATCCCGCCCGCCGGCGGCCGGCGTCGGCCCGCCGGCGTCGGCCCCGCCGGTCGGCGTCGGCTGGTCGTCCTCGGGGGGCGGGTCGTCGGCGGCGGGCGCGTCGTCCACGCTGATCCCCTTCTGTTTGGCCACCCAATAGACGAACTCCAGGCACTGCATGACCGCCGGCCCCAGCCCGTCTTTCGCGTCCTCGCTCAGGTTGGGCGACTCCGACCGCATGCGGTCGTCGAGCACGGTGCCGAGGGCGGCCAGGGCGGCCCGCACCTCGGTCAGCTCGGCCGCCGCCCGTTTGACCGCGTCCGGGCTGACGTCCGGCAGGTTGGTCTCGATCGCCTCCCGCCCGGCCGGGTCCAGCCAGTCGGCCGCCGAGTACCCCCCGCGGGACCCCTTCAGCACCGGCATCCGCAGCACGCTGAGCGGCAGCTTCCCCCCCTCCCCGGCGCTGTTCAGCCAGTTCAGCCGCTTCGCCCGCGCCTCGAACCGCTCGACCAGTTCGTCGAACGTGGGCGACTCGGACAGCGGGGCCGGGCCGAGCGGCGGGTGCAACCCGTCCCAGCACTCTTCGGCCAGGCGGGCGAGCAGGGTCAGCCCGTCCCGCAGGCCGGCGGTGGTGTGCTTCTTGGTGAGCGCCTCGGTCAGGCGGGCGGCGGCGGTCAGGTCCTTGCCCTTGTTGGCCAGGAAGTCGGTGGTGACGGCGATCACCTTGTCCCAGTCGGCCGGCGGGGCGTTCGGCCCGTCGAAGTCCGGGTCCGGCTCCTTGCGGTAGGCGTCCAGCTTGGCCCGCACGTCGGCCGGCAGGGGCACCCCGCACGGGGCGTCGCCGGACAGGGGGCGGGCGAGCGTCTCCACGTCGAACAGCGGCGGGCGGGTCACGGGCACCTCGGGGTTGGGGCGGTCAATCGTCCTTCTTCGGCGGGACGGTCTCGATGCGGGTCATCGCCCGCAGGACGGGCGGGCGGCCGGTCTCGCCGGCGTCGTCCGGGTGCGGCAGCAGCCGCCACACCGGCGACCCCTCGTGCCGGCTGCGGACCACCACCGGCTCCTTGTGGGCGGCCTCCTTGGGGCTGACGAACAGCAGCACGCAGATCGGCTTGCCCAGGTTCTTCTTGGTGATGGTCGGTTTGTACCGGCCGCTCTTGTCCGGGGAGATGGCCCCGTCACCGTCCATCACCAGGAAGGGCTGCCCTTTCCCCCGGTCGAGGTCGAACTTCCGCACCTCCACGTAGTCCGACTGCACCTCCACCATGGAGACGACCACCGGGCGGGCCTTGTCCACTTTGGCGGACAGGGCGACGCCCGTGTCGTCGAGCAGGTTGGCCCCGTCGGCGGTCAGTTCGAACCGGAACGGCGGGGGCTTGGGGGCGACGCCCGCCCGGTACCACGCCCACACCGGCAGGGCGGTGGCGTCGTCCGGGACGGGCACCCCGGCGAACGGGCGGAAGTCCGGGCCGGTGCCCTTCGCGTCGTCGGACTCGCCCAGCGCGGCGGCCAGGCGGGCGAGGGAGACCAGGTCGTCGCCGAGCGGGGTCGGCGTGCCCTTGTCCGCCAGCGCTTTGGCCAGCCAGTCGCCGCGGACGAACGGCACCGCCCGCAGTTGGCCGAGCGGGTCCTCCTTGCGGTGCGCGTTCATCGCTTTCACCGCGGCGGCCACCTCCGCCTTCAGGTCGGCCGGCGGCAGGTGGGTGTACGGGTACTCCAGTTGAATCAGGTCGAACGGGATCATGCGGACTTCGCCGTTCGACTCCCCTCCGAAAATGATCTGCTCGAACAGGAACCGCTTCCCCTTCGCCCACCCGACCGCCTCCAGGTCGAGGCGGAAGACGGTGGCGGCCGACCCGTTCAGCGGCTTGAGCGACCCCTCCGCGTTCGGGGCCAGGCGGGCGAGGGCGGCGGTCAGGTCGGCCTCGGCGGCGGCCACCGCCCCCGGCTTGCTCACCAGGTGGGCGAACGACACGTACCGCACGCGGGCCGGGTCGAGGGACTTCTGATCGGACAGCTTCTTCAGGTCCTTCAACAGCAGCTCGAGCACGGTCCGCTCGCTGAAGTCGGCCGGGTACTCCTTGTCGTCCGGCTTCAGCCCGATCCACGCCTCGACCAGTTCGATCTGCTCCTTCGGCACCGGCTTGCGGCCGCCCGGCGGCATCGACCCGTCCTTCATGAAGTCGATCACCTGCGAGCGGACGGTCGGGTTGACGGCCACCCAATCGACCTTGGCCGACTCGTCCCCGTTGCCGGTGAGCGCGTTGTAATCGTCCACCCGCAGCCGCCCGTGCTGCTTGCCCTTCGCCTTGGCCGCCCCGCTGTGGCACTCCCCGCAGTGCGTCAGCAGCACCTCGCGGGCGGCGATGGTGGCGTCGCCCGCCACCCGGTGGGCCGGCGGGGCGGCCGGCCCGGCGGGGGCGACCAGGGCGACGGCCAGCAGGGCGAGCAGGGCGGTCCGCATGGGGGGCACCAGAGGAGGTCCGCATGGGGGGCACCAGAGGAGGTCCGGCCGCCCCTGTAGCCGGGGTCTGTGACCCCGGTCCGACCGGCCTCACAGAGGCCGGTTACAGGAGGGCGTCATTTCGTCTTCGGCTGGAAGTACTGGAGGGTGATGTCGGCCACCGGCTGGTCGGTGTGCGGCACGAACCACACCTGTTCGGTCTTGGACTCCACCTGCTTGCCGGCCACCACCACCCCGCGGGCGTTCTCCCCGTCCTTGCCGGGGGTGGTGAGCTGCTGGGCGTACCCCTCGGGGTCCCGCGGGCGGACGCCGGGCGGGCGGTCGGGCAGGCGGGCGTTGGCGATGGCCACCGCGTCCCGCAGCTCCTTCCCGTCCACCACCGCCGGCGGGGTGTCCACCAGCTTGCCGGCGAACACCACCAGGCGGAACTGGCCCAGGTTCTCGGAGTACCGCACCGAGTCGGCGGCCGGGTCTTCGGGGCGGACCACCTTGAACTCGTCCGCCTTGCCCCCTTCCGTCTGGAACCCGGTGATCTCCGTCGCCACCGCCGGGCTGCCCTTCGCGCCGGGGGTGAGCACCCACTTGGCGCACCGGGCCAGCCCCTGCCGCTCCTTGTACAGGGTGCTCTCCCCGTTCACCAGCAGGACGGCGGCGTACACCTCGTCCTTGTCCGTGCTCGGGTTGCGGAGGGCGAACTTCACCTCCGCCCCGTCCCGCGGCTCGGGCAGGGCGGTGCCGACCGGCGTCTGCCGCTTGCCGTCGTAGTAAATCTCCCACTCGACCGGGCAGTTGGCCAGCGGGTTCTTGGCGGCCGGCTTGTCCTCCGGGCCGACCACCGTCAGGGACGCCTTCATCACCAGGTCCTGGATCTCCTCCCGCTTCGGCTTCGGGCCGGAGATCAGCTTGGCCCGCTGCTCCTTGTTCATCGCGTACCCCTTGCCCGCCTCACCCCGCAGGGCCGGGGTGAAATCGACCGCCCACCAGTCGGTCAGGTCGGCCAGTTTGCCGGTGTGGTCGAACGCCTGCAGCTTGATGGTCAGCGTCTTCTCCCCCACCCGCACCAGCCCGGTGACGAACGCGGACGCCTTCACCAACTCGGCTGCCCCGTGGGTGGGCTGGAACTTGGAGTCGAAGAACGCCTTCCGCCCGGCCTCGGTCAGGTGGTTGGCGGCCGCGTTCTCGGCGTCCACCACCCGCTTGCCGGGGTTCTCCAGCAGGGAGAAGCTCTTGTTCTTGTTCTTGGTGGCCAGGGCGTAGTGGGTGCGGGTGGCCAGGGTGTGGCCGAGTTCGCCCAGGTCGTCCACCGCCTTGCCGTCCTTCTCGGCGGTGAACTTGAGCACCCCGACCGGGGACAGGTTCTGCCGCCGCAGGTCCTGCAGCACGCCGGTCGCCTTGGCGTCGAGCACGTCTTCGAGCAGTTCGCCGCCGCGGGCGGGGGCGACGACGGCCAGCCCGAGCAGGGCGGCGGCGAGGGTCAATCGGGCGGTCATGGGGTTCCTCCGGTCACGAGTGTTCGGTGTGTCGGCGTTGTAGCCGGAAAGTAGTAGGCACACTCCGTGTGCCTACTACTTTCCGGCGGTCACTTGGCCGGCTTGCGGAACACGACCACCTTGCTCAGGACGGTCGTCTCCAGGTTGTGTTCCGGGTTCTGGTCGCTGCGGGTGGCGTCCGGGTTCTTCGCCTTCATCGCCTTCAGCCGCAACTGCTTCACCCGGCGGGTACAGAACTCGGCCAGTTCGCGGCAGCTCAGGTCGCCGGACTTGTCGGCGTCGGCCTGGTAGAACTCGTCGCCGGTGGCGTCGAGCAGGGCGCGGGTGAACAGGCCGTGCCGGTCGGCCGGGTCCTCCTGGGCCAGCTCGCCCCACCCGCAGGCGGCGAACACGAACGGCCCCTGCCCCTCCGGCAGCAGTTGGCGGACGATGTCCGTCTCGACCGCCCCGCCGGCGTGGCACACGTCCAGGAACACCAGCTTGCGGCAGTTGATCTGCACCAGCAGGTCGAACAGCTCCTCGGCCGGCACCCCGGTGGCGGTCGGCCGGAGCGGGTCGAAGTCGACCCCGCAGAAGGCGAACCGGATGTTCTCGTACCCCTTCTCCGGCTCCTTCTCGCCCGGCGGCAGCATGGTGGTGCCGCCCCCCTTCCGGTCGCCGATGAGCACCCCGTGCCCGGCCAGGAACAGGACCAGGGTGTCGTCCGGGCCGAGCTCGCCGGCTTTCGACTTCGCCACCAGCCCCTTCAGCTCGTCCACGAGAGAGGACTTGTCGGCCTCGTGGTCGGTCCGCAGGTTCAGCCCGTACTCGCGGTACAGCCGGCCCCGCCCGTAGTTGTCCTTGAACCGGGTCGACACGGCGGTCGCGTCCGGGACGGCGAACCGGAGGGGGTTCAGGTCGCCGAACGCCTCCCGCACGGTCGGCGGCAGCTTGGCGTTCGCGCCGGGGTACTTGTTGATCCCGCCCGCCCACCCGACCAGCCGCGGGTTGGCCGGGGCCGGGTTGGTGTTGGTCAGCAGGCCGGCGTTCCGCACCCGCCCGCCGGCCCGGTTGCGGGCGATGGCGGTGATGCTGTTGTCCCCCGCCCGCAGTTCGGACACGTCCAGTTCCACCTCGGCGGCGAACGGCTTGCCCTTGGCCAACTGGACGGGCAGCTTCACCTTGCGGTAGTCGTTCACCCACACCTCCAGCTCGTTCGGCAGCAGGTCGGGGTCGCCGGTCAGCTCGGCCAGGTCGAGGGTCAGCTTGACCGCCGCCTTCCCCTTTTCCACCTCCAGCTTGGGCAGGGCCAGCTTGAGCGGCACCGGCTCGTGCAGGGTGAAGCTGAGGGCCTTCGGGGTGGGGTTCTTGCCCCCGCAGGCGGCGGTCAGGGCGGCCGGCACGTCGCGGGTGCGGAGCAGTTGGCGGATCAGGTCCGGGTCGGAGTACCGCTTGTTGCGGTCGAGCAGCGGGTAGTAGTACGGCGAGCCGAACACCTTGGCCGGGTTGACGTGCCAGCCGGCCAGCAGGTCGCCCTGGGCGGCGGCCGACATGTACTTCGACCCCTTCCACATCCACACCACCGAGTCGCTCACCTCGTCCGGCGGGGCGGTCGGGTCGGCCGGGCGGGCGGCGAACGCCGGGAACCACTTCCACACCGGCCGCTGCTGCAGGCTGGTCAGGCGGACGCGGTCGCCCTCGGGGCCGTCCGTCTCCAGGTGCACCTGCTGCCCGGGGGTGAGGTCGCCGGCCAGCACCTTCGCCGCCTGCTCGGCCGCCGCCGGGGTGTCGATCAGCGGCCAGTCGTCCTCCCGCACCGTGTTCAGGAAGTACCCCCGCCCGTAGACGGCCACGCGGGTCAGCTTCTCCCCCTTCACCAGCCCGGCCTCCCACGCCGGCGAGCCGACGGCCACGTCCGTCACCACCACCTCCGCCTTGCCGGGGGTGGCGGCGAACGCCGCCCCGAGGTGGCGGTGGTGGCCCCACGCCCTGAGGGAGAAGGCGGACACCGTGTGGTCCGACCCGCCGGTGACGAACCAGGTGCCGTCGGCCGATGCGGCCACGCTCAGCACCGTCGCCTGGTGCCCGATGTACACCGCCGCCGGCTTCAGCTCGGCCGGCACGTCGGCCCCAGGGGCCGGCAGCTCGTACAGCGAGCACCCGTACGAGTGCCCGACCAGCAGGCGGGTGGGCAGGCCCTTGCCCTTGTCGGCCGGCAGGAAGGTGTAGCAGGTGGGGTCGTTGTACTGGGCGTGGTTGAACGCCAGCCGCGCCCGCTTCTTGTCCGGGCTGACGGCGTACCAGTTCTGCCGCTGCGGGTTCTGGCCGTCGTCCGGCAGGACCGTCCACCCGTCCGCCTCGTTGCGGGCGGCCGACGGCTCCTTCGCCCGCACCACCGTCTTCTGCTTGGACAGGTCGTAGGTGATCCACGGCCCGCGGGCGTCGGCGTTCGGGTGGGCGGCGGCCGCGTCCGGCAGCACCTTCACCGCCACCTCCGTGTCGGACACGATGCCGACGGCGAACACCCGCCGCCCCACCCCGACGGCCGTGCCGGTGGGCACTTTCGCGTCTTTCCCGTCCAGGTCGAACAGCCGCACCTCGTCCGCCTGCCCGCCGGCCACCGCCACCAGCCCCTTCCGCTTCGGGTGGAAGGCGACCGCCTCGGCCCGCCCGCCGAGCGGCAGCACCGCCGGCTTGGCCCCGGCCTTCACCACGTCATACACCCACAGCTCGTTCTCCCGCTCCAGGAAGAACCGCGGCTTCCCGTCGGCGGCCGGTTTCGCCCCGCCGACGGCCACCGCCAGCCGCCCGCTGCCCGGTTCCACCGCCAGGCTCCAGGCCATCCGGTCTACGCCCAGGTCCAGGTCGGTGCCCCGGCCGGCCAGGTCGTACACCCCGACGGTCGGCCCGAGGAACGCCACGCACACCCCCTTCCCGTCCGGGGTGAGTTCGGCCCGGTACACCTCCCGCTGCGGGTTCGCCTTCGGGTTCAGGTGGAACAGCGTCTTCTTGGCCGCCGGCACCGGGTCGGCCGGGTCGTCGCTCAACTCGCCGGACACGTCGAACGCCACCGCCTCGCCGGTGTTCGACACCGACGCCACCGTGTCCTTGTCGAGGAAGAACACCAGCCGCGGGCGGGCCGGGCAGTCGGCCGCCTTGGCCCCGGCCGGCAGGGCGTGCTTGCCCGCCCGCCTGGGGGTGGACCACTCCCGCTCGGCCGCCTCCTTCTTCGCCAGCGGCAGCGGCTTGGCCAGTTTCTCGGCCGTCCACACCCACACGCTCCCGTCGGCCGTGCCGAACGCCACCCGCTTGCCGTCCGCGTCGAACGCCACCGCCGTGACGGCGTCGAAGTTGTCCGCGTTCTTCCCGGTCCGCGCCCGCGGCCAGGTGTACGCCAGCACGACCGACTCGGCGGCGGTCGTCCGGGTGCGGCTGAGGACGGCCACCGCCGACGGCAGCAGGCCGAACCCGCCGACCGCCACCTTGTCCCCGGTCGGGTCGACGGCGATCGCCTTGATGCCGCCCCGCCGCTCCCGCCAGGCCGGCCAGCGGAGGTGCTGGACGGAGGCCCGGTCGGTGTTCAGCTTCGGCCCGTTCGGGTCGCTCAGGTCGACCGGCCAGACGGTCACTTCCTTGTCGTCGCCGGCGGCGAACAGGTACCTGCCGGACGCGTCCCACACCATGTCGTCGCAGAACCCGTACCGCCCGCCGTGGTTGAGGATCACCTCCGGCTCGTCGCGGCTGCGGCGGTCCAACTGGGCGGACGCCGCCGACCCGGCGGCGAGCAGGAGCAAGGCGGATAGCGCGGCGCGAGAGTTCATGGGACACCGGAAAAGGGTGCGATCGGGGCGGACTGCGGCCCCGGCTATCTGGGAGATGCGATTCCGCCGGCCGGTTGCGGACAGAATTCGGGAGTGGACTGCTCGCTCCGCGAGCGGATTCCAGACCGCTCGCGGAGCGAGCAGAACACTTCAGCCGGCGGCGAACTCCTGGTCGTCCGACATCTCTTCCAGCCGCTCGATGATCCGCCGCACCTTGCGGTCGTAGGTGCCCAGGCGGTCGGCGATCTCGACCGTGCTGTACCCCTGCACCTTCAACTCCAGCACCTGGCGGTCGAGGGCGGGCAGTTGGCCGACGAACTTCTCGAACTCGTCGAGCAGGGCCACTTCGACTTCGGCCGTCGGCTCGTCGCTGGCCACGTGGGCGAAGATCTCCGACCCGTCCGACTTGTGGCCCATCTCGACCTCCGGGTTCCGCTTGTCCGCCCGGTGGTACTGAATCCGGCGGAGGGTCTTGCGGACGGTCAGGCGGACGAGCAGCTTGAACAGGTCGTCCTCGTGGGCGAACTCGAACTCGTCGTTCTTGACGCGGGTGAAGAAGGTGCGGAAGGCGGACTGCACCACGTCCTCCGGGTCGAACCGGCTGGACATCCGCTGGCCGATCCGCCGCTTGGCCAGCCGCAGCAGACGCTCGCAGTACTTGTCGAACAGGTCCTTGGCGGCGGACTCGCTGCCGGCCTGGACTTCGTTCACCAGCTCGCGGTCGTCGGACATAGCGGCACCACGGGCGAGAGGACGGGTGCGGGTCGCGCAGGGGGACTGTTACCATAACCCCCGTTCGGCAGTCGAACAAGTGGCGGGCGGTTCTTCGCCGCGGGCCGCGCGAGCGTTCTCACGGGTAGAATGCCGGACGACGGGCGGACTGTTACCGGGAGGGGCGGGCGATGCCGAGGGACGCGGGGCGGATCGTGGTGGTCGCGGACCTGTCGCCGAAGCGGCTGCTGCGGATCGCCGAGCAGATCGCCATCGACTCGCAGTGCGGGATCGACGACCTGGACGACCGCAAGCGGGACGGGTTCCACATCTACGACGCGAACGGCGAGCCGCCGGTGTACACCCTGGGCACGCTCATCGCGTCGTCGGCCGGGGCGCTGCGGGTGCCGCTCGACATCGCCGTGTACGCCGACCGCACCAAGAAGGACGACGGCCGCATCGTGCTGGACTGGGTGGAAACCGGGAACAGCCTGCGGCCGACCGTCTGCCGCACGTTCGTCGAGTCGCTCGCCGACGAGCTGGAGACCCGCATCGAGGACGACGGCGGCGAGGTGTTCGAGAGCTACGACGACTGAGTGAGGCGGCGACGGTGGCGTCGGCGGACACGCCCGACCGCGATCAGGTACAGCCCGGCTGCCAGAACACCGGCGACACCGCCGACGGTGGCGAAGTCCCGCATGGCGGTCACGGCGGCGAACCCCACCCGGTTCGACACCCCGGAGGGAATCCACGGGCCGTGGACGGAAGCGTCGGGCACCGTTCCCAGGGTGACGAGCAATGCGGTGACGCCGAACAGGAGTGTCACGCCGGCGACGACGAGCAAGCCGATCAGGGACTGGAGCGCGTACCGCCTGCGTCCGGGCACGGTCAGCCCGCAGGCGAGCACCGGCGGCCCGAACGTCAGCCCGAGCCACCAGGCGTCGGCGGCGCCGGTCAGCGCCGCGGCGGTGCGGCCGCGTTTCCCCGGCTGCAATTCCAGGTCATCGAACCGCCACCCCTCGAAGAACTCCGAGCAGACCGAGTAGGCGATCACGTTCTGAACGCCGCCCGCCACCGCCGCGATCCCGCAGGCGGCGACGAGGAGCAGGGCGAAGTACAGGAGTTTGTGCACGGGGTCACTCACTTCGGCACCTGCACCACCTGCGTGCCGGCGATGCGGTCGTGCAGGCACTGCTGCTCCGGGCTGAAGATGCACAGGATGTTCGCCCACGCGTAGACCGGCCAGAGGAGCATGGCGTACGTCAGGCACGTCCAGCCCGTCACCCCACCCAACAGCGCCACGCTGAACGCCAGCACCGCCACCGCCAGGGTGCTGCCGTCGCGGAGGAGGACGCCGTTCACGAACCCGACCGGCCCGTAATCGGCGTCCCGCACCACCCGGATGCCCAGCAGCCGCTTGCCGATCGTCTGCCCGCGGGTCGACAGTTGGTAGGCGTTGTACCCCCAGTAGGGGACGACCGTGACCGCCAGGCAGCCGACCATGACCACCGCCCGCTCGCCGACGGAATCGAGCGGGCGGAACCCGTTGACGGCGAACAGGAGGGCCATCCCGGCGGCGAACGCGACGCCCTGGAACACGTCGTCCAGCCAGCGGGCGAGGAACCGGAACAGGCGGGACGCCGGCGACGGCCGCTCCCACCCGGCCGGCCCGTCGGCCGGCGGGTCGGCCGGCCGACGGG
>CAYMHO010000213.1:0-11877 GCA_964390195.1 uncultured Fimbriiglobus sp. | reverse complement strand
CCCCCCCCCCCCCCCCCCCCCCCCCCCCCCCCCCCCCCCCCCCCCCCGGCGGCGGGGGGCGGGGGGTGAGGTCATCCAACCACTCCCCCCCTTCATGACCCCCACCGCCCCGCGCCTGCTCGTGTCGCTCGCCACTTACAACGAGCGTGACAACCTGCCCCCGCTCATCGCCGACATCCACGCCCACGCCCCGCACGCCGACGTGCTGGTGATCGACGACAACTCGCCCGACGGCACCGGCCGGCTGGCCGACGAACTGGCCGCCAAGGACCCCCGCGTCAAGGTGCTGCACCGCCCCGGCAAGCTCGGCCTGGGCACCGCCACCCTGGCCGCCATGCGGTTCGCCATGGAGAACGGGTACGACCTGCTGCAGAACCTGGACGCCGACTTCAGCCACCACCCGCGATACTTGCCCGGCCTGCTCGCCGGCATGGACAAACACGACGTGATGATCGGCTCGCGGTACGTCAAAGGGGGAGGCACCAAGGACTGGCCGCTGACGCGGAAAGTCATCAGCAGGACGGTGAACGGGCTGGTGCGGTTCCTGTTCCGCATGCCGGTGAAGGACGCCAGCGGGGCGTTCCGCTGCTACCGGGTGGCGAACCTGCGGAAGGCGAAGCTGGAGGAGGTCATCTCGCGGGGGTACTCGTTCCAGCAGGAGGTGCTGTTCCGGGTGTACCGCACCGGGGCGAAGCTGGGCGAACTGCCGATCGTCTTCGAGAACCGCTTGCACGGCTCCAGCAAGGTGAACACGAAAGAGGCGGTGCGATCGATGGCCACCATCCTGTACCTGGGCGTGCGGAACTTCTTCGGCATCCGAGTTTGACGAGCCGCGACCGCCAGGGAGCGGGTGATGACCCCGCTCCCTGGCGGTCGCGGCTCGTTGGGGTCGCCCCATGCCCACCTACGACGTGGCCGTCATCGGCGGGGGGATCGTCGGCCTGGCGACGGCGAAGGCGCTCGTCGAACGTGGCGTCCGCAACCTCGTCGTGATCGAGGCGGAGCGGCACCTCGCGGCCCATCAGACCGGGCACAACTCCGGTGTCATCCACAGCGGCATCTACTACAAGCCCGGTTCGGCGAAGGCGACCAACTGCGCCGCCGGCCGCGAGCTGATGTACCGCTTCTGTGCCGACCACGGCATCCCGCACGACCGCTGCGGCAAGGTGATCGTGGCGGTGGAGGAGTGGGAGTTGCCCGCCCTCGCCGAGATCGAGCGCCGCGGGCACGCCAACGGGCTGACCGGGCTGAAGCGGTTGAATGCGGCGGAACTGCGGGAACACGAGCCTCACGTCGCCGGGGTCGCCGGGCTGTTCGTACCCGACACCGGCATCGTGAATTACAAGGCGGTGACGGCCAAGTACGCCGAGCTGGTGACGGCCGGTGGGGGCGAGGTGCGGACCGCCGTGCGGTTCGTCGGCCTGAAGCGGGACGGCAGCGAGTTGGTGCTGCAAACCACCGCGGGCGAACTGCGGGCGAAACACCTCGTCAACTGCGCCGGGCTGCAATCCGACCGCGTGGCCCGCCTGTGCGGGGTCGATCCGGGCGTGACCATCATCCCCTTCCGCGGCGAATACTACGACCTGAAGCCGCACGCCGCTCACCTGTGCCGCAACCTGATTTACCCCGTGCCCGACCCGCGGTTCCCGTTCCTGGGGGTTCACTTCACGCGGATGATCGGCGGGGGCGTCGAAGCCGGGCCGAATGCCGTTCTCGCCTTCCGCCGCGAGGGGTATCGGTTCCGCGACTTCAGCACGAAGGACATGCTGGAGATGGCCCGCCACCGCGGGTTCTGGGTGATGGCCGCGAAGTACTGGCACACCGGCCTCGGCGAGATGAAACGCTCGTTCAGTCGCTACTCGTTTTGGAAGTCGCTGAGCCGGCTGATCCCGGCCATCCGTCGCGACGACATCACCCCCGCCGGGGCGGGCGTGCGTGCCCAGGCACTCACCCCCGACGGCAAGCTGGTGGACGACTTCTTCATCCGCGGCGAGAACCGGATGGTTCACGTGCTGAACGCCCCGTCGCCGGCCGCCACCGCCAGCATCAGCGTCGGCCGCAGCATCGCGGCGCTGGCGAGCAAGGAGTTCGGGTTATCCTGAAATCATGACCACCCCCTTCGACCACTTCCGCGAAGCGGTCGCGTCCATCGCCCCCCGTGCCGCGGTGGTGTTCGGCTCCGGTCTGGCCGGCGCCGCCTCGCCGTTCGTCGCCACGGCTTCGATCCCCTTCGCCGACGTGCCGGGGTTGGTGCCGCCGACCGTCGCCGGGCACAAGGGGAAGCTGAGCGTCGGCCACTGGGCGGGGGTGCCGGCGGTGGTGTCGTTCGGCCGCGTGCATTTCTACGAAGGCCACCCGTGGGACCGGGTGACGCGGCTGGTGCAACTCATCGCCGAGTTTGGGGTCAAGATGCTGATCCTGACGAATGCCGCCGGCGGCATTCGGGACGACTTGTCGCCGGGCGGCCTGATGGCGATCCGGGGGCACATCAAGCTGTTTAGCCGCGAGCCAGCGGCGAGCGCGTTCTGGACCGACGCGCTCGCCGCTGGCTCGCGGCTAAACAACCCCTACTCCCTCCTCGCCCCTCTGCCGTCCGGCGTCTACGCCGCGCTCACCGGCCCGTGCTACGAAACCCCCGCCGAAATCCGTGCCTTGCGGGCCATCGGCGCGGACGCGGTCGGCATGTCCACGGCGGTCGAAGCCGAGACGGCGGCGGCGCTCGGCCTGACCGTCGCCGGCATCTCGTGCATCACGAACAAGGCGGCGGGACTGTCCGACGGCCCGCTGTCGCACCACGAGGTGGAAGAGACGGCGAAGAAGGCGGTGGCGAAGCTGGCGGAAGTGATTACCGGGTTGATGGCGTCGGCGGTACATTGAACGGTATGAAACACCTCCTCGACCTGTTCCCCGTCGTCGCCGATCGTGTCGCCCCGCCGGTGCTCGTCGCCCTCGGCCCGGTCTGGCCGGTCACGCAGCTCGTGTCCGCGCTGAATGGCGTGGACACCACCCTCTTTCAGTTCGACGTCCACCAGGCCGAGCGGCTGAAGGAGAAACTCGCCCAGGAGAAGCTGACGGCGGAGGTGGTCGTCGGGGCCGATTTGTGGGACCTGCCGGCGAAGTTCCAAACGGTCATCTACCCCGCGTCGATGCAGTCCGACTACGAGCTGAAGCTGGACGTGGTGGAACAGGGGTATCACGTCGTCGCCCCCGGCGGCCGGTTCATCACGCTCAGCGAGTACGACCGCGACACCACCTTCCACAAGGTGCAGAAGAAGGCGTTCGGCAAGTGCAGCGAGTCGCCGTTCGTGAAGGGGCAGGAGTTCGGCACCGCCTTCTGGAGCACCCGCGACCCGGCCGACACGGTGCGTGACCGCCGCCGCCACCGCATGACCTACCACGCCCGCATCGGCGACCGGGCGAGCATGAACTTCGAGAGTTGGCCGGGCACGTTCAGCTACGGGCGGATGGACGACGGCTCGCGGGCGATGCTGGAAGTGGCCGACGTGCGGCCGGCCGACAAGGTGCTGGACATGGGCTGCGGGGCGGGGGCGGTGGGGTGTCTGGCGTGGCAGCAGTGCGGGCCGACGGGCCGGATCACGTTCGTCGACAGCAGCGCGCGGGCGATCAAGTTGGCCGAGTTGAACGCCGCCGCGAACGGGGTGACGAACGCCGAGTTCATCCTGACCGCGACCATGACCGACCTGCCGACCGGCGGGTATGACGTGGTGCTGGCGAACCCGCCGTACTTCGCCAACAGCGAGGTCGGCCGGCTGTTCATCCACACCGCCCGCGAGGTGCTGCGGCCGGGCGGGCGATTCTACTTCGTGACGAAAATGCCGGTGCAGACGATCCCCGAGATCGTGGACATCTTCGGCGGCGTGGACAGCGTGGAGAACCGCGGGTACACGCTGGTGATGGCGACGGCGTGAGCCGGTCGCCGAGTGGCCCGAGCCGCACGTGTCACACGACGGCCTCTTGGGAGGCTCCGCCCCGGGCGACACCCGAGCGCCGCCCGCGGCTTCATGCGACACCACGGTCCCGGTTCGAATCTGGCCTGCCACATCTCACCACTTTCCCCTGCCAGACTGACACCCGGCACCCGTCCGCCACCCGTCGCCACTTTCATCAACCTTTGCACGGCAAGGGTTTACGGCGTTCCCATTTCGCGGCACAAATGTTGCTTCGCCGGCGACACCGATCGACTCGGATTTCCCTCTCGGAGCTTCGCCGTATGGCCTCGAAGCAACTCGCCTTCGCCGACGACGCCCGCGCCAAACTGCTCGCCGGCGCCTCCAAGCTGGCCCGTGCCGTCCGCGCCACCCTCGGGCCGCGCGGTCGCAACGCCGTTCTCGACAAGGGCTGGGGGTCGCCGAACGTGACCAAAGACGGCGTCACCGTCGCCGAAGACATCGAACTGACCGACCCGTTCGAGAACATGGGCGCTCAGTTGGTGAAAGAAGCCGCCAGCAAGACGAGCGACGTGGCCGGGGACGGCACCACCACCGCCACCGTGCTGGCCGAGTTCATCTTCCGCGAGGGGCTGAAGGCGGTCGCCGGCGGGGCCGACCCGATGGCCATCGTCCGCGGCATCCAGACCGGCGTCGAGAAGGTGGTGGCCGAGCTGACCAAGCTCCGCGAGCCGATCGACCCGAAGGACAGCAAGGCGATCACCGAGGTGGCCACCATTTCGGCGAACAACAACAAGGAGATCGGCAAGGACTTGGCCGAGGCGATGAAAAAGGTGGGGGCCGACAACGGGGTCATCACCATCGAGGAAGGGAAGTCCGCCACCACCGAGATCAGCGTCGTCAGCGGGATGCAGTTCGACCGCGGGTTCCTGTCGCCGCACTTCGTGAACAACCAGGAGAGCGTCACCTGCGAGTTCGAGAAGCCGCTCATCCTCATCTACGAGGACAAGATCAGCAGCGTGAAGGAACTGGTGCCGCTCCTGGAGAAAGTGACCGGGCAGACCAAGAGCCAACCGCTGGTCATCATCGCCGAAGACATCGAGGGTGAGGCGCTGGCCACCCTGGTGCTGAACAAGATCCGCGGGGTGCTGACCGTGTGCGCCGTCAAGGCGCCGGGGTACGGCGACCGCCGCAAGGCGATGATGGAAGACATCGCCATGCTGACCGGCGGGAAGGCCATCTTCAAGGACCTGGGCATCAAGCTGGAGAACGTCGAGCTGAAGGACCTGGGCACCTGCAAGCGGATCAAGATCGACGCCGAGAACACGGTCATCACCGAAGGGGCCGGGGACAAGAAGAAGGTGGCCGGCCGGGTGGCCAGCATCGAGAAGGAGCTGGAGAAGACGGACAGCGAGTACGACCGCGAGAAGCTGCAGGAGCGGAAGGCGAAGCTGGCCGGCGGGGTGGCCGTGATCAAAGTCGGGGCCGCCACCGAGACCGAGATGAAGGAGCGGAAAGCCCTGTACGAAGACGCCCTGGCCGCCACGAAGGCGGCCCTCGAGGAGGGCATCGTGGCCGGCGGCGGGGTGGCCCTGCTGCAAGCCCGCAAGGTGCTGGAGAAGGTGAAGGGGGCGGACGACGACAGCGTCGGCCAGCGGGTGCTGTTCCAGGCGCTGGCCATGCCCGCCCGCATGATCGCCGAGAACGCCGGCAAGGACGGCACGGTGGTGGTCGCCAACATCGGCAAGTCGAAGGACAAGAACTACGGGTACAACGCCGACACCGACGAGTACGAAGACCTCCGCAAGGCGGGCGTCGTCGACCCGGTGAAGGTGACCCGCAGCGCCCTCCAGAACGGGGCGAGCGTCGCCTGCCTGCTGCTCACCAGCGAGTGCACCATCGCCGACATCCCCGAGCCGAAGAAGGACGACCACCACGACCACCATGACCACGGTGGCATGGGCGGCTTGGGCGGCATGGGCGGCATGATGTAACCGCTTGGGGGGTCATGAGTCCTCAGTCATTCGTCACTCGGCCGGGCAGTAGAGGCTGGTGACGAATGACTGAGGACTCATGACCGGCGATTTCAACCACCAACACGAACACAACTTCTCCTTTCACCCATACTGGACTGACCGATGGCCAAGAAAGCCGCCGCCGCCGAATCCCCCAACCTGAAGCCGCTCGACGACCGCCTGGTCGTGACCGTGAGCGAGGCGACCGAGAAGACCGCCGGCGGCATCCTGCTGCCGGACGCGGCTAAGCAGAAGCCGCAACAGGGCACCGTCGTGGCCGTCGGCCCCGGCCGCCTGCTGGACAACGGCACCCGCGCCCCGATGGCCGTCGCCATCGGCGACACCGTCCTGTTCGGCAAGTACAGCGGGAGCGACGTGGAGGTGAACGGCACCGAGTTCAAGATCCTCCGCGAGTCCGACGTGCTCGGCAAGCTGGCGAAGTAACCCCACACACACCCAATCAATCCCTTCACCACAAAGGGCACCAAGGCCACGAAGATCGAGGAGAGGACTGTTCTCTCTTTGTGTCCTTCGTGCCCTTTGTGGTGAACCTCTGGAACCAACCCACAATGGCGAAGCAACTGCTCTACACCGACGACGCCCGGAAGAAGCTGCTGTCCGGCGCCGAGAAGCTGGCGAAGGCGGTCGGCATCACCCTCGGGCCGACCGGGCGGAACGTGATCATCGACAAGTCGTTCGGCGGGCCGACCGTCACCAAAGACGGCGTCACCGTGTCGAAGGAGATCGAGCTGGCCGACCCGTTCGAGAACATGGGCGCGAAGCTGGTGAACGCGGTCGCCCAGAAGACGAACGACGCGGCCGGCGACGGCACCACCACCGCCACCGTCCTCGCCCTGGCCATCTACCAGGAGGGGCTGCGGAACATCACCGCCGGGGCCAACCCGATGTCCGTCAAGCGGGGCATCGACAAGGCGGTCGAGAAGGCGGTCGAGTACCTGGAGACCGAGCTGGGCAAGAAGCCGGGCGACATGAAGGAGAACGACGTCGAGTTCGTCGCCACCATCTCCGCGAACAACAACAAGGCGATCGGCAAGATGATGGCCGAGGCGATCGAGAAGGTGGGCAACGACGGGGTGATCACCATCGAGGAAGGGAAGACGAGCGAGACGACGGTGGACTACGTCGAGGGCATGCAGTTCGACAAGGGGTTCATCAGCCCGTACTTCGTGGTCAACACCCCGGACCTGAAGTGGGAGGCCGACAAGCCGCTCATCCTGCTGTACGAGAAGAAGCTGAGCAACGTCCGCGAGTTCCTGCCGCTGCTCGAGAAGGTGGCCCAGGCCCGCCGCCCGCTGCTCATCATCGCCGAGGACGTGGAGGCCGAAGCCCTGCAGATGCTGGTGGTGAACAAGCTGCGGAACCTGATCGACGTGTGCGCCGTCAAGGCCCCCGGGTTCGGCGACCGCCGCAAGGCGATGATGGGCGACATGGCCACCCTCACCGGCGGCACGTTCATCAGCGAGGACCTGGGCATCGCCCTGGAGAACGTCACCCTCGAACAGCTCGGGTCGGCCGACAACGTGACGGTGGACAAGGAGAACTGCACCATCATCTGCGAGAAGCTGGACAAGGACCGCCGGGCGAAGATCGACGAGCGGGTGGCCCAGATCCGCACCCAGATGGAGCAGACGGAGAGCAGCTACGACAAGGAGAAGTTCACCGAGCGGCTGGCCAAGCTGGTCGGCGGGGTGGCCATCATCCGCGTCGGGGCGGCCACCGAGGCCGAGATGAAGAACCAGAAGGACCTGATCGAGGACGCCCTGCACGCCACCCGGGCGGCCGTCTCCGAAGGGATCGTCCCGGGCGGCGGGGTGGCCCTGCTGCGGTGCGTGCCGGTGGTGGAGAAGCTGGCCGAGAAGCTGAAAGGGGACGAGCAGATCGGGGCGGAGATCGTCGCGCGGGCGCTCTCCAAGCCGATCCGCACCATCGCCGCCAACTGCGGCGAGGACGGGGCGGTGATCGCCGACGAGGTGCTCACCCGCGGGGAGAAGAACCCGGCCATCGGGTACGACGCCAACACCGGCGAGTACGTGGACATGTACAAGCAGGGCATCATCGACCCGACGGTGGTCACCCGGTCGGCCCTCACCAACGCCGCCAGCATCGCCGGCCTGATGCTCACCACCGAGGTGATGATCACCAAGGTGGAAGAAGAGGACGAGAAGACGAACAAGGTGGCCGGGGCGGTGGCGTAAACTGGTGTGTGGCACTCCCAGGCCTCACGGCCTGGGCTGTGGGAACCGCCCCTTCGGGGCGGCCCAGACCTGGCGGTCTGGGTGCCGACAGGCACCGCGGCCCGAAGGGTCGCTTCCCCCAGCCCAGGCCGTGAGGCCTGGGCTACGAATGACGACCCACCCGCGATGGGCCGAGGAGCCAATGGCCAAACGCTGCTACTACGAAGTGCTGGAGGTGGAGAAGACCGCCACCCTCGACGAGCTGAAGGTGTCGTACCGCAAGCTGGCCATGCGGTTCCACCCGGACCGCAACCCCGGCGACTCGGAGGCCGAGGCCAACTTCAAGGAGGCGACCGAGGCGTTCGAGGTGCTGTCCGACCAGGACAAGCGGGCGGCCTACGACCGCTACGGGCACGACGGCCTGCAAGGGATGGGCGGCGGGGGCGGGCAACAGGTGCAGGTGGACCTGGGCGACCTGTTCGGCGGGCTGCTGAGCGACCTGTTCGGCGGGCGGGGGCGGCGGCGGAGCGGGCCGCAGGCCGGCCGCGACGTCCAGGTCATCCTCGACATCGATCTCGCCGAGGCCGCCCGAGGGGTGACGAAGAAAGTCACCATCCAGCGGGAAGACCTGTGTACCACCTGCAACGGCACCGGGGCGAAGCCGGGCACGAAGGTGACGAGTTGCAAGCGGTGCGGCGGGCAGGGCGAAGTCATCACGCAACAGATGTTCTTCCCCATGCCGACCGCCTGCCGGGCGTGCAGCGGCACCGGGCAGATCATCACCGACCCGTGCGGCGGCTGCCGCGGCGAGCAGACGGTGGTCGGGCGACACGAGATCGAGGTGAAGGTCATCCCGGGCGTGGACACCGGCGACCGCATCCGGTACGCCGGCATGGGGGATGCCGGCGATGCGGGTGCCCCGCGGGGGAACCTGGAGTTCGCCATCCGGGTGAAGGAGCACAAGTTCTTCCAGCGGGACGGGCAGAACCTGGTGTGCCAGTGGCCGATCACCTTCGCCCAGGCGGCACTCGGCGGGTCGATCGAGATCACGACGCTCGTCGGCGAGAAGGTGAAGTACGACCTGCCCCGCGGCATCCAGACGCACGAGGTGCTGCGGCTGAGTGGGCACGGCATGCCCGCCCGCCGCGGCGGACGACCCGGCGACCTGCTCGTGCAGGTGGTGGTGGACACCCCGCAGGCGCTGAACCCGGAGCAGGAGCAACTGTTCCGCCGGCTGGCCGAACTGGACAAGACCCAGGTCGGCCCGCCGCCCAAGAAGAGCTTCTTCAGCAAGCTGAAGGACCTGATCAGCGGCGACGAGAAGTGAAACCTTGTCCTCAGTCCACAGTCCTTAGTTCCCAGTCCTGACCGTGCCAACGCGGTGGGTCTCTCGCAGACGCGATTCGTGGGCTCTGAACTAAGCACTGAGCGCTAAGGACTACGGACGACACAAATGACCGACCCCACCGACACCCCGCCCGTTGACCTGACCGCCGCCCCGCCGGACGCGGCCAAACTGTCGCAACTGGAAGCGCAGGTCCACGACTACAAGCTGCTCGTGGCGGACCTGCAGACGAGCGCCCGCCGCCTGAACGAGGACGCGGCCAAACAGCGGAAGTACGCGTCCGAGGGGTTCGCCCGCGACGTGCTGAGTCTGCTCGACAACTTGGAGCGGGCGAGCGAAGCGGCCAAAGCGAAGGGCGAGGGCGGGGTGCTGCTCGAGGGGGTGGCGGCCACCGTGCACGCGACACTGGCGATGCTCAAGCGGCACGCGGTCGAGCGGATCGACGTCGGCCCCGGCTCGCCGTTCGACCCGAACCTGCACATGGCGGTGTCGTCGGTGCCGTCCGCCGACGTGCCGCCCGGCAGCGTGGTGGCGGTCATGCAGCAGGGGTTCACCCTGCACGATCGCGTCCTTCGCCCGGCGGCGGTGGTGGTCGCGGCGGAGTGATCTCCCCGCCGGCGACCCGACCGGGGATGGGGCGGGATCTTGACCATCATGAGAACGACGCCAGCTGGTAAAGCGGGTGGTCCGGAAAAACTCCGAAGTTCGGGCAGGGGCGAACCGATGAGTAGTGTGTGTTGTCCGATCTGCGACGCCCCGATGCCGGCCGCCTGGAACGAGTACCCGGATTACCCGTTCTGTAGCAAGCGGTGCCGGACCATCGACCTCGGGCGGTGGCTGGGCGAGGAGTACAAGGTGGCCGGCGGCCCCGCCGACGACCGCAGCTCGCCGCAGGCGGACGACGAAGAGTAGCCTGCTGACCCGGCCGTTCCTCCGGCCGACACCATATGCGAAGGGCACGGCGGCCGCCGTGCCCTTCGCCCGTTTACCGCCGCTTCTCCCACTCCTGGATCGCCTGCTCCTGCTCGAACGTCTCCACCGACCCCGGCCGCAACTCCCGCACCTTGCGGATGGCCTCGCTCGCGGTCATCCCCTGGCTCACCAGGTAGGCCGCCAGCACGGTGCCCGTCCGCCCCTTGCCCGCCCCGCAGTGGACGGCCACCCCCATCCCCGACCGCTTCGCCCCGTCGATCGTCTCGACCGCCAGCCGCAGTTGCCGCTCGGTCGGCGCGGTGAAGTCGGTCACCGGAATGTGGACGGCCATCAGGCCGGCGTCGTTCACCCAGTTCCGCGGGAGCGGCGACTCGGTCAACGTGATGAGCACCTGCACCCCGTTCGCCCGCAGCCACGCCAGATCGGGGGCGTCCGGCCGGGCGAGGGCGGCCAGGTGCGGCTTGTCCACCCAACTGAACCCGGACGGCATCGGCGGCACCCCACAGCGGCACTGGACAGTCCAGGGTATCAGATCGTCACCGTTCCGGTAGAACGGATTGGCCCGGCCGGTCCGGCGGGCTATCATGTCGGTCACCCGGCCCGGTGTCCCCCCCAGCGAGGCGATGCGATGAAGCGAGCGGTGCTGTTCGCGGCGGTTCTGGTGCTGGCCGCCGGCGGGGTGCGGGCGGCGGACGACGCGGCCGTGGCCGTCGTGAAGAAAGGGGTCGAGGCGCACGGCGGGGAGGAGGCGCTGAAGAAGGTGAAGGGCGGGGAGTACAAGGTGGAGGGCGAGGTGACCGTCCAGGGGGAGAAGAGTAAGTACACCGGGGTGGTCAGCTACGCCCTGCCGGACAAGTTCCGCACCAGCATGGACACCGCCATCGGCGGCACCAAGTCCACCCAGGTGATCGTGGTGAACGGGGAGAAGGTGAAGGTGACGGGCAACGGCAAGGCGGTCGAACTGAAGGCCGAGCTGAGGGGCGAGTTCCAGCAGATGGCCGCCATCCAGGAGGTGATTCTGCTGTACCCGCTGCTGGACGAGAAAAAGTTCACCCTGAAGGCGGAGAAGGACGAGAAGGTGGACGACAAGGAGGCGGCGGTGGTGCTGGCGTCGCGGAAGGGGATGAAGGACGTGCGGCTGTACTTCGACAAGAAGTCGGGCGAGCTGGTGCGGTACACCCACAAGATGCCCGACCCGTACGGCCAGGAGACGACGGCCGAGACGACCAACAGCGAGTTCAAGAAGTTCGACGGGGTGCTGGTGCCGACCGTCCACAAGGTGAAGCAGGCGAACAAAGAGTACATGACCATCAAGGTGCTCGACGCCAAGCTGGTCGAGAAGCCGGACCTGAAAGCCTACGCGATCGACTGAGCCGACAACCCCATGCCCCCCATCCAGTTCCTGGTCGAGCGGCGCGAGTCCGGCAAGACGGTCGCGGACGTGCTGCGGCGGCGGTTCCAACTCACCTGGTCGCAGGCGA
>CAYMHO010000212.1:0-11901 GCA_964390195.1 uncultured Fimbriiglobus sp. | reverse complement strand
GCACCGAGCGGACGTGGACCGTCCCGCACTTCGAGAAGATGCTGTACGACCAGGCCCAACTGGTGGAACTCTACTGCGAGGCGTACCGCCAGAAGCCGAACCCGGCGTACAAGCGGGTGATCGACGAAACCCTGGCGTTCGTGGCCCGCGAGATGACCGCCCCGGAAGGGTACTTCTACTCGGCGCTCGATGCGGACAGCGAGGGCGAAGAGGGCCGTTTCTACGTCTGGACGCCGAAGGAACTGGATCAGGCGCTAGAGAACGAACCGGAGGCGAAGCTGTTCCGCGAGGTGTACGGGCTGACCGGCAAGCCGAACTTCGAGGGGAAGTACCACATCCCGCGGCAGGCCAAGTTCCAGACGGACGACGAACTGAAAAAACTCGCCCCGCTGCGGGCGAAGCTGTTCGACTTGCGGGCGAAGCGGCCGCGGCCGTTCCTCGACACGAAGCTCATCACCGCCTGGAACGGGCAGATGATCGCCGCGTATGCCACCGCCGGGCAGGTGTTGAAGGAGCCGAAGTACACGGCAGCGGCCGCTAAGGCGGCCGACTTCCTCCAGAAGACGATGACGACGAAGGAGGGCCGGCTCATTCGCATCTACGCCGCCAAGCCGGGCGGCAAACCGGAGGCGAAGGGGACGGCGTTCCTCGATGACCACACGTATCTCATCCACGGATTGCTCGCCCTGCACGACGCCACCGGGGACGCGAAGTGGCGGAAGTGGGCGGGCGGGCTGACGACCTGGCAGCGGCAGAAGTTCGCCACCGAAGCCGGTGGCGGGTACTACAACACGCCGGCTGATGGCGAGAAGCTGTTCGCCCGCGGGAAGGACAGCTACGACGGCGCCCAGCCATCGGCCAACGGGGTCAGCCTGCGGAACACCCTGCGGCTGTGGAAGCTGACCGACGACGAGGGCTTCCGCGGCGAGTTCGAGCGGGACCTCCAGCGGTTCGCCGGGAGCATGAAAGGCGAACCGACGGCCGTGCCGCAGGCGCTCCTGGCACTCGACGCCGGCCTCGCCCTGGAGGCCCTCAAGGATTTGCCCACCCGCCTGGCCGAGGGGGTGAAGGACCCGAAGAGTTCGGCCGACGTGGTGAAGGTGACGTTCACCCCCGGCCACATGGCCGACGGGTTGGAAAAGGTGAACGTGACGATCTCCGTGGCGAAGGGCTGGCACGTTTACGCCAACCCGGTGGGGAACGACAAGCTCGCCGAGTCGGCGACGGTGGTGGAGGTCCGGGCGGACGGAAAGAAGTTGGCGTACCACGTTCTGAAGTACCCCAAGGGGGCGGACAAGAAATCCGACCTGGGCGAGTACAAGGTGTACGAAGGGACATTCGGGCTGGGGGTGGAGTTGTCCCACGACGAGATCAAGACCGCGAAGAAGTTGACCGCCCGCGTGACGGTGGTGGCGTGCAACGACAAGATGTGCCTCGCCCCGGCCACCATCACCGTCGAACAGAAGTAGTCGTCGGCGTTCACCACACCCGCGCGAACACCGCCTTCAGATACCGCCCCTCCGGCACGTGACCCAGAAACGGGTGGTCCCCCCCGGCGCCGCTGACGCGGATCACCTGCACCTCACGTTGGGCCTGCCACGCCGCCCGGCGGAGCATCTCCAGGAAGTCGGTTTCACTCACCAGGCCGGTGCAACTGCACGTCAGGAACACGCCGCCCGGTTTCACCGCCATCAGCGCCAACTTGTTCATGTCCAGGTACTTCCGCAGTGCGCCCATCACGTCCTCGCGGTCGCGGGTCATCTTCGCCGGGTCGAGCACCACCACGTCGAACCGCTCGCCGTTCGGTAGCACGTCCCGCAGCCAGGCG
Organism: uncultured Fimbriiglobus sp.; assembly: GCA_964390195.1. GTDB lineage: Bacteria > Planctomycetota > Planctomycetia > Gemmatales > Gemmataceae > JALHQU01. The sequence continues at coordinate 10,073 of CAYMHO010000212.1, read as the reverse complement.
AACAGGTCCGCCTGGATGAACCGCACCTCCGCCTTGTTCAGTTTGGCGTTTTGTTTCGCCAGTTCGATCACCGTCTCGTCCAGGTCCACGCCGATCGTCTCGCCCGCCCCGCCGAGTGCCTTCGCGTACACCGCGAACCCGCCACTGTTGCAGCACAAATCCAGCACCCGCTTCCCGTCGCCGCACAGGCCGGCCAGGAACTTGCGGTTGTCCCGCTGGTCCACGAAGAACCCCGTTTTGTGCTTGCTGCCGGGGGCGACGCGGAACTTGAGCCCGTGCTCGGTGATGTGGAACGGCGGCGGGGGCACCGGCGGGCGGCAGTCGAACGACTCCTGTTTGCCCACATGCTCTTCGGCGAAGTAGTACAGGTTCGCGCCGGGGTACTGTTTCAACAGGGCGTCCTGGATCACCCCCCGCTGGCGGAACATGCCGGCCGCGAAGAACTCGACCACCAGCGTGTCGGCGAAGCGGTCCACCACCAGCCCGCTCAGCCCGTCCGCTTCGGAGTGAACCAGGCGGTAGGCGTCAGTCACATCGTCGAGTTTCAGCACCTCGCGGCGGAGCGACACGGCACGCTCGATCCGCCGGGCGAAGAAGTCGGCGTCGATCGCCTCGGACTTGTCCGCCGTCAGCACCCGCAAGGCGATCCGCGAGTGCCCGTTGTAGAACCCGCGGCCGACCCACGTGCCGGTCTTGTCCTCGATGTCCACCACCCCGCCGTTCGGCAACTTACCGGACGGCCACTCCACCATCTTCTGAAACACCCACGGGTGCGAAGACCGGCGTTCGATCTTGAGTCGCACGGTCGGGAGAGGCGTCGGAACGTCGAGGGATGAGGACATTTTCACGGGATCCGGCGTCGAGAACGGGGCAGGTGGTGTTGTATTCTAATGTCTGATCTCTTCCCGCCGTGCGACGCCCCGCAAAGGCGGCTGAGGGCCCTCGAGCGTGACCCCGAACGACCACGAGCAACTGGAACGGCTGTTGGAAGTGTGGGACCAGTCGCGACGGGCCGGACGCCCGCCGACGGTCGCACAATTGGCCGCCGATGCCCCGCACCTGATGGCCGTGTTGTCCCACCGCATCCGCCTGCTGGAGTGGGCGCGGCGGCACGAGCCGGGCGACTCGGTCCCGCTGTCGGTGCTGGAGACGGCCCTCGCGGTCGATGAGCCGTCGTCGGTGACCGCCCGGCCGGCCCACGCGATGGCCGCCGGCGACACGTTCGACGGGCTGACCCTCATCCGGCGGATCGGCAGCGGGGGTATGGGGGACGTGTGGGAGGCGAACGACCCCGGGCTGGACCGCCGGGTGGCGGTGAAAGTCATCCTGCCGACCTTGGTCGGTAACCCGACGGCCGTGCGGCGGTTCGCCCGCGAGGCCCGCGCCTACGCGGCCGTCGAACACCCGAACGTGCTCACCGTCCACTCGGTGGGCGAGTTCGACGGCCGGCCGTACCTGGTGATGCCGCTGCTCGAAGGGGAGACCCTGTCCGCCCGCCTGCGGCGGGAGCCGGCCCTCCCCCCGGAAGAAGTCCTTCGGATCGGGCGGGCGGTGGCCGCCGGGCTGGACGCCCTGCACGCCCGCGGGCTGATCCACCGTGACGTCAAACCGGCCAACATCTGGCTGTCCGCCGACGGGTCGGTGAAGGTGCTCGACCTGGGGCTGGCCCGGCCGGGCGACGGCCTGCTCGACGGCGAGCCGATCAGCTTCGACGGGGTGGTGGTCGGCACCCCGGCGTACATGTCGCCCGAGCAGGCCGACGGGCGGGAGGTCGGCCCGCGGTCCGACCTGTTCAGTTTGGGCGTGGTGCTGTACCAGTCCGCCACCGGCACCAACCCGTTCGCCGCCCCGTCCATCATGGCCGCCCTGTCCGCGCTGGCAACCCGCACCCCCGAACCGCCGTCCGACCTGCGGCCCGGCCTGCCCGCCGGGGTGGACGATCTGGTGCTCGGGATGTTGGCCAAGCCGGCCGAACAGAGGACCCCGGGCACCGCCGCCGAGGTGGCCAAACGGCTGGAAGCGATCGAGGCGGGCGGCCTGCCGCGGGTGTGTTCGTTCACCAACAAGCGGCGGCCGTGCTGGCCGTGGGCGGTCGGCCTGGTGGTCGCACTGGTCGGCGTGGGCGTCGGCCTGTGGGCGTGGTTCGCCCCGCGGCCGCCCACCCCGGACGAGCTGGTGGTGGAGTTCGCCACCCGGTTGCAGAAACAACCGATCTCGGACTACCGCAAGGAGGAGTCGATCGGCGGCATGTTCAAGAACAAGCGGGTGAACGAACTGCGGTTCACCGGCGAGACCGGCGAGCCGGTACCCTCTCCGGTCGAGAACGGCACGGCCGTCATCCGCATCCCGTACTCCGGACGGTCCCACCGCAAGATCCACGAGCGGCTGTTGGGTCAGCCGCTGCCGGTGATGGTGACCGAGGTGAAGACGGTGAACGGCGTGGTGGCTGTGAGCGTGAGGGTGACGGCGGACGGGGTGCGGATGACGGGGTACGAGGTGGTGGAGACGGGCGGGGACGCGACCGACCCCAACCACCACTCGCAGCGGTCGGCCCGCGACGCCGCCCTCAACCTGGTCCGCGACGTGCTGCCGGAGAAGTAAGCGCCGCCGGCCGGCCGGCACCAGCCGTTGCCTCACTCCGCCGGTGCCACCACGCTCACCCCGCTGGACAGGTATTTGATCCGCTTGTTGATGTCGGTGTTCACCGAGTGGTACGGCAGGGCCAGGTGGCTCTCGTCGAACAGGTCGGTGCGGAGGGCCTCCAGGTCGTCCTGGCCGATGGCGTTGGTGAAGATGGGCAGCAGGTAGCGGATGCCGACGGCCGACGGGCGGAGGGTGGCCGGGTCGTAGAAGTCCGGGTGCATCTTGCGGGCGTGGATCAGCCCCCACTTGTCACGGAAGTCGTTGGCGTATACCTCGCCCAGGTGGAACCCCTTCCCCTCCGTGTACTGCAGGACGCTAACCGCGTTGATCCGCCCGGCGAGCAGCAGGTCGACGGCGTGCCCGCCGAGCTGGGCGGCGTAGAAGCGGTCGAACAGGATCGGCCGCCCGCCCCGCTGGGTGTGCCCGATCTTCCGCGTGAAGATGGCCGCCCGCGCGCTCTCGTTCCGCCGCTTGCTGGTGAAGTAGTCGTCCCCCAGCCGGCGGATGAGCAACTCCCGCAGGCTCTCGCTCGCCCCGCTCAGCATCTTGTTCCCGGCCGGGTCGGTGCTGGCGTGTTCGGCGCCCAGTTCCTGCCCGGTCTCGTCGATGATGCCTTCCCCGCACACGATCACCACGTGCTTCTGCAGGTCGTAGATCTGCTTGATCCGCTCCACCAGGGCGTTCACGTTCACACGAGATTCCGGCACCAGTAGCAAGTCCGGCTGGCCGTACATGCTGCCGAGCGCGATGTACCCGCTGTGCCGGCCCATCACCTCGATGATGGCGATGCGGCGGTGGCTCTCGGCGGTCGTCCGCACCCGCTGGACCCCGCTCGCGCTCACGTACACGCTCGTGGCGTACCCCGGCGTCACATAGTTCACCATCCGCTCCAGGTCGAACGGGGTGCGGGACGGGGTGCGGGTGTACCAGTGCCCGCCGATGTCCTGGGCGTCCGGTTCGGGCGGGGTGGGGCCGGTCACCTCGTCGATCCGCCGCCACTCGTTCGGCTCGTTCGGGTAGTTCAGCCCCAGGTCGTTGTCGATGGTTTTGGGGGCGAGCACTGTCGGCAGGCAGTCGGACAGGGCCTGCATGCCGTTGAGCGTGCCGTCCCCGCCGACGCAGATGAGGCCGTCCACCCCGAGTTTCTTCAGGCGGAAGCCGATGGTGTCGATGGCGTTCTTGTCGTCGTGATCGACGTAATCGCGGGAGGCGCCCAGGATGGTGCCGCCGCGGGTCGGGTCGAGTTCGGGGATGGTGCTGAACAGCGGGTTCAGGTGGACGTAGGGCACCCGCGGGTTGAACAGGCTGCTGAACCCCTTGATGAACCCGACCACCTCGATGCGGAGCTGGTTGGCCCGCGCCACCGCCCCGAAGATGGTGGCGTTCAGGGCGGGGGTGTCGCCGCCGGCCGTCAGGATGCCAATGCGCTTCATCGCCACCCCCGAGTGGGAGACCGTTAACCACGGTTTACGGGGGTAAGATAGGACAGGAACTCGCGCCCGGTCGGAGGAACCGGTGTAGAAACGCCGCGGGCCGGCGTCGCCCTTCACCCTTCGGGCATGATGTACTTACGGAGGTGGCTGTAGTACGCCTCGCACCGCCCGGCCCAGTGCTCCGGGTCGGTCGGCAGGTACGGCCGCACCGGGCGGAAGGCCACCTGCACCACCACCTTGTTCGGCCCGTGCTTTTGCATCCGCAGCTCGATCTCGATCGGCTCCTTCCCCTTCGCCACCCCGGTCGTCCGCACCACCCCGCTCAGGAAGGCGAGCACCCGGCTGCCGCTCCGCGGGCCGTCCGCCCCGCCCCCGCCGCCGGTCGGCATCTCCACCCGCACCCTGATGAGCCCCGGCTCGCTCTCCACCACCTGCCCGTGCGCGTCCTCGATGAACCCGCGGAGTTTGATGGCCGCCAGCTTCTCCGGCAGGGTGGCCTCGAACAGGTCGGACAGGACGAACGGGTCGATGGCCGGGTCGGCCTCCATCACCGCCGACCCGCCGACCGGCACCAGGTCGATCGCCTCGGCCTCCTCCGCCGGCGTGCGGTAGGTGTACCCGGCGGGGGCGGTCATCCCCCACACGTCCCACCCGACCGCCTTGCCGAACTGCTCGCACAGGTCCTTCATCGACTGCTGCCGCTCACTCGGGTACTTTGAGAGCGCGATCTGCACCACCGCCTCGACGCCCGCCGGGATGTGGCCGAACCCGATGCGGCCGAACTTCGGCGGGGGGGTGCGGACGTGGGCGGCCAGCAAGTCTTCCAGCTTGCGGTGCTCGAACGGCAGGCGGCCGGTGAGCATCTCGAACAGCATCACCCCGACGCTGTAGATGTCCGCCCGCGCGTCGGTGCTGTCCCCGCGGACCATCTCCGGCGACACGTAGGCCGGGGTGCCGCACGCCGACACCTGCCCGACGCCGGTCAATTCGGCCAACTGGATGTGCGGCTTGCTGGTGAACCCGGCGAACCCGAAGTCCATCACCCGCACGCTCTCGTGGTCGGTGCGGTAGTCGGTCACCATCAGGTTGGCCGGCTTCAGGTCGCGGTGGGCGATACCGCCCAGTTGGGCGGCGTACAAGGCGTGGGCGAGCGGGCCGAGGAACCGCCCGACGCGGTCCGGGGCCATCGACTTCTCCCGCTCCAACACCCCCTCCAGGGTGACCCCGATGATGTACTCCATCACCAGGCACGGGCCGAGCGGGTCGTCGAGCGAGGCGTCCAGCAGCCGCACGATGTACGGGTGGTTGAACCGCCGCATGCTCTTCACTTCGGCCTCGAAGAACTGGCGGAACCGCGGGGCGGTCGCCGCCTCCTCCTTGATCCGCTTCACCACCACCGGCCGGCGGTCCGGGTCGGACGCCAGGAACACGTGCGCGTTGCTCCCCTCCCCCAGGAACCGGCCGACGGTGTACCGGCCCAAGAACCGCTGCCCGATGTACCGCTCCGGCCCGTGCCGTTGGGCGGTGGCGGCGGGCACCGGGGCGGAGGGCGGCCGCTTGCGGGACGACCCGAAGATTGCCATCGGTCCTGGCCTCAATCTCTCGGTGCGGGCGTAGTCCGCCACGCCGGGCGGACACGGCAGCCTAGTTCGCTCCGGCGGCTAACGCAAACCCCGCCACTCGTACCGCACCCCGGCCGCCCACTGTTGCCCCGGAGCCAACACCCGGAACCCGCCGTCCGGCAGGTGGGCCGCGTCGCTCGCGCAGGTGTACGGCTCGATCGCCACCGCCTTGCGGTGCGGCGGGGTGAACAGCACCAGTTCGCGGAAATCGGCCGGGGCGGAGACGTGCAACGTGCCAGCGGACCGCGGGTGACCCAGTCGTGACACCGTCGGCAGGGTGGTGCCGGTGGCGTACAGCGTGTCCAGGTGTGTCCCCCCGATGGGTTGAGCCGCGCGGTAGTCGAATTCCCCCGGCACGGGCAACCGCTTCCCCGTCGGGATGCCGGCGTTCGCCTCCCACAGCTCGCCGGTCGGGGCGTGCAGCGTCATCTCGTCGGCGGTCGCGTCGGGCACGTCGGGGATGGCGAAATACGGGTGATACCCCAGCCCGAACGGCATCGGACCAGCCCCGACGTTCTCCACCAGGCACTCGACCACCAGCGCGGTCGGGTGCAGTTCGTACGTGACCGTGATGACGAAGTCGCCCGGCCACGTCCCGGTCGAGAGGTCCTTCGACATCTGCAACTGCCCGCTGACGAAGGCGTGCCCCCTCTCCCCGCCGGCGCCGATCACCCGCCACTTCGCCCGCGGGGTGTACCCGTGGATGGCGTGCGTGCCGGTGCTCTCGTTCAGCGGCAACTGGTACTCCCGGCCCTCGAACGTGAACCGCCCGTGGGCGAGCCTGTTCGGGAATGGGAACAGGATCGGGTGCCCGCTGCGGGTGGGCACCGGGTTCGTCTCCCAGTCCGGGGCGGTGTAAAGGACGTTGCCCCAACCGCCGTCGGGCTGACGGAGCTGCCACCGCAGGCAGTTGAACCCGAAACCCGGCCACACCTCGGCGCGGGCGGTGTCGGTGGGGTCGGAGAGAATGTAAGCCGTGTCGGCGGTGCCGGCGGCGGACACCGGGACGGTGCGGACGGTGAAGGGCATGGGGGGTCCTCGGTTCCTGGCGAGCGGCCCGCGTGAGCGGGCGGGTTTTTCTACACTACCAGCCCGCTCACGCGGGCCGCTCGCCAGGAACCAGATATGCCCACGCTCGCACCCGCCCCGCTGTCCGCCTTCGTCCGCTCGCTGTTCGCCGCCGCGGGTGTTCCGGACGACTCCGCGAAAGTCGTCGCCCACAGCCTGGTCGATGCCAACTTGTGCGGGCACGACTCGCACGGGGTGATGCGCGCCCCGCAGTACGTCGGGTTCATCAAGACGGGGCAGTACAAGGCCGACGCCCCGTTCACCGTCCTGAACGAAACTCCCGCGGTGGTAGCGGCCGACGGCGGGTGGGGGCTTGGTCAGGTGCAGGCGTACCGGCTGATGGAGAAACTGCTGCCGAAGGCGAAGGCGCTCGGGGTGGCGTCCGGCACCCTGCGGCAGTGCGGACACATCGGCCGGCTGGGCGAGTACGCCGAGGCGGCGGCGGCGGAGAAGCTGGCGTTCTTCGCCGCGGTGAACTCACACGGGGCCGGCCGGCGGGTCGCCCCGCCGGGTGGGCGAGAGGGGCGGATCAGCACGAACCCGATCTGTTTCGGCTGCCCGACGAACGGCGACCCGGCGGTGCTCGACTTCGGCACCAGTGCGGCCGCCGAGGGCAAGGTGCGGGTTCACTTCCAGAAGAAGGAGCCGACGCCGGCCGGGTGGCTGGTAGACCACGAAGGGAAGCCGACGACCGACCCCGGCGTGCTGTACGCCGACCCGCGGGGGAGCATCGTGCCGTTCGGCGGCGACCAGATGTACAAGGGGTTCGGGCTGGGCCTGCTGCTCGACATGCTGTGCGGCGGGCTGAGCGGCGGGCGGTGCAGCAACCCCGGCGATCCGCTGGCCGGAGTGGGCAACACGGTGGTGTTCGCCTTGTTCGACCCGGCCGCGTTCGGCGGGACGGACCACTTCCTGAGTCAGACGACGGGGCTGGCCGAGTACGTGCGGGGCTGCCCGACGGCGGAGGGCAGGTCGATCACACTGCCCGGCGACCCGGAGAGGAAGTGCAAGGCCGAGCGGAGCAAGACGGGAATTTCGATCCCGGACGGCACGTGGAAACTGCTGGCCGAGTGTGCGGCGGAGTACGGCGTGGCGGTGCCATAAATGTCGAACCCGGCCGGAAGGGGCCGGGGGAGGCGCGCTCTGTTGGTCGTGTGCGCCACCCGCGGCCCTTGCCGGCCGGGTTCACCAAGAGTTCGACTCAACCCTCGCGACGATCCCGCCGGCCGCCGCCGCGGAAGTCGCCACCGCCGCCCTCGCGGCGTTCCCGCGGCGGGCCGCGGAATTCGCCACCGCCTTCGCCTTCCGGCTTCGGCGGGAGCAGCGCCTTGCGGCTCAGCTTCACCCGGTCCTGGTCGTCGATCGAGATCACCTTCACCTGAACGCGGTCGCCGATCTTCACCACGTCGGACGGGTGCTGGACGAACCCGTTGTCCAACTCGCTCACGTGACACAGGCCGTCGCGGCCGGGGCTGATCTCGATGAACGCCCCGAAGTCCTTGATGCTCGTCACCTTCCCGTCGTAGATGGTGCCGACGCGGATTTCCGCGCACAGCGCCTCCACCTTCCCGCGGGCGGCGTTGCCGGCGTCCATGTCGCTGGCGGCGATCGTCACCGTCCCGTCGTCTTCCACGTCCAGCTTCGCCCCGGTCTCTTCCTGGATCGCCCGGATGGTCTTCCCGCCCGGCCCGATGAGCAGGCCGATCTTCTCCGGGTTGATCTTGATCTGGAACAGCCGGGGTGCGGTGGAGGCGATGTCCGCCCGCGGCTGGATGAGCGCCTTCAGCATCTCCTTCAGGATCTTGATGCGGGCGGCCCGGGCCTGCTCCAGCGCGTCCTTCAGGATGTCTTCCGTCACCCCGTCCAGCTTGATGTCCAGTTGCAGCCCGGTCACGCCCTTCTGGGTGCCGGACACTTTGAAGTCCATGTCGCCGTAGTGGTCCTCGTCCCCCTGGATGTCGGTCATCAGCACGTACTCTTCGCCCTGCGTCACCAGCCCGATGCTGATGCCGGCGACCGGCCGCTTGATCGGCACCCCGGCGTCCATCAGGGCCAGCGTGCCGCCGCACACCGAGGCCATGCTCGACGACCCGTTCGATTCCAGGATCTCACTCACCAGCCGCACGGTGTACGGGAACTTGTTCACCGGCGGGAGCACCGCCTTCAGGCTGCGTTCGGCCAGCATGCCGTGGCCGATCTCCCGCCGACCCGGGGCGCGGATCGGCTTGCACTCGCCGACGCTGAACGGGGGGAAGTTGTAATCCAGGAAGAACTTCTTGGCGAACTCGTCCTGCAGGCCGTCCACCTTCTGTTCGTCCTGCCCGGTGCCCAGGGTGGCGATCACCACCGCCTGCGTCTCGCCGCGCTGGAACAGGGCCGACCCGTGCGTGCGGGGGAACACCTGCACCTCGGCGGCCAGGTTGCGGATCTCGTCCAGCCCGCGGCCGTCGATCCGCGTGCCGGTCATGGTGATCTCCTGGAAGATCTTCTCCCGGAGGGTGCTGAAGGCGTTGCTGAATTGCTCCGGCGTGTACTTCGTCTCGGTGGCCCCCTCGGGGAAGTACTCCTTCTTCGTCTGGGCCTTCAGTTCGTCGAGGGCGGCGTAGCGGGCCAGCTTGCCCTCGGTCAGGTACCGCTTCTTGAACTCGGCCCCGATCTTCTCCTTCAGCTCGGCCACCAGCGGGTTCTCCGGCTGAGCCTCGGGCAGCACCTTCTTGCCCAGCCCGGCCTTCTCCCGCAACTCTTCGATCAGGTCGATGACCGTCTGGCAGCCCTGGAAGGCGAAGGAGATGCCGGCCGTCACCACCTCCTCGGGCAGCTCGCGGGCGAACCCCTCGATCATGCACACCGCCTCGCGGGTGGCGGCGACGACCAGGTCGAGGTCGCTCTCTTCCATCTGTGCGTGCGTCGGCATCAGCACGAACTGCTCGTTCACCCGCCCGACCCGCACCGCCCCGATCGGCTTCAGGAACGGGATGGGCGACACGTGCAGCGCGGCACTCGCCCCGATGATGCCCAGGATGTCCGGGTCGTTCTCCTTGTCCGCCTGCATGCAGGTGGCCATGATCTGCACTTCGTTCACGTACCCGACGGGGAACAGCGGGCGGATGGGGCGGTCGATGAACCGGGAGGTGAGCGTTTCCTTCGTGGACGGACGGGTCTCCCGCTTGATGAACCCGCCGGGGAACTTGCCGGCGGCGTAGGTCCGCTCGCGGTATTCCACCTGGAGGGGGAAGAAGTCGCGGCCGGGGATGGGGTTGCCGCCGGTGGCGGCGGTGAGGACGGACGTCCCCCCGAGGGAGACGAC
>CAYMHO010000211.1:0-11921 GCA_964390195.1 uncultured Fimbriiglobus sp. | reverse complement strand
CACTCCACTTGCGGTACCCTTGCAATACGTTGTCGCGCGTCGGGCTAACAGGTGGCACCTCTGGCGACGGTGTCCGGCTTGTCCGTCACGGTCACGGGAGAGTTGCACACCGGCCACTTCGCCGGTACGGTGTGTGGGTGTTCACCCGCCGCGTGAGTGTCACCATGCACCTCCGACCGATCCTGTCGGCGTTCGCCCTGCTCGCCGTGTTCGCCGTCGCCCCGGCCCAGAAGGCCGACCCCGCCAAGAAGCCGGAGAAGCCGCCCAAGCCGGTCAACCCGCTGGCCGACGCCGACACGCGGCTGCACAAGGGGAACTACGACGAGGCCCGCGAGCTGTACGCCGAGCTGGCCAAGAAGGACGAAAAGCTGAAGCCGGGCGCGGCCGTCGGGATCGCGGAGAGTTACAAGCTGACCGGCGATTACACGAAGGCGCTCGAGACGCTCGACGCGGCGATCAAGGAGTCGCCGAAGGCGGCCGACGCGCTCGCCGCGCGGAGCGAACTGCTGTACGAACTGGGCAGATGGGACGAGGCGGAGAAGGACGCCGACGCGGCCATCGCCGCCAACGCCGACGAGGCGCGGGCGAGGTACGCGAAAGCCTGCCTGCTCCGCGACCGCGGCAAGCTGGCCGAGGCGAAGGAGGCGTTCGTCTGGCTGGTGCGGTACTACAACCGCAAGGACACGTTCACCGCCCGCGAGTTCCTGTACATCGGCCTGGGGGCGGCCGAGTACGCCCGCGACACCGGCAACTCCAAGCAGTTCAGCTTCATCGCCAACACCCTCCGCAAGGACGCGCTGAAGGAGGACGCCGCCTTCTGGCCGTTCGAGCAACTGGCCGGCGAGCTGTTCCTGGAGAAGTACAACCGGCCGGACGCCATCGACTCGTTCGACGCCGCCCTGGCCATCAACCCGAAGGCGACCGACCCGCTCGTCGGCAAGGCCCACGCGGCGATGGTCAAGTTCGACCTGAAGGACGCGGACGCCTTCGCCGACCAGGCGCTGAAACTGAACCCGAAACACACGGCCGCCCTGCGGGTGAAGGCCGACATCCAACTGGTCGCCGGCGACTTCCCGGCCGCCAAGAAAGTGCTGGAGGAGGCGAAGGCGATCAACCCGCGGGACGCCGCCACCCTCGGCCGCCTGGCCGCCATCGCCCTGATGACGAGCGACACGAAGGGGTTCGAGGCGATCGAGAAGGACGTGACCGGGTTCGACGCCAAGCCGGGCGTGTTCTACCACGAGTTGGCGACCATCCTGGACGAGCGGAAGCAGTACGCGAAGGCGGAGGGTTATTACAAGAAGGCGGCGGAGCTGCGGCCGAAGCTGGCCGGCCCCCGCACCGGGCTGGGCATGCTCTACCTGCGGTTGGGCAACGAGAAGGAGGGGCGGGCGCTGCTCGACGAGGCGTTCAAGGCGGACCCGTTCAACATCCGGGTGAGCAACAGCCGCAAGGTGATGGCCCACCTGGACAAGTACGTCACCGTCGAGACCGAGCACTACACCCTGCGGTACGACCCGACCACCGACGCCCTGCTGGCGGCGTGGCTGGCCGAGTACATGGAGGAGATTCACGCGGACCTCAAGAAGCAGTTCGGGTACGAGCCGCCGGGCAAGGTGCTGGTGGAGGTGTTCAGCACGCACGAGATGTTCAGCGGGCGGACGGTCGGCTTGCCGGACCTGCACACCATCGGGGCGTGTACCGGTCGGGTGGTGGCGATGGCTTCACCCAAAGCGAAAGGGCTGACCAAGCCGTTCAACTGGGGCCGGGTGATGCGGCACGAGTTGACGCACATCTTCAACCTGGCCCAGACGGAATACCAGTGCCCCCACTGGATCACCGAGGGGCTGGCCGTGCAGAACGAGAAGATGGCCCGCCCGCCGTCGTGGACGGCCGCCCTGCGGGACCGCTTCAACAAGGACGACCTGCTCAACCTGGACACCATCATGCTCGGGTTCGTGCGGCCGAAGTCGCCCGAGGAGTGGACGCTGGCGTACTGCCAGAGCCAGCTTTACGTGGACTACATGATCCAGGCGCACGGGCAGGCGTCGGTCGGCAAGATCCTGAACGAGTTCAAGGCGGGCAAGGACACGGCGGCGGCACTGAAGGCGGCGTGCGGGGTGGACAAGGCCGACTTCGAGAAGGGGTACAAGGCGTATGTGACGAAGCTCGTCACCGGCCTGAGCGCCGGCGGGGGGTCGAGCAAGGGGCCGGACAAGCCGATGACGTTCGACGAACTGAAGGCGGCGTCGGAGAAGGACCCGGACGACCTCGACCTGAAGGCCCGGCTGGCGGACCAGTACTACCGGCGGAACATGCCCGGCGACGCCAAGAAGCTGGCCGAGGCGGTGCTGGAGAAGGACGCCGGCCACCCGGTTGCGGCGGTGGTGAAAGCCCGGTTGCTCATCCGCGGGGGCGACGACGACGCGGCGATGGAACTGCTGACGAAGGCGCAGAAGGCGAAGCCGGACGACGTGCGGCTGATGGCCACCGTCGGCAAGCTGCACACGGAGCGGAAGGAGTGGGAGAAGGCGGCGGCGCTGTTCGAGAAGGGCCGCAAGGTGGCCCCGTTCGACGCCGACTGGCTGGAGCAGTTGGCGAAGATTTACAAGGAGACGAAGGACACCGCCAAGCTGAACAGCGTGCTCGGCGAACTGGTGGCGCAAGACCCGGACGAACTGGACGGCCGGGTTCGGCTGGCCAAATCGAGCCTGGAGATCGGCGAGTTCGCCAAGGCCGAGGCGTTCGCCCGCGACGCCCTGATGATCGACGTGGGCAACGCCGACGCGAAAGAGGCGCTGGTCGAGGCGCTGAAGAAGCAGAAGAAGGACGCCGAGGCGGAGAAGGTCGAGAAGCGGTATGCGAAGTAGTGTCCGGGCGAACCCGGCCCGCAAGGGCCGCGTGTGGGGTACTCGGGTGGCGAATCGGTGAGGCCGATCGCCGGCGGTCTTCGGGCCGAAGGCCCGGGTTCTGTCAGCCCAGGTCGGAGCGAGCCGCAGGCGAGCGGAGGCCTGGGTCCCAACAGCGAGAAGAGATCGGCCCTGAAGGGGCCGGTTCAGGGTGAACCCGCCCCTTCAGGGCGGTGTGGTTTGGGTGATCGTGTTCCCAGGCCTCCGCTCGCTGCGCTCGTTCCGACCTGGGCTGACGGAAGACGGCCCTTCGGGCCTGACGGTGTCGGGGAGACCAACGTCCCGCCCATCGCGTCCGGGTGACTGGCACCCGCCGACCTTGCGGTCGGGGTTCGCCCACCCGAACTTCCCCCTTCTCACGGGCGTAACACCCGTGCGTGAAATGGCCTGCCCCCGCCGGCGGTGCTAAGGTAGCGGGTATGGCCATGACACTCCGGCAGTTGCAAGACCGCGTCCGCGACCTGTACGGGGCGAAGGACTCCGCCCGCGGGGTGGAGGGCACGTTCATGTGGTTCATGGAGGAGGTGGGCGAACTGTCCGCCGCCCTCCGCAACGGCACCCCGGACGAACGAGAGCTAGAATTCGCCGACGTCCTCGCCTGGCTGGTCACGCTGGCCAACTGCACCGGGGTGGACCTGACCGCGGCGGTGGCCAAGAAGTACGGCGGCGGCTGCCCCGGCTGCGGGAAGACGCCGTGCGAGTGCGGGCTGACCGAGAAGCCGTGACTTGGCGAGCGGCCCGCGTGAGCGGGCCGTTTCTGGCAGAACAGTGGGCGACTCAACAGCGGCCTCACGGCCGCCGCTCGCCTCCAATTGGGGATCGCATGCGTCCGACGCCACTCCGGTTCGCCCTCGCCGCCGTGCTGCTGGTGGCGGCCGTCGGCCCCGCCCCGGCCCAGTTCGGGTTCGCCCCCAGAGCCAAGATCGACAAGGTCCGCGTCGGCTTCCGCCCGACCAGCAGCGGCGACCGGGACAGCGGGGCGGCCGTCCCGCCGGTGTGCAAGATCGGCCTGTGGGCGCCGGTCACAGTGGGCGTCGAGTTCGGCAAGATGAAGGGGTACAAGGGGGGCATCCTGCTGGAGGTGGCCACCACCGACTGCGACCACCTGACCACCACCGCCCGCTTCCCCATCATCCCGGCCACCGCCGCCGACCCGGACTCGGACGAGTACCTGCTCGACCGCGGCCCCGGCGCTCGCAAGGAGCCGAGCGAGTTGACCAGCACCGGGTACGTGCGGCTGGCGTCCGACACGGCCGAGGTGCGGCTGCGGCTGGTGCAGGAGGACGACCCGGAGAAGCCGCTGTCCGAGACCGAGAGCATCTCCCGCACGGGGGTGCGGACCACCTCCAAGTACGTCATCCTGTCGCTCGGCGGGAAGGTGCCGGGGCTGGAGTTCGCCCACCGCGAGCAGTTCGACAAGCGGGTCGAGCAGGCCCACCTGGACAGCGTGCAGGAGATGCCCGACCAGTGGTTCGGGTACGAGGCGGCGGACCTGATCGTGCTGCCGACCGGCGGCCCGCGGGCCGAGTTCGTGAACGACCTGTTCAACTCGGCCGACCCGTCGTTCGCCCGCAAGCGGCGGGCGCTGTTCGAGTGGGTCCGCCGCGGGGGCAAGCTGGTGGTGGCGGTCGGCGACCGGGCGGACGCGGTCGCCGCCTCCCCCGAGTTCAGCGGGTACGAGGACAAGGCGGCCCGGGAGTGGGTGCCCGGCATCCTGCCGGTGCAGGTGGCCCCGGCGGCGAAGGTGTCCACCCTGCGGGTGTCCAAGGCCGGGGCGATGAACCCGTTCGCCCTCACCTACCCCCCGCGGACGCTGGACGAGAAGACCCAGAACCGGGTGCTGGCGATCACCTCCGGGCTGCCGGCCGACGAACTGACCAAGCCCCTTCCGCCCGCCCTGTTCGCCGTCGCGGCCCTCAAGGAGACCCCGCGGAAGACGCCCCACACCACCCTCCTGACCGGCGGGTTCGTCCGGCCGACGGACCCGAGGGACAAGCCGCCGGTGACCGAGCGGCTGGCCGCGCAGGCGGCGTTCGGTCTGGGGCGGGTGACGGTGGTGGCGTTCGACATCGACCGCTCGCCGTTCACCGACGCGGCCAACAGCTTCGCCCGCACCGACTTCTGGGAGTGGCTGCTGACCGAGGCCGGCGACCGCGAAACCCCACGCATGCCGACCGACCTGCCGGGGCAGCAACAGAGGGACGACTGGAATCGCCGCGGGGGCGGGGTGCAGTCCACCCTCACCACCCCCGGCACCGGCGGGGAGGACGGGGTGGTGTCCGCCCTGCGGGGGAGCATCGACTACTACGACGAGGTGCCGGTCATCTCGTTCGGCTGGGTGGCGCTCTTCATCCTCGGGTACACGCTGGTCATCGGGCCGATCGAGTACATCCTGCTGAAGAAGCTGCTGGGCAAATTGGAACTGACGTGGATCACCTTCCCGATCATCGTGCTGACGGTGAGCGGGGCGGCCTACGCCACCGCCTACGCGGTGAAGGGGAAAGACCTGCGGATGAACAAGATCGACGTGGTGGACGTCGACCTGCGGACCGACCCGGCCCGCCCGCGGGTGTACGGCCGCACCTGGTTCACCATCTTCAGCCCCCGCATCGACAGCTACACCATCGGGGTCGAGCCGAAGGAGAACTGGGCGAAGACGCGGGACGACAAGGGGTACACGCCGGTGACGACGGTCGACTGGTTCGGCCTGCCGCCCAAGCAGGCGACCGGGGGCGGCGGCCGCGGGTACCAGTACAGCATCGACTCCCGCGGGGACAACAGCCCGCAGGCGAACGGGGTGAGCGGGGTGCCCATCCAGGTGTGGGGGACGAAAGCGTTCGCCGCCAACTGGTCCGGCGTCGCCGACCCGGCCAACCCGCCGGTCAAGGCCGACCTACGGCAGGACGGCGAGGGCAGCTTCAAGGTGGCCGGCAGCGTCAGCTACAACCTCACCCTGAAGGACGTGGAGCAGGCGTTCCTGGTGTACCGCGGGAAGGCGTACCCGTTCGAGAGGGCGGCCGTGCCGGGCATCCCGGTGGACGTGAAGACGGCCAACTGGAATAAGCCCGAGCCGCTCGACACCGCCTTCGCGCACGACCCTCGGTTCACCGTCAAGGAGCAGGAGCAGGACGACTTCGGCGGGTGGGGCGGGCGGTCCACCCGCCCGCAGGCGAAGACGGCCAACGAGGCGAACAAGGAGCCGCTCGCCCTGTGGGGGATGCTGTTCCACCAGCAGGTGGCCACCCGCCGCGAGTGGCAGAACGGCGGCCTCCGCCCGCTGGATCAGTCGTGGCGGCTGTCCGACACGAACGACAGCGAGGCCATCCTGCTGTTCAAGCTGAAGCGGGCGAAGGGGCAGCCGGCGGAGGAACTGATGTCCGCCCCGGATTCGGCGTCGCCCACCCGCGTGTGGCTGCACGGCCTGCCCGGCAAGGACACCAAGCAGCAGACCGACGGCGTCGTCCAGCAGGACACCTACGTCCGCGTGTACCTGCCGGTCAAGCGGGCCGGAGCGAAGTGATTGTCCCCCTCTCCCCTTGCGGGAGAGGGGAACAAGAGACTGCAAATGATCGAGTGCCGCGACCTGACCAAGAAGTACGGCGACCTGTACGCCCTCGACCGGCTGACCCTCAAGCTGGAGCAGGGGGACGTGTTCGGGTTCATCGGGCCGAACGGGGCCGGGAAGACGACCACCATGCGGATCCTCGCCACCCTGCTGAACCCCAGTTGGGGCGAAGCCAGCGTGTGCGGGTACAGCATCTACACCGGCAGCAAAGAGATCCGCCGCAGCATCGGGTACATGCCCGACTTCTTCGGCGTGTACGACGACATGAAGGTGACCGAGTACCTGGAGTTCTTCGCCGCCGCCTACCGCATCAAAGGCCCCGAGCGGCGGAAGAAGTGCGACCAGGTGCTCGACCTGGTGGACCTCGGGTACAAGCGGGACGCCCTCGTCACCAGCCTGAGCCGCGGGATGACCCAACGCCTCGGGCTGGCCCGTGTGCTCCTGCACGAGCCGCAGGTGCTGCTCCTCGACGAACCGGCGTCCGGCCTCGACCCCCGCGCCCGCATCGAGATGCGGGAGCTGATCAAGGAACTGCGGGGGATGAACAAGACGATCATGGTGTCGTCGCACATCCTGCCGGAGCTGGCGGACATCTGCAACAAGATCGGCATCATCGAGCGGGGCAAGCTGCTGTTCAACGGCACCACCGAGGAGGCCATCCGCGAGGTGCGGAAGAAGCGGACGTACATCGTGTCCGTCGGCAAGGAGCAGAACGAGATCGCGGCCAAGAAGATCGAGACGTTCCACGAGGTGGAACTGGTGGAGGTGCAGAACGACGGGGCGGACCTCCGCGTCACCCTGCGTGAAGGGGAGGACGACGGCTCGTTCATCCCCGAGCGGCTGATGGCCGAGAAGTACCGGCTGAAGTCGTTCAAGGAGGAGGACATCAACCTGGAAGACGTGTTCATGCACATCACGAAGGGGATCACCAACTGACCCGCCCGTAGGTCGTGGTCGAGCAGTCCGCAGGACCGCGAGGCCCGACTCTCACGCCGTCGGGCCTCACGTCCCCTGCGGGGACCGTTCGACCGCGACCTACAAGACGCACCATGTCCAACATTTCCTGCGGCAACTGCGGCGGCAAGATCAAGCTGCCGGGTGGGTACGCCAAAGCGAAGATCCGCTGCGGCCTCTGCGGGTACTACGCCGAGGTGCCGCCGGACATGCGGTCGGCCGCCACGGACGAAGAGGACGCGCCGCCGCCGAAGCCGAAGGCCAAAGCCAAATCCCGCCCCGCCCCACCTCCGCCGGTTGACGACGAAGACGATTCGCCCCCGCCGCCGAAGAAGCGACCGGCCCCCCCGCCCCCGTCCCAGCCGCCCGGCCGGACGGTCGTTCAGCCCATCGACGAGGACGAGGACGACGAAGACACCCCCGTCCCGGCCGACCGCCCACCCCCAGTCCGCGCCCGCCCGAAGGCCGACCCGAAGGACAAGCGGCCCGAGTTCACCCCACAAGCCGGCGTCGGCGACCCGTACCTGGAAGGCAACCAGGATTACGACGACCCGACCCCCTATGGGGTGGAAGGCGACGGCCTGAAGCGGTGCCCGGAGTGCCACAACGAGTTGCCGCACGACGCCACCCTGTGCATCCACTGCGGGATTCACCTGGACGACGACAACCGCCCGGTGCGGAAGCGGCCGAAGAAGAAGCGGACGTACACCGAGATCGACCGCTCGTTCGGCGAGGGGTTCCCGCTGCCCACCCGCATCGGCATCATGGCCGGCGTGCTCGTCCTGAACTCGCTGCTCATCGTGCTCGGGGTGTTCGCCGCCGAGGGGGGCAAGCCGGGCGTCGGCGGGGTCATCACCGGGGCGTTCACCTTCGTCGTCAACTCGGCCCTGCAGGCGTTCATCATCGGCACGTTCGACACCCTGCGGGTGCAGCGGAACGAGAAGGGCCGGGGGACGCTCACCCGGCAGCGGCGGGTGGCCTTCATCCCGCTCGCCCCGCAGGCGGTGGAGTGGAAGCACCTGACCGGCGTCGGCCGGCTGGCGACGCACAGCGGGAGCATCATCGACTGGGTGACGTGCGTCTACCTGCTGGTGGCGACCGGCTGCCTGCCGGGCATCCTGTTCTGGTGGTTCGTGCTGAAGCCGGAGCGGTACCACGCGGTGCTTTGCAACATGTACAGCGGGGTGGAGGAGACGCTCTTCCGCGGGAAGGACCAGGCGCAGGCGGAGGAGGTGGTGGAGGTGGTGGCCGAGGCCACCGGCCTGGACGTGAAAGGGGTGCTGTAGGGCGGATGCCGGCTCGCCCGCCCTCCTTCATTGGCACCTCGGGGCTGACCGGCTTGGGGCGCAGTAACTCGGCTGCGAGGAAGTGCCCGAACGCCTGCTGGAAGTCGCCCGCCTCCCCCCACACAACCACCGCGACGACCCGCCCTTCTCATCGCATGCTTCACTCTCCTGCGATCCCCTTCCATGCGAGGTACGCCCGGCGGTACTTGGCCGGGTCGCCGCGGAACGTGAACGGGTCAACGGCTCGATGCCGTCGAACGCGTCGATCTGCTGGCCGGTCAGGAACTGGGCGAGCGGGCCGAGCGTGTCCGCCGGGGCGTCGAACCTTGGAAATTGGACGCGGACGAAGGTGCCGTTCAGTCTACGGGCCACGATCGATCTCGCGTCTGCCGCAAACCAGAACCAAGCACTCTGGTACAGTTGATTCTTTTTGATCGACAACAGACGTTCGCCCCGGACGAGATCCCACAGGCGGAACGTGCGACTCTCTGTGTCGCGGGAGATGATGAATCGGGCGTCGTTGGTGAAGTCGCCGACGAACGACGCCCCCTCGCGGCGGAACGCGGGGCCGATCGGTTCTCCCGTCTCGGTGGCGAACACTTGGGCAGTCCCTTTGTCCCAAACTGCGCCGAGTTTACTCCCGTCGTCCGAGATGCCGATCCCGAAGATCGAACCGGTGTACCGACGATTGTGGTGCAGGACCCGGCCCGCGTCCACGTCCCAAACGGTGATGGTGCCGTGCGAGTTGAGAGCGACGACCAGTCTCTTCCCATCGGGTGAGAGGGACGAATCACCCACCGCCCCGGCGTTCTCCTTGGGGCCAAAGATGACCGGGCCGGGGTTGTCGTGTCGTGTCGGGCCCATCACCCGACGGCCGGTCGTCGTATCCCACACCGAGAGCGTCTTGGCATCCTCCATCAGGACGAGGCGGGTGCCGTCGTTGCACATCTTCCCGGTCACGAACGAGAACCAGTTGGCCGGCTGTTTGGCCAGCGGCACCTCCGGCCCAGACGGTTCGCCGGTGGTCGCCAGCCACGCCCGAACGGACGATTCGCCCATCACCAGAAACCGAGACCCGTCGTGGCAGAACTGCACCCGCTTGATCTCGAAGGGCACTTGTTGCTCGCGGACGACCCCCGCCGTAGCCGAGACGAGTCGGAACCTGTCCGGTGGTTGGCCGAACTCGACCGTGCGTCGACCGTCCGGGCTCCACACCTTCCGGGCTTCACCCGGTTTTCCGTCGGACGGCAAGTAGTGTGCTCGGCCGCAGTCGTAGGCGTAGGGCCTTTCAAAGAAGCGGTTCGGCTCGGTCGCCCACACGCGGACGGCTCCGTCTTGGCTGGCGGTCAGAATCCGGGTGCCGTCGGCGGTGAACGCGACGGCCGAGCAGAAGTCGGTACACGGGAACACCTGCGAAGGTGATTTCACCTCCGTGTCGGTCGACGACCAGAGGTAAACCTTGCCCCCGCTGATGGGGGCGAGGATCCACCTTCCGTCCGGGCTGGCGGCCCCGATGTTCACGTTCCGGGTGTGGGTGTGGCGGACCTCGAATTTGCCGTCGGACAGGCGGACGATACCGACGTTGTTGTTATTCCCCGTGATGAACAGGCGGTCCGCGTCGCCGACGAAGTGGCATTCGATAGCGATGTACGGGAGCGTGACCTTCCGCACTTCGTCCGCCCCGCCGCGAGTCCACACGAACAGTTCCTTGTCCTTGAACGACACCACGGTCTTGCCGTCCGGACTGAACCGCGGCCAGCGGTCGTAGTTGAAGGTGTACCGCTCCTGGTCGCTCGACGCCGAGTAGGTGATCGCCGGCGACAATGCCGCCGGCGGTTCGACCGTCCACACCCGCGTCGTGTTGTCCCGACCGGCGGTCAACAATCGCGTGCCGTCCGGCGAGAAGGCGGCGTGATCGACAACGGCGTCATAGGGCAACTTCCACTCCTTCGGCGCGCCGCTGTCAGCGTCCCACATCCGTACCGTCTTGTCCTCGGCCGTCGTCAACACCCGCGTGCCGTCCGGGTGGAACGCCACCCACGTCAGCGGCCCGTCATGTTTCAAGGCGTACCGCCGCGCCCCGGTCGCCGCGTCCCAGACGACTGCCGTCCCGTCGGCCGAGGCGGTGGCGACGGTTCGCCCGTCCGGGCTGAAACAGACGTGCCGCACGCGGCCGGAGTGCCGGAGCGGGGAACCGACCGGCTTGCTCCGCTCGTAGTCCCAGACGACCGCCTCGTTCCCCTCCCCGCGGGTGACGATGCGGGTGCCGTCCGGCGAGAAGCTGGCGTCGCACACCTTCTCCGCCTGGAAGCACGCTCCCAGCAGGTGCGGCATCTCGTTCAGCACGCCGCCGATGCGGAGGCGGTGACTGGGGTCGGACTCGGGGTCGTCCCGGTCCTGGTCCCACGCCTTGTGGTACCAGTGCAGGGCGGTGCCGAAATCGGCGGCGTCTTCGGCCCGAGCACCGGCTGCGACGTATAGCCGCACCAGCCGCCGCCGAGCCTCGACCGTCGCCTCCTCGGCCGCCTTCTGCGCGGCCGTCGCCTCCCGGGCCTTGCCGACCGCATCGGCCTCGCTCCTACTCGCACGAACGGCGAACACCGACGCTGTCACCGCCCCGGCGGTAGTGGCGAGCAGCACCGCGGCCCCCATGACCGCCAGTTTCTTGTTCCGCTTGGACCACTTCACCGCCTGTTCGATGACACCGGTGGCGCGGGCGGTGATGGGTTTGCCGTCGAGCCAGTTCCGCAAATCCGCGGCCAGTCCGCCGGCGGTCGGGTAGCGGTCGCGGGGGTCGGCGCCCAGGCACTTGTGCGTGATCAGCGCCAGGTCGGTGGGAACGGTCGGGGCTTTCGTGCGGAGTTTGGGTACCTCCCCTTTCGCCACGCGGGCGATGGCGTCGAGCAGTGGGCCGGACGTGTCGATGGGCCGCTCGCCGCTGCACAGTTCGTACAGCATGACGCCGAGCGCCCACACGTCGGCCTCCGGGCCGACGAACTTCGTCCCCCCGCCGGCCTGCTCCGGGGCCATGTACGCCGGCGTGCCCATCACCGCCTGCGTGTTCGTCAGGTCCGAGCCAACGCCCCGCTTGGCCAGCCCGAAGTCGGCCACCTTGGGCGTGCCGTCGGCGGTGAGGAGCACGTTCGCCGGTTTCAGGTCGCGGTGGACGATCCCCTGGGCGTGGGCGGCGTTCACCCCGTCGGCCAC
>CAYMHO010000210.1:0-11940 GCA_964390195.1 uncultured Fimbriiglobus sp. | reverse complement strand
GACGCGATCCACTCGGCGTTGGTGAGCATCACCAGCAGGTGGCTGCCGTCGAGTTGGGTCAGGTCGTAGTACCGCACCCCGGAGTGGTCGGGCAGCACGAACGGGTTGGTCACCCCGTAGAAGCCCGACCGCCGGAAGTTGTCCCGGTCCTTGCCGGTCAACTGGAACACGTCCAGCACCCGCTCCTCGAAGACCTGCGGGCTGACGAGCCAGCGGCGGGCGGGGGTGAACGGCTTGTCCTTGTTCGTGCCATCGAACAGGGCGGCGTGATCGGCGTAGTTGCCGGCGTCCGGGTACGGCAGCCGGTCGTCCAGCTTCGACGCCTTGTGAGTTCGCAACTCGGCCCGCACCCAGTCGGCGAGTGCCTTCGCCTCGGCCACGGTCGGCTGGTCCTCCTTCGGCGGCGGCATCATCCGGAAGAACAGTTGGTCCTGCACCTTGTTGAGCAGGTCGAGCCGATCGCTCAGTTTCAGCGACTCCACCCCGTCCAGCCGCACGCCCCCGCTCGCCTTCACCCCGTGACAATCGGAGCAGTACGTCGCCAGCACCCCACGCACGTCCTTCGGCACGGCGAACGGCGTGTCGGCGGCGTGGGCCGTGCCGACCGCGACGAGAAGGGCGAACACCGGCAAGCGGTCCCACACCCGCATAAGGGTCCTTCAGCCGAACGAGGCCGTGGTGGGGTGAAAAGTTGGTGGTACAATTGTGCCGCGTGCGATTCACGCCCACCGGAAAAAAGGTGACGAATCTCGGAACCCGCCAAATGACCCGACCGCCGCCCCGCGTGGCCCTCATGCTCGACCTGCAGTGGCCGTATAAGCGGCACGCCGAGGTGTTCGCCGGGGTGCAGCGGTACGCCGTCGAGCACGGGTGGGTGTCGATCATCGACGAGTTCGCCCACGACACCCTGCGGCGGAAGCGGCCCCCCGCCGAACGGTACGACGGCATCGTGGCGCGGGCGAACCACCCGCTCGCCCGGCGGGCGGCCAAGCTCGGCGTGCCGGTGGTGAACGTGTGGCCGAGTTCGCCCGCCCGTCACCTGCTGCCGGGGGTGTTCCCGGACTCCGCCGAGGTGGGCCGGCTGGTGGCCGAGCACCTGCTCGCCCGCGGGTTCCGCTCCTTCGCCACCCTCACCTCACCCAAGAACGCGGACAACGAGTTGGAGGTGACGGAGTTCACCCGGCTGGTCCGCGAGGCCGGGTTCGCCTGCACGTCCGCCCTCATCCCCCAAGACCCGTTCCGCGACTTGACCCACTGGCGGAAGACGGTGCAGTTCATCGACCGGGCGATGCGCCGGTGGGTGCCGCCGGTCGGGGTGTACGTCGGGCAGGAGGTGTACGGGCGGCTGGTGGTGCAGGCGGGGCACCGCCGCGGGTGGCGGATCCCGGACGACGTGGCCGTCGTGGCGGGCAAGAACCAGGAGGCGCTGTGCGAGCAACCGCGGCCGTCGCTCACCAGCATCGAGATCGGGTACGACCGCATCGGGTACGCGGCGGCCGAGTTGCTCGGGAGGTTGATGGCCGGGGAACCGCCACCGGCCGAACCGATCCGCCTGCCGCCGCACGGGCTGGTCGTCCGCGAGTCGACCGACTTCTTCGCCGTGGACGACCCGACGGTGGCGGCGGCGCTGGCGTACATCTCGGCGAACAGCCACCGCCGCATCGGGCCGGAGGACGTGGCGGCGGCGGTCGGGGCCGAGACGCGGACGTTGCAGAACTACTTCCGCAAGTCGATCCACCGGCCGATCGCCACCGAAATCCGGCGGGTGCGGATCGAGCGGGCGAAGCGGGAGTTGGCCCGCAGCGACCGCACCCTCGACGCCATCGCGCGGGACGTCGGGTTCGGCAACATCCAGCGGCTGACGGAGGTGTTCCGCCGCGAGCTGGGCGTCAGCCCCGGTGCCTACCGCCGGAGCGTCAGCCGCGGAACAGCTTGACCGCCGGCAGTTTCTCCGCCCCGTCGTCCGCCGGCAGGCCCATCCAGCCGGTGAGCAGGCTGTGGTACACGCTGCGGAAGTCGGTCGTCATCTTCGGCTCCCCGCCGCTCAGGTCGGTCAGGCTGGGCATGGAGCCGACCAGCCCGCCGGCCACCGTCGGCCCGGCCACGAAGCAGGCCCCGGCGGTGCCGTGGTCGGTGCCCGCGCTGCCGTTCTCTTTGATGGTGCGGCCGAACTCGCTGAACGACAGTAGCGACACCCGTTCGGCCAGCTTGCTGGCGGTCAGGTCGGCGAAGAAGGCGGCCACCGCCCCGGCGAATTCGCTCAGCAACTCGGCGTGCGTGAACTGCTGCTGCGAGTGCGTGTCGAACCCGTTGAACGACGTGTAGAACACCCGCGCGCCGACGTTCGCCTTCAGCAGTTTGGCCACGATCTTCAGCCGCTGAGCCAGTTCCGTCTGCGGGTAGGTCGCCCCGCCCTTGTCCTTCGTCAGTGCCGCCAGCTTGTCGGCGGCGGAGTGAGCGTCGGCCGCCTGCCGGCGGACATAGGCCAGCAAGTCGTCGGCCGGTTCACTCCCCACGCCCGCCTTCGCCGCCGCGGTGTCGATGAGTAGCACCTCTTCGATCCGCTTGAACGCCACGGCCGAACTGCGGCGACCGCGAAGGGAGGTGGGCACCTCCCCGCCGACGGCGAACAGGTTACCGGCACTCGGGTCCATCGCCCGGCCGAGCCAGCCGTAACCCCGCAGCTCCGCCTCCTCGAACCTGGCGGTCTGCCACATGGCCATGCTTTCGAAGTGCGAGCGGTTCGGGTTCGGGTAGCCGACACCGGGGATGACGGCGAGCCGGCCGTCGCCGAGCAACTTGTCGAGCGGCTTGAGCGCCGGGTGCAGGCCGACGTCGTCGGTCACTTTGACCAGCCGCTTCGGGTCGATCTTCAGCCGCGGGCGGAGCTTGGCGTACTCGGCGTCGGCGTGCGGGACGACGGTGTTCAGGGCGTCGTTCCCGCCGTCCATCTCGACCACCACCAGCACGCGGGCGTCCTTGTCCGGGTCGGCGGCGCGGGCGGAACGACTGACGAACAGCGGCACGGTTGCAGACAGTGCGACGACCGAAGACGCCTTCAGGAACGAGCGACGAGAGAGCATATGACCCTCCTGTTAGCCCGACGCGCGAGCGAGGGGCGAACCACCGATGGGGGACGTGACTTGGCCCTCGCTTGCGCGTCGGGTTAACCGAGTTGGGCTTCGGGGGACGACAGCAGTGCCGTCACCAGCTTCGGTATCTCCAGCGATTCCAGCCGTCTCCGCGTGTCGGCGGTCGGGTCGGTGCCGAGCAGCAGGCGGTGGTGGAAGGTCAGCACGTCGGCCGGCTTCACGCCGAACCCGTGCCCTGTCGCCTGGGCCGCCGGGTCGTAGGCGACGCTCCGCCCGCTGTCCGGGCCGGTGACGAGCGCCGTCGCGTAGTTCGACCGGGCGATCAGGCTGCGGCTGTGAATCCACTTCTTGCCGACCGGCCACCCGCCCACGTTCGGCGGGTCGAAAACGTCCTGTCCCATGCGGGCCGACCAGTCGGCCATCGCCAGCGTGCTCGGGGCCGGGTCGAACAGTTCCAGCACGCGGGCCGAGCCGACGACGTACTCGACCGGCGACAGCACCCGAGTCCGCACGTTCGTCGTGTCGAAGAACATCCGCGACTTGAGCACCGTGCCGACCGCCCAGCCGATGTCCAGTTCCCGCTCACGCAACCCGGCGGCCAGTTGTTTCGCCGCGTCCGCTGACACCCCGGTGTCACCGAAGAACTGGCGGATCAGCTTCTTCACGATGCGGTCGGCGGTGGCGGGCTGCTTCAGCAGCAGGTTCACCAACTGCGTGCCGTCGAGCTTGCCCTTCGTGCCCAGCACCGTCTTCTCGCCGGCGTCGTGCCGCTCCGGGATCTCCACGAATTTACCGTCGTCCACGCTCCACCCGGTGAGGGCACGGGCGGCTTCCTTCACGTCCGCCTCCGTGTAGTTGCCCACACCGAGGGTGAACAGCTCCATCAGCTCGCGGGCCAGGTTCTCGTTCGCGTGCCCCTTGCGGTTCGTCTGCGCGTCCAGGTAAAAGAGCAGGGCCGGCTCCCGCACGGCGGCGTCCACCATCGCCCCGAACTTGCCGAAGGCGTGCCTCCGCAGCGTCTCGTTCTGCTGCCGCATCCGCCCGGCGTCGTCCACCTTGCTGTTGGCGGTGGCGAAGTGGTCGTGCCACAGGAGCGTCAGCTTCTCGTGCAGCGGGTGCGGGCCGAGCAGGAAGCGGTAGAACCAGCCGGCCTTCAGCCGGCCAATCTCCCCCTGCGTGACAGCGGCGTCGAACAGCAGCCCGGCGGTGGCGTCGAACTCCTTCGCCGCGTGCGGGTTGGCCTTCCCGTCGAGCAACCGCGTGACCGCCTGCTCGGGGCCGTCCTTCAGGTCGCGTTGCAGTTCGCCCCAGGTGCCGGCGAACGCCGCCCGCCGGTGCAGGTGAACCACCCGCTTCAGGTCCCACGGCTGTTTGTCATCGGGCACATACGCCGCCCACAGGTTCTCGGGCACGGTCAACCCTCCCGGTCGGGTGGTCAGGTGAGCCGCGGGCGGCGTGTACCGCCCGCGGCGGGGGTCGTCTCACTCGCCCTTCACCTTCACGTCGCCCACGTCGGTCGTCTCGCCCGGCTTCACCGTGTGCCCTTTCGCCTTCGGGTCGAACCTGGTGTTCTGGAACTTGTTCTTCACGCTGAAGCTCAGGAGGTACCGCACATCCCCGCTCGGGACGTCCAGGGTGAACTTGCCCTCGGCGTCGGTGGTCGCCGGTTTCTCGTCGAGATCCTTGTTGAGCGACACGTGTCGGATGTCGTCTTTGGCACTGGCGTACACCCTCGCCCCGACCACCGGCTTGCCCTCGGCGTCGAGCAGCCGACCGCCGATCTTGCCCCACGCTTGCAGTTTCACCGTCACGTCCTTCTCGTCCCCTTTCAGGGTGGCGGTGGCGGACAGCTTCTTCGCGGCGTCCACGAACAGCACCGTCCGCGGGTGGTCGGCCTCCAGCGCGATGGCGGTGAACCGACCGTCCTTCAGCGGTTGCGGGAAGCTGTAGCAGGCTTCCAGTTGGTACGCCGTCACGCCGGTCGCCGGCTTGCCGTCCGCACCGACCACCGTGCCGCTCACGCTCTTGCCGCGGTCGAACTCGATGGTCACTTCCACGCTCTCGTCGGTCGCCTTCGGGTTGACGATGACGTACCCGGACTGGCCGGCCAGCGGGATCACGTGGTTGTCGGCGGCGGTGAACGTCTCCCCCACCCCGTACTGGGTGGACCCGCGGGACCGGTCCGCCTTCGCCACCCGCACCTGGGTGAACGCCGACCCCCGCACCGGGAAGAACACTTCGCCTTGGGCCAGGATCACCCCGGCTCCCGGCAGCACCACCACCTCGAACCGCCCGTCCCGGCCGGTGCCGATCAGCTTCGCGTTCTCACCCCGCCGGTCGGCCATCAGGCCGGCGTAGTGCGTGTTGTCCGCCAGGGCGGTGTACTGGATGCTGCCGGACGCCGGTCGGCCGGTCCCCTTCTCCACCAGCCTGCCCTTCACCAGCACCCCGCGGGTGAGCTTCAGGTCGGCGGTGATCTCTGCCAGGCCGGGTTCGCCGCTCACGGTGGTGTGGTAGTGGAAGTACGACTGCTTCTCGGCCGGGTAGACGGCCACCTGCACCTTCGTGGACTTCGCCACCCCGCGGATGACGTAGGTGCCGTCCTTGTCTGTGGTGGCTCGGGTGTTCCCCTCACCCCAGTGCGGGTCGTCCGACCCGGCGGTCACCATCACCCCGGCGACCGGCTTGCCGGTGGCGGCGTCCGTCACCGCCCCGCGGATCGGCTGGTCCGGGCGGCCGGCGTGGGTGAACGTCGGCGGGTACAGGTCGGGGCCGGGCTGGAACGTCCCGCCCTGCATGGTGCCGCGGTTCGGCTGACCGACCGTCTTCGGGTCGAACGCCGGGTCGGTGACAACCCGCAGGCCGGTCGATTCGATGCCGGGGCCTTCGACGACGAGGGCGAGCATCCGCCCGCGGCCGACGCCGGTGATCTCGAACTTGCCGTCGGCGTCGGCGGTCACGCTCTCCGGGAGGCCGCCGAGGGCCGGCTGATGGAACTCCTTGCCGACGTTTCGCAGGGCCAGGTACGGGCTCTTCGCCCACTGCTCCCACACCTTGTCCAGGTTACCGGCGGCGACGCCGGTGACCCGCACCGTCGCCTTCGGCACCGCCTTCCCTTCCAGGTCGGTGACGCGGCCTTTCACTGGCACGTCGTCCGCCGCCAGTTTCAGTGACACCGGGCTGTCACCGATGTCGCGGGCGTTCAGCCAGTCGGGGCCGAACCCGGCCTTCGCGGCGACCAGTTGCCGGTAGTCCAGGCCCTTCGGCGGGCCGAGGGTGACGGCGAATTTGCCGGCCGCGTCGGTCGTCGCCAGGGTCGTCACCTCCGACATGTCGTCCTTCGTTATTGTCATCGTGTTGATGGCCACCCCGGCCAGCGGCTTACCGTCCGGCCCGGCCACCGTGCCGGTGATCGTCTTCGCCTTCTGCTCGCCCGGCTTGGTGTCCGTCTTCCCGTCCGCCTTCACCTGTTCGAACTTGTCCGCCTTCGGCGGGTCGGCCGCGAGTGCGACGGCCGCCGCCCCGAACCCCATCGCCGTCAGCCCGACCGCCACCAGCACCGCCAGCCGCATGCGTGTCAGGACACCGTTCATCACAACCCCCTGTACGAGTGCGGCCACGGACGCGGACGGCGCACCGCCCGCAGCCACGTTGGCCAGGATGGACTCGTGCAACTGCGGCGGGGACGCCCCCGCCGAGGAGGTGGAAACGGCGGCCAGGAGCAGCACGCCGAGCGCACACCCGCGGGCGGCGAGCGCGTCGTGCAGTTTCTTCCGGCCGCGTTCGAGTTGCTTGTTCAGGGCGGGCACGGCCAGGTTCAGGCGGGCGGCGGCCTCGTCGCGGGTCAGCCCTTCCAGGTAGCACAGCACCAGCGGCTCGCGGTAGCGCGTGGTCAGCTTGTCCAACTCGTCGTCCAGCGCCGCGATCAGTTCCCGCCCGCTCATGGTGTCGGCCGGATTCGTCGCCTCCGGCACCGCCGCCGACTGCTCCCGCTTGCTCCGCCGCTCGGCCGACACTCTCGCGTTGTGTGCCACCTTCCGCGCGGTGGTGTACAGCCAGTTGGCCGCGCTCGCCTGCCAGCGGGTGCCCTTCGCCTTCTTCGCCAGCACCAGGAACACCGCCTGCGTGGCGTCCTCGGCGTCGGCCGGCGAGTGCAGCACCCGCTGGCAGACGCCGAGCACCATCGCCGTGTGCCGGGCCACCACCGCCGCGAACGCCGCCTGGTCACCGTCGTCGACAAACCGGGTCAGCAGGTCGCGGTCGTTGAGTGCGGCCAACTCGGGGTTGACCCCGCGGACCGCCCGCGCCACCACCGCCGCCGTTCGCTTGGCCATCGCCCGCCCTCCGCAGTCACCTCACCATTGTCATGTGCGCCGGCGGCGGGTGGTGACACGTCAGTCCTGAATTTCCTCCAGCTTCCTCGTGTCCAACTCCAGCGGCTTGCCGGCCGGCACCGTCTGGGTGCCCAACCGCGGGGCGCCACGGTAGTTCGTGTCCCCCTTCCGGATGTCGAAGGTGAACGGCAGGCCGGGGATGGCGTCCGGGATCTCGAACTTGCCGTCCTTGTCGGTGGTGGCCGATCGCTTCCACGCCGGGATGTGATCGCGGAATAGAGACCACAGGCCGTTGACGTTGTAGTCGATGGACACGGCCAGCCCGGCGAGGGGCTTGTCATCACTGTCGGTGAATGTGCCCCGGAGCGGTTGGAGCGGCGCCAGCGTCACCTTCAGGTCCCCGTCTGGCGTCACCACCAGCGACCCGGCGAGCTTCTTCTCCGGCTGGATCACCACCACCCGCCGCTTCTCCTTCTCCCCCAGCCCGAACACGGTGAACTTCGTGTCCGCCGCCGGCAGCTTGAACGCCCGCAGTTGCTCGACGCCGTCCTGGTTCGTCTGCGTGATGCCGGCGACCACCAACCCGGACACCGGTTTTCCGGAGTCGTCCACCGCGTTCACCACCGCCGTCTTGCCGCGCTCGATCTCGATAACGTGTTCCTTCTCGCCGGTTTCGGGCAGGTCGATCTCCAGCGTCTGCCCGCCGAGGTACGGGTGGAACGGCTCGCCGTGGAGGGTGCCCGTCGGACTGACGCTGACGTTCACCCTCGACTTGCCCGGCAGGGTGACGATGCGGAACGTGCCCCCGCCGCCCTTCCACACCATGTCGCGGGAGGCCGTCTCGTACTCCGGCTTCTTGGCGAAGTCGTTGTCCCCGGTCGGGATGATCTGGAAGGACGCCGACAGCGGCTGCTTCGTCTCCTTGTCGATCACCTTGCCGGCGAACACGGCCCCCGGCACCAGGGTGAAGTCGAGCGTCACCGCCTGGTAGCCGGTCGCCTCCTTCACGTCGGCCCAGGTGGGGAACACGTCCACCCCTTTGGGCGGGAACACGTTGATGTGGTGGCTCATCCCCTTCGTCATCCCGTCCAGCCGGTACTTGCCGTCCTTGTTGCTGACGGTCGTCACGCGGTCCCAGTGGCCGGTGTTCACTTCCAGCAAGACCCCGGCGATCGGTTTGCCCGTCTTCTTGTCCGTCACCACCCCTTCCACCGCGTACCCGGCGACGACCACCAGTTTCAACTCGGGCGGGTAGAAGATCGGGTGTTGTCCGAGGCGGACCATCCTCTGATCTTTCGGCGGCTGGTTCAGCGGGCCGACGTCCACCCCCTTCCGCGTCAGCACCATCCCCGACTGCCGGGCGACGCCCTTGCCGCTCACCGCCAGCCCGACGATGCGGTCGTTGCCGACGCCCTTCACCTCGAACTTGCCGTCGGCATCGGTGGTGGCGCGGAACAGCTCGACCGGCGGGTGCAGCGGGTCGTCCCACTGACCGATCGCCCCGAACTCGCCGGCGGCCGCCGCCTTCAGGAACGTGTCGAAGTCGCGGCCGGTCGGGTCCATCAGGGTGAACACCGTCACACTCGCCCCAGCCACCGGCTTCCCTTCGGTGCCGACCACCGTGCCCGTGATGGGCTGATCGGCCGGCATCTTGAGGGTCAGCTTGCCCGGTTCGGTGATCGTCCGGTTCGGGTACTTCGGCTCCGTCCAGGTGACGCCGAACCCCGGCTTGGTGGCGTACACCCAGAAGTAGGCCGGCGCGTCCTTCGGCACGTCGGCGGTGAACTTGCCGTCCGCGTCGGTGGTGGCCACCTTCGTGCCGACGGTCCGCTCCTGACCCGGTGCCCACATGCCGCCGGTGCGGTAGTAGCCGACGAACACGCTCGCCCCGTTCACCAGCTTGCCGTCCGGCCCGGTGACGGTGCCGCCGATGCTGGTCGGCTTCTCCGGTTTGGCGTCCTTCTTCTCGCCCGGCTTCTCCGCCTTCACCGCCGGCTTCTCGTCGGCGGTGGCGGACGGCGGCGGGGCGAACCCGGCCATCCCGAGCGACACCGCGGTGACGGCCAGCACGCCGAGCAGCGTCGGATTCATCCAGGTGTTCACGGCGACTCCTTGTGCGAGGGCGGCCACGGCCGGCGACGGTTGCCCGCCGGCGGCGACCATGACGGAGGCGAGTAGTTCGGGGGGGCAAGCGGCGGCGGGGGTGGCGGCGACGGCGGCGATCACCGCCGTGCCGGCGACGAGGCCGCGTTTCTCCAGGGCGGCGGCCAGCTTCTTCCGCCCGCGGTCGAGTTGACTTTTGACGGTCGCTTCGGGCACGCCGAGGCGGGCGGCCGTTTCTTCCCGCGACAGCCCTTCGAGGTAGCACAGCACCAGCGGTTCGCGGTACCGCGGCGGCAGGCGGTCGAGTTCGTCATCCAGCAGCGCGAGCGTTTCTCGGCCGGTCAACTCGTCGAGCGTGGCGGCGACGGTACGGTTCGGCGCGCGGGCCTCGTGCCCGGCCCGGCGGAGGGCGGCCCGCCGCGCCGCCAGCGCCACCCGGCGGGCAGTGGTGTACAGCCAGTTGGCGATCGACCGCTGCCACTTGGCGGTGGGGGCCTGCCGGGCGAGGACGACGAACACCGCCTGGGTGGCGTCCTCGGCGTCCTGACGGGTGGTCAGCACCCGCCGGCAGACGCCGAGCACCAGCCTGCTGTGCCGCTGCACGATCGCGGCGAACGCCGACTCGTCCCCGCTCAGGTGTCGGGCGAGTAGCGCCTGGTCCGACACGGTCGCGTCGTCCACGACCATCTGAACCACTCGCCGGCTGACCCCGGCCGCCCTCGGCATGACCGCCCCTCCGCCGCGTGCCTCACCTTATCATGTCCGGCGGCGGCGGATCGGACGCACCGGGGCGGGGGATTACGCCAGCCCCTCGGCACGCATGGCGGTCAGTGTCTCCCGCATGGCGTGGACGGTGGTGGCCACGTCGGCGGCGGTGTGCTCGCAACTGGTCATGCCGGCGAAGCCCCACCAGTCCACCCCGTTCAGCAGCATCCCCTGTCGCATGGCCATCACCTGTTGCGACTTCTTCGGCCCGTCGAGTTGGTTCACGTCGTTGCCGAACGGGATGAACCCGTCGTTGTCTCCCGAAGCCGGCGGGTGGGCGCCGCTGAACCCCGGCAGCACCTTCACCATGCTGAAGTCGCCGTAGGCCACCCAGCAGAAGTCGTTCGCCGCGAACATGCGATTCAGCTCGTTCCGCAGGTTCTTCGCCGACAGGTTCGCCGCCTCGCACACGCCACCCCCCGCGATCCGCTTCAGCGTGGCGATGCCGGCCGACGCGGAGAGCGGATTGGCGTTGTAAGTGCCGGGGTGCTTCATCTTCGGTTTGCCCGGCCGCGGCTCGATGAACGCCAGGATGTCGGCTCGCCCCGCCAGACACCCCCCCGGCAATCCGCCGGCCAGGATCTTCGCCATCGCCGTCAGGTCCGGGGTGACGCCGTAGTGCGACTGAGCACCACCGGGCGAGACGCGGAAGCCGGTGATGACCTCGTCGAAAATGAGCACGCGGTTCAGCCGAGTCGTGATCTCTCGTAACCCCTTCAGGAAGTCGCCGCGGATGGGCACCGACCCCCAGTGCCCGCCGGTCGGTTCCAGGATGACGGCACCGATCCCGTCGTCCTTCTTGAGTGTGTCTTCGACCAAGTTCAGGTCGTTCGGCGGAACGGCGACGCACACGTCAGACACCGCCTCCGGCACGCCGGGCACACCGGGGGCGTCGTAGGGCGGGTCGGCGCTTACCGCGACGTAGTCGTGCCAGCCGTGGAAGTGTCCCTGGAACTTCAGGAACTTCGGCTTGCCCGTGAACAGCCGGCACAGCCGCAGGGCCATCAGCGTCGCCTCGGTGCCGCTGCCGGTGAACCGCCCCCGCTCGGCGCTCGGCACCAGCTTCCGCACCAGTTGGCCCCACTCGATCTCGCCGTCGTGGCACGAGCCGGGGTGCGTCCCCTTCGCCATCTGCTGTTGAACGGCCGCCACCACGTCGGGCGGGCTGTGGCCGAGGATGTGCGACCCGTGGCCGACGAAGTAGTCGATCAGTTCCTGCCCGTCCACGCTCCACTTCTTGCTGCCGAGGGCGTGCGACACGTACACCGGGAACGGGTCCATCATGCGGGTGTCGTGGGTCACCCCGCAAGGGAACAGCTCGCGGGCCTGTTGGAAGCGGGCGCGGGAACCGGGGAACGCGGCGGTGTACCGCTCGGCAAGGGTCGGCATGGGAGTGTCCTGACGGAGCTAACCACAGAGGCCCAGAGACACAGAGAAGACCGGAACAGAGAGAGTGTATTTACTCTCCCGCCGGTCTTCTCAGTGTCTCTGGGCCTCGGTGGTTAGCCTGCCTTTCAGCGTTCGCCGCCGGAGGTGGTCGTCGCGGTTGGCAGTCGCAGGGCGCGGGCGGCCATGTCCGCTTTCAGGTTGTCGAAGTCGGCCGGGGCGGCCTTCGCCCAGCACCGCTTGGCCACCTTCATGTACCG
>CAYMHO010000209.1:0-12062 GCA_964390195.1 uncultured Fimbriiglobus sp. | reverse complement strand
TGGCGCCGGCCTGGGTCAGATCCGGGGGGGCGGGGGGGGGGGGGGGCCCCCCCCACGGCGGAAGCACGGTGCTTCTCCTCCCCATCCCCCTCACCCCCAACCCCTCTCCCCCAGGGGAGAGGGGAGCGAGACAGCCATGATCTCCATCCGTCGCGTGCTGGTGCCCATCGACCTGAGTGAGCTGTCCGAGAAGGCGCTCCTGTACGCCGCCGAGCTGTCCGAGAAGCTCGGGGCGGAACTGGTCGTGCTGTACGTGGTGGCCGAGCCGTCGGCCGTGCTGCCGGACATGATGATGCCGGTGCCGGTGGCGGCCGCCGACGCCGATGACCTGCTCGCCTCCGGCAAGCAGGCGGTGGCGGAGACGATCGCCGCCCGGAACCTGGGCCGGTTGAACCCGCGGGCGGAGGTGCGGCTGGGGTCGGCCGGGGAGGAGATCGTGGCCGCCGCCGCCGACCTGTCCGCCGACCTGGTGGTGGTCGGCACCCACGGCCGCAGCGGGCTGAAGCACCTGCTGCTGGGCAGCGTGGCCGAGCACGTCGTCCGGCACTGCCCGTGCCCGGTGCTGACCGTGAGGAAGTGAAAGTGGGCGGCTCGCTCGGCGAGCGGAGGCCCCCACTCGGGGTAGGCAAGATCGCCCAGCCTTCCTATCCTTTACCGACCTAACACCACCGCCGAGGCGGACTGATGAAGCGAGCGCTGATCACCGGGGTCACCGGCCAGGACGGCAGTTACCTGTGCGAGTTGCTGCTGGAGAAGGGGTACGAGGTGCACGGCATCGTCCGCCGGGCGAGCACCGAGAAGTTCGAGCGGATCGACCACCTGGCCAGCCGCATCCACCTGCACCAGGCCGACCTGCTCGACCAGATGAGCCTGATCGACGTGATGAAGGAGGCCAACCCGGATGAGGTGTACAACCTGGCCGCCCAGAGCTTCGTGCCGACCAGTTGGAAGCAGCCGGTGCTGACCGCCGAGTTCACCTCCATCGGCGTCACCCGCATGCTCGAGGCCGTCCGCCACCTGGGCAAGGACCGCATCCGCTTCTACCAGGCGTCGTCGTCCGAGATGTTCGGCAAGGTGCAGGCGGTGCCGCAGTCGGAGGACACCCCGTTCTACCCGCGGAGCCCGTACGGGGTGGCCAAGCTGTACGGCCACTGGATCACCATCAACTACCGCGAGAGCTACGGCATGTACTGCGTGTCGGGCATCCTGTTCAACCACGAGAGCGAGCGGCGGGGGCGGGAGTTCGTCACCCGCAAGGTGACGGACGGGGTGGCGCGGATCAAGCTCGGCCTGTCGAAGGAGCTGCGGCTGGGCAACCTGGACGCCAAACGCGACTGGGGCCACGCCCAGGACTACGTGCGGGCCATGTGGCTGATGCTCCAGCAGGACAAGCCGGACGACTACGTCATCGCCACCGGGCAGACGCACACCGTCCAGCGGCTGGTCGAGCTGGCGTTCGCGGCCGCCGACCTGGACTGGAAGAAGCACGTGGTCATCGACCCGGCCCTCGTCCGCCCGGCCGAGGTGGACCTGCTCATCGGCGACCCGACGAAGGCGAAGACGCAGCTCGGGTGGACGCCGCAGATCACCTTCGAGCAGATGGTCGACCGGATGGTGAAGACGGACATCGAGCGGCTGAAGGGCGGGAACACGGCGGACACGAAGGCCCGCGGGATCTGAACCGGGTATGGGGTATGGGGTGTGGGGTGTGAACGACCGCCGCGCCAGTCTGTCATACCCCACACCCCATACCCCATACCCGACATGAAGGTCCTGATCACCGGCATCACCGGGTTCGTCGGCGGGCACCTGGCCGAGCTGCTGCTCGCCGAGGGCGGGCACGCGGTGTGCGGGTTCACCCACACCGGCCGCTGGCCGGCCGCCCTCGCCCACCTGTCCGGCCGCGTGCAGTTGCAGGCGGCCGACCTGCTCGACTTCCGGGCGGTCGAGGCGGTCGTGCGGGAGGTGCGGCCGGACTGGGTGTTCCACCTGGCCGGGTTCGCCTCCCCGCGGCAGTCGCTCAAGGAGCCCGAGGCGTGCTGGCGGCTGAACCTGGACGGCAGCCGGGCGGTGTTCACCGCCGTGCTCAACTGCGGCCGCCGCCCGCGGGTGCTGTTCACCTCCACCGGGCTGGTGTACGGCGACCCCGACCCCGGGCGGGCCGACATCGACGAGGACACCGCCCTCAAGCCGAAGGACCCGTACACCAGGAGCAAGGCGACCGCCGACGCTCTGGCCCTGGAGTTGCACGCCGCCGCCGGGCTGGACGTGGTCGTCGCGCGGATGTTCAACACCATCGGCCCGCGGCAGAGCGCCGACTACGCCATCCCCAACTTCGCCCGCCAGGTGGCGGCCATCGAGCGGGGCGAGCAGCCGCCGGTGCTCAAGACCGGCGACCTGTCCGCCTCCCGCGACCTGACCGACGTGCGGGACATGGTGCGGGCGCTCCGGCTGCTTATCGAGGCGGGGGGAGGCGGGCAGGTGTACAACGCCGGCAGCGGGCGGGTGTACCAGATGCGGCAGGTCGTGGAGATGCTGGTGGGCATCCCGCACGACCTGCCAATCACCGTCGAGTCGCAGCCCGCCACCACGCCCACCACCGCCGTCAGCCGGGCCAACCCGGCCAAGCTCGTGGCCGCCACCGGCTGGCAGCCGCGGTTCACCCTCGAACAAACCCTGGCCGACGTGCTGGACAGTTGGCGAACCTCCGGCGGGCGGGGGGCGTAAGCCCGCTGGTTCAGCGACACCAGCCCGCTCACGCGGGCCGCTCGCCAATCAGGACACACATCATGAAAGTGGCGGTCGTCGGCACCGGGTACGTCGGGCTGGTCACGGGCACCTGCCTGGCCGAGAGCGGGAACGAGGTGGCGTGCGTCGACAACAACCCGGCGAAGGTGGGCACGCTGAACGCCGGCGGCATGCCCATCTACGAGCCGGGGCTGGCCGAACTGGTCGCCCGCAACCGCAAGGACGGGCGGCTGACGTTCACCACCGACCTGTCCGCCGCGGTGAAGGCCGCCCGCCTCGTGTTCATCGCCGTCGGCACCCCGCAGTCGGACGCCGGCGACGCCGACCTGAGCGCCGTGTGGGCGGTGGCGAAAGCCATCGCGGTCGCCCTGAAGGGCGAACCGGTCGGCCCGCCCGGCGCGCGGGTGGTCATCACCAAATCGACCGTACCCGTCGGCACCAACCAGCGGGTGGCGGAGATCCTGGCCGAGAACGGGTGCCCGCACGTGGACGTGGCCAGCAACCCGGAGTTCCTGAAGGAAGGGGCGGCCATCGACGACTTCATGAAGCCCGACCGGGTGGTCGTCGGCGTCCGCAAGCCGGAAGTGGGCGAAGCCTTGCGGGAACTGTACGCCCCGTTCCTGCGGACCGAGCGGCCGTTCCTGGTCATGTCCCCCGAGTCGTCGGAGATGACCAAGTACGCGGCGAACGCCATGCTCGCCACCAAGATCAGCTTCATCAACGAGATGGCCAACCTGTGTGACAAGCTGGGGGCGGACGTGAACGACGTGCGGCGGGGCATCGGGCACGACCAGCGGATCGGCTTCCAGTTCCTGTTCCCCGGCCCCGGGTACGGGGGCAGTTGCTTCCCCAAGGACATCCGGGCGATCCTGGGCATGGGGCGGAAGGTCGGCCACCCGATGCGGATGATGCAGGCGGTGGACGACGTGAACGAGGCTCAAAAAGGGGTGCTGTTCGCCAAGATCGCGGCCCACTTCAACGGCGACCTGGCGGGTAAGACGATCGCCGTGTGGGGGCTGGCGTTCAAACCCCGCACGGACGACATCCGGGAGGCGCCGGCGCTGGTGCTGATCGACGCGCTGCTGGCGGCCGGGGCGAAGGTGCGGGCGCACGACCCGGAGGCGATGGCCAACGTGAAGGAGATCTACGGCGAGCGGATCGCCTTCAGCGACCGCCCGTACGGGGCGCTGGAGGGGGCGGACGGGCTGACCATCGTCACCGAGTGGCCGGAGTTCCGCACCCCGGACTTCGAGGTGATGAAGCGGCTGCTGACGAGTCCGGTCATCTTCGACGGGCGGAACGTCTACGACGAGAAGGCGATGGCGACCTACGGGTTCACCTACTACGCCATCGGCCGCGGCAAGCGGGCGTGAAACGACGCCGGCCGGCGGAGGTACCCCCGTCGGCCGGTCGAGAACTTCGCACATCACACCTGGGCCATGCCGCCGTCCACCGTC
Source organism: uncultured Fimbriiglobus sp. (assembly GCA_964390195.1). Classification (GTDB taxonomy): domain Bacteria; phylum Planctomycetota; class Planctomycetia; order Gemmatales; family Gemmataceae; genus JALHQU01. The sequence continues at coordinate 7,857 of CAYMHO010000209.1, read as the reverse complement.
AGGTCGATGCCGGTCACGAAGCTGCTGTCGTCGGACGCCAGGAACAGGGCGACGGTGGCGATCTCCTCCGGCCGGCCCATCCGCCCGAGCGGCACCTGAGAGGCGAACCCCGTCTTGAGCTGCTCCACCTGCTCTTTCGTCGGGGCGACGGTGTCGAAGATGGGCGTGTCGATCGGGCCGGGGCTGAGGGTGTTCACCCGGATCTTGCGGTCCTTCAGGTCGTTCGTCCAACTGCGGGCGAACGACCGCACCGCCGCTTTCGTCGCGCTGTACACGCCGAACGCCGGACTCCCGGTGTACCCGGCGATCGACCCGTTCAGGATGACCGACCCGCCGTCGGGCATGAGCGGCAGCGCCTTCTGGACGGTGAACAGCAGCCCCTTCACGTTGATGTCGAACAGCTTGTCGAAGTGCTGCTCGGTGACTTGACCGAACGGGACGAACTCGCCCGCCCCGGCGTTGGCGAACACGACGTCCACCCTCCCGTGCTTCTCCTTCACCACCTGATACAGTCGGTCGAGGTCGGCCAGCTTCGCCACGTCGCCTTGCACCCCGGTCGCGTTCGGCCCGATCTCCTTCACCGCCGCGTCCAGTTCCGCCTGCCGCCGCCCGGTGATGACCACCTTCGCCCCTTCCTTCGCGAACAGCTTGGCCGTCGCCAGACCCATGCCGCTGTTACCGCCCGTGATGACCGCCACCTTGCCTTCGAGTTTGCCGGCCATGACTTCGCCTCCAGAACAGGGGTAGTTGCGAATCGCAACTGGCTGGGTATACTGGGGGTGTGGTTGCGTCTTGCAACCGAACCGGAGATTTTCCGGGAGGGCACCGTGAAACGCACCGACACCGAGGGTGACGCCTGCCCGGTGGCGAAGGCGGTGGACGTGGTGGGCGACTGGTGGTCGTTCCTGATCGTCCGGGACGCGTTCCTCGGGCGGCGGCGGTTCGGCGAGTTCGAGAAGAGCCTGGGTGTGGCGAAGAACATCCTCACCGACCGGCTGCGGAAACTGGTGGATGCGGGTGTGTTCGAGCAGGTGCCGGCGTCGGACGGGAGCAGTTACAAGGAGTACGCGCTCACCGAGCGGGGCAGGGGGCTGTTGCCGGTGCTGGTGGCGCTCGGCGACTGGGGGGCGAGCGAGTGCGGGGCGGTGCCGGTGCTTGACCGCAAGACGGGCAAGCCGGCCCGGTTGGAGTTCCGCACGGCCGACGGGAAGCGGGTGAACCCCGAAGACGTGCAACTGGCGGGTGCCGAGTGAGCGTCACCGGCCGGGGGCGTGCCGCTCGCGGTACTCCTTCGGCGTCAGCCCGGTGCTCGCCTTGAAGGCGCGGGCGAACGCGCTGGCGTCGCAGAAGCCGTACTCCAGGGCGATCTGCGTCACCCGGCGGTCGGTGCGGGCGAGCGCCTGAGCGGCGGCGTGCACGCGGGACTGGAGCACGAACCGCCACACGCTCATGCCGAACACCTGGCGGAACAGCCGCTCCAGGTGCCGCTCCGAGTACCCCACCGCCTCGGCCACGTCGGCCAACCGGATCGGCTCGCCCAGTCGCCGCTGGATGAACTCGGCCGCCTCCCCGGCGGTGCCCAGGTGGGCGAGCTGCCGCCGCCGGTCCTGGAAACTCTGCAACGTGCCGATCAGCCCGATCACCGCCCCCGTGCCGTCGCGGATCGGGTACTTGTCGGTGACGATCCAGTCCCGCAGCCGCTGCTCGTTCACCCACACCTCCACCACGTTCACCAGCGGCTTGCCGGTGCGGAGCACCCGCCGGTCGTCGGCCAGGTACTTGTCGGCGATGTCGGCCGGCAGGTAGTCGTGCGGGCCGAACCCGATCACGTCCTCCTCGGCCTTCCCGCCCATCCGCGGGACGGACGCCGGGCTGACAGCCATCGTCCGGCTGTCGGCGTCCTTGACGAAGTACAGCACCCCCGGCACGCGGTCGAACGGGCGGAGCAGGTCGCGGGCGTTGGCGGCCCGGCGGAAGAAGCTATCGCGGAGGCGGAGGCGGCGGTCGCGGGCGTCAGGCATGGCGGGAATCATCCGCGAGTGGCGGGCGAAACGGTGCGGATCGTCAGTCCCGCCGTGAGATCTCAATGTCCGAATTATCCCACAAGTTGGCGGGCGGAGTCTATCATTCCTCCCGGCCTGTCGATCACAATTCTCTCACGCTCTCATCTCTCTCCGTTTCGACCGAGGTGCCGGATGCCGTTCTCTCTCCGCGATGGCCTGCGTCGGACCGGGTTCACGCTGATCGAGTTGCTGGTGGTGATCGCCATCATCGCCATCCTCATCGGCCTCCTCCTGCCGGCCGTCCAGAAGGTGCGGGAGGCGGCCGCCCGCATGAGTTGCAGCAACAACCTGAAGCAGATCGGCCTGGCTACCCACAACTACCACGACAGCGTCGGCACCCTCCCGCCCCTGCGGGTGACGAACAACACGGTCACCTGGTTCGTCCTGATCATGCCGTACATGGAGCAGGACAACCTGCGGAACCTGTGGACGCCGACGGCCAACTACTCGTCGGCCACGAACGCCACCGGCCGCACCTTCCACGTGAAGAGTTTCTACTGCCCGAGCCGCCGCGGGCCGGGCACCCTCAGCACCCAGGAGGACGTGCGGCCGGGGGACAACAGCCCGCCGCCCAACTTCACCGGCCCGTTCACCGACGCCCGCTTCTTCGGCACCAACAACCCGCCCGGCGGGCTGGGCGACTACGCCGGGTGCGTGGGCACGGTGAACAACTACCCCGGCAACCTGACAGACATCTCGTGGGCGAGCATCCGGGCGAACGGCATGCTCATCCAGGGGCAGGCGCCGGTCGCCGGCAGCTTCAAGGGGCTGACCACCTTCGCCAGCGTGACGGACGGGCTGAGCAACACCTTCCTGGCAGGGGAGAAGCACGTGCCGCAGGGCATGCTCGGGCGGGCGAAGGTGGGCGACGGGTCAATCTACAACGGGGTGTGGACGACGTACTCCGGGCGGGTGGCCGGGCCGGACGACCCGCTGGCGACCGGGCCGACGGACGTCACCCCGAGCACTCTGGGGGACGCCTTCTACGCCCGCAAGTTCGGCAGTTGGCACACCGGGGTGTGCCTATTCGCCCTCGGTGACGGGAGCGTGAAGGCGATCCGCACCAGCATCGACCCGCTCAACCTGCGGCGGTACGCCGTCCGCAACGACGGCGAGGTGATCACCGGGAACGACTGACCCCCCGGGCGGGCACCCGTTTTCCGGGTGGGTGGGGGATGTCGGCCGACCCGTTGGAGGGTCGGCCGGCGTCCCCCGCACGCATATCCCAGCCCCTTTCGCCCGCCGTTTGGCACGCCCGGTGCGGCACCTCACCCGCCTCCAGATGCCCACGTGTTCAGAGGAATTGAATTGACCGCGAATCCGACCACCGGCGTGCGGCTGTCGTGCGACCAACTGGAAGACCGCGACAACCCGGCCGGGAATGTGTCCGCCGTCATCGGCGCCGACGGGGTGCTATACATCCGCGGGGACGCGGCGGACAACGTGTTCAGCGTGCGGCAGAACAATTTCGGCGACCTGTTCGTGTTCGGGGTGAGCGGCACCACCATCAACGGCCAGTCGGCGGTGTACCTGGGCCGCGGGTACCCGACGGCCGTATCGATCGTCACGGACGCCGGGAACGACCTGGCCGAGATGGTGAACCCGCGGACGAGCGGCATCATCTACACGCAGATGGGCAATGAGAACGACAGCGTGGCCATGTACGGGGTGTTGGCCAACGATTTGTACCTGCGGATGGAGGGCGGCGACGAGGTGGTGGTGACCGACGGGGTGTAGGTCGGCAACAGTGTGGTGATCGACGGCGGGGACGGGTTCGACACCATCGACTACCGCACGTACAGCGTGAACGCCGGCCGGTTCCTGGGCATCTACATGGAGCGGCACGTCGGCGGCGGGTACGGGTACTGAGGGGATTGAAGGGACGGAGGCCGCCTACCCGCGAACCGGGTGGGCGGCGTCGTTGAATCAGCCGACATCGGGCGCGAACACGAGTGCCGTGCCGTCCGGCTGCGAGGCCACCAGCCGCGTGCCGTCCGGCGACCACGCGAGGGCGTGCGGGTAGCACTGCTCCATCAGCACCGCCCTCCGAGCGCCCGTTTGCCAGTCGAGCAGGAGGAGGTCGTTCCCGCGAGGCGAACACGTGGCCAGCAGTGGCCGCGACGGGTGGACGGCGTGCGGGCCGCGGATCCCCGTCGCCCATTCGCACACCGTTTCGCCGGTTTCGGGGTTGATGAGCGACGGCACCTGCTCGCGGTGCGGCATCACCAGTGCCGTCGTTCCATCCGGTGCCCAGAGGATGGCGGTTTCCGGAAGCGTGAAACTCAACTTGCTCGAGTCCACCCGCCGGCGGTCCTCGGAGGTGTCGGCGAACTCCGGCCCCACCGGCAGGTGGCGGACCCACACCCTCCGAGAACGTTCGGCGGTGACGCGGAAGCCCATCATCGTCCGCTGCTTCCCCTCGCGGTCGTCGAACACCAGCAGTACCCGCCCGCGGTCACAACTCGCCGCTTCCCACTGCCCCTCGAACTTCACCAGCACCTGACGCTCGCTGTCGTCCGCCGGCCCGACCCGCAGTTCAGTTCGCCCGCGGCTGAGTTGGTGAGCGCGCTTGTCCTTGTCCCGGAAATCCACTGCCCACCCGTCGGCGGAGCGGAACTCCCCCCACACGACGTCTTCGTCGCCCGAGTCGATCAGTCGCACCCGCCGGGTCCGCAGGTCGATGTCGGCCCCACCGAACGCCGAGTCCACCAGCAGCCGGTCCGGGGAGACGAACCGCACCAGGGCCATGCGGTCGGCCACGCCTTTTGACAGAGCGATCTCGCCGACCAGCTTCCCGGTCCGCGCGTCCCACCGGCGGACGACGGGTTCGCCCCCGGCGGTGAGCACCTGTCGCCCGTCGGCGGTGAAGGTGACGGCCTTCGCGGGCACGCTCCCGCCGACGAGCCGGGACAACGGTTTGCCGGCCGGCGCGGACCACGCCAGCACCGTCTGTGCGGCCGACTGCAATACCACGACCGTGCCGTCCGCCCGCACCCGGACGTCGTGCGTCGTCCGCCGGTCGGCCCGCGCACTGAAGGACGACGACGGCGGCGGGCCGAACGGCGTGCGGGTCTTGCTCCGCACCTTGCCCGTCCGCGCGTCGCGTCGGACCAGTTCGTTGGTCAGTTCGACCAGCCCGAGCAGCGTTCGCCCGTCCGCGGAGAGGGTGTACCGCTCGCGGGGGAGGGTGGAGGGGTATCGACGGACGAGTGTGCCGGAAGGCAGGTCGAACAGCGCGACCGGGCGGAGCGGGTAGCCGGCACCGACGAGCAGCACCCCGTCGCCGAACTGCACGTTGAGGTCGCGGTTACCATCGGCCGGGGTGTGGCGGAACACCTCGCGGCCGGTTCCCACGTCCCACACCTGGATGACGCCGCGGCCGTCGAACGGCCGCTCTTGGTCGTCGTGTTCCGGTTCCCACTCGCCGGTGACGGTAAGGTGGCGGCTGTCCGGCGAGAAGTGCGCTTTCAAGCCGAAGTTGAGCAGCGGGTGGAACTCACGCGGCTTCGACCGCGAGCCGACGGTGTGGACGACCACTGCGCGGATGTACGCCCCCTCCATGTCGCGGTCGGCTTCCCGCTGCTCGGTGCAGTGGTTGCGAACGAGGACGGCCAGCCGGCGGCCGTTCGGGGCGAGTACGCATCCCACCGCCGCCAGTTCGTGCGGGGCGGTGAACAGCACCTGCCGGTCGGCCGTCCGCAGCACCTGATAGCCGGCGGGGGAGGACACGACCACCCGCTTGCCGTCGGCGGAGATGCCGCACAAGCGGGTGTTCGGCTCCCGTTCCAGGATCACCCGACCGGGTTCGCCGGTGCGGAGGTCGTACTCGCGGAGCACCCCCGCGTCGGACGCGACGTAGGAGCGGAAGTGCGGCGGCATCAGGAACAGAGTGCCGTACCGCTCGGCGAGGCGGAAGGCGGTGCCGCCGAGACGGGCGACGACACCGGGCGGGAGTGAGGCGTCGGGCACGGGCTTTACTTCACCTTCAGGCCGAAGTCTTGCGGCAGGGTCCGCCACCCGCTGTGGATGTGGTTGGCCGGGTTCTTCGCGCTGTCGCCCTGGATGTTCAGGAACTCGACCACGAACGTCGGCCCGTGGACGCGGTAGGTGTACGGCTTGCCCGGCTTGTCCTCTTCGATGCAGTAGGCGAAGTACACCTTGCCCATGCCGGCGTCCTTCGCCTTCTTGAACTCGCTCTCGGCCAGGTCGGTCGGCAGGCGGTCGGCGTAGGCCTTCACCAGATCCATCAGCTTCGCCTGCTGCTTCTCGTCCAACTTGGTGCCGGGGATGCCGAGCGGGTCGCCGACGCCGGCGGCCGACGCCTTCTCCTTGATCTCCGGCAGTTGCTTGGCCTGCTTGGCCGCCTTCTTCTGGTCGTCGGTCAGGCTCTTGATCAGGTCTTTGGCCAGGTCTTCCACTTCCGGCAGGATGCGGGTGCCCTTCTTCGGCCCGTCTTTGATCTCGGCCGGGTTGGTGCCGAACATGACCGGCGTGGCGCTCACCACCTCGCCCTTGTCGATCGTGAAGTTGACGCTCAGGTGGTGCCCCTCGATCCGCCAGCCCCACTGCCCGGTGTTGTTCGGCTCGCCGAACACGCTCACGAAGTACCAGCCGGGGTTCCGCACCATCGCCCCGCCTTTCCCTTCCAGTTCGGCCAGCAGCCCCTCGTTCGCCATGATCGCTTCGGCCTGCTTGCTCCCGCTCGCCGACAGCCCGACCTTCAACAGCTCCGTCACCGCGGCCTTCTGCTTGTCGGTCATCTTCTCCAGCCGCAACCCCTTGCGAGTCGGGTTCTTCTCCTTGTCCTGTTGGGGGGTGAAGTACCACTCGGTGCGGTGCGCGTCGTCGAACCCGAACGTCGCCTGCTTCTTCTCGTCCGGCGACAGGGTGGCGAGGAAGCCGTTGGCCGCGTCGGCCATCTTCCCCCCGGTGGACTTCTGGGCCTGACCGACCATCGCCGCCGCCCCGACCAGGCCGACGACGAGGAGCACGACGGACACGCGGAGGAGGGTTCGCATGGGAGTTGCCGCGGAGGGTGGGATGAGGTCTCCAAGCACCACGCAGCATACTCCATCCGCGGTCGTCCGGCTACGATACCCGAACCGACTCCCGAAACGAGAACGCCATGCCGCCGGTTGTGGATTCCGTCCGCGTGCTGGTCATCGACGACGACGCCAAGCTGGCCGCCGCCATCGCCGAGAGCCTGGAGCGGAAGGGGTACGCCGTCACCGTCGCGCACACCGGGAAGGCCGGTTCGGACAGGCTGGAGGCGGACGAGTTCGACGTCATCCTGACCGACCTGCGGCTGGCCGACGTGGACGGGCTGAAGATCGTGCAGCACGCCCGCCGCTTCCAGCCGGACGCTGAGGTGGCCGTCATCAGCGGGCACAACGACGTGCGGACCGCCCAGGAGGCGATGAAGCTGGGGGCCGCCCACTACCTGCTCAAGCCGATCGACCTGAGCGAGTTGCGGGCGATCGTGGAGAAGAGCGGCGACCGGGTGAAGCTGGCCCGCATGAACCGCGAGCTGCGGCAGCAACTGGACGAGCGGTTCGGGTTTGAGGGGGTGGTCGGCAACGGCCCGAAGATGGCCCGCGTGCTGAAGCTGCTGAAGGCGTACTCGCCGGCCCCGGCGCCGGTGCTGATTCTCGGCGAGGCGGGCACCGGCAAGGAACTGGTGGCCAAGGCCCTGCACGTGAACAGCCCGCGGAAGAACAAGCCGTTCGTGGCGATGAACTGCGCCGCCCTGAACGACAACCTGCTGGACGACGAGATGTTCGGGCACGAGCCGGGG
>CAYMHO010000208.1:9903-12203 GCA_964390195.1 uncultured Fimbriiglobus sp. | reverse complement strand
GTGCCCCGCTCGGCGATGCCTCGCGGCAAACCGTTTCACGTCTCCGCCTTGAACACCCCCTCTCCATGGCATGGAGAGGGGGCCAGGGGGTGAGGTCCCGCCTACACTTCCCCTGGCACGTTCGCCCATCCCCTCCCGAACGAAAGGACACGCCGTGACCCGATTCGCCTGCCTGTTCGCGCTGTTGATCCCCGCTGCGATACTCGCCGCCGAGCCGACGGTCGTTGTGAAGGACTTGAAGAACCCCACGGCCGTCTGCGTGGCGGCCGACGGCCGCACGTTCGTGGCCGTTCGCGGGGCGGACGACGGCAGTGGGAGCGGAGTGTTGGAAGTGAAGAACGGCAAGGCGGAAGTGCTCGCCGAGATCGCCCAGCCGATGGCCGTCACCGTATTCCAGCGGTGGCTGTTCGTGTCCACCCAGACGGCCGACATCTACCGCATCGACCTCGGCACCAAGAAGGCGGAACCGTGGGTGCAGGCGAAGGAGCTGCCGAAGCCGGCGACGCTGCTGTCGAGCCTGACGACCGACGAACGGGGGACGCTGTACGTGACCGACACCGGCGCCAAACAGGGCGAGTCGGCGGTCTACAGCGTCGGGGCGAAGTTCGGCCCGCGGGGGCCGACCCGTGGGGAGATCAAGACGGTGATCGACGGCAAGGCGGTGCCGGGCGTCGGGTTCTTTCAGGAGGTGGTGAGCGACGGGTTGAATCACCTCCTGCTGTTCGGCCAGGGCGGGGAACTGGTGCGGGTGAATGTCGCCGACGGCAAGGCAGAAAAATTGCACGCCTTCGACTCCGGCGGCTACGGGCTGTGCACGGACACCCACGGCCGCCTCTTCCCGCTGGGGTCCGAGACCGTGTGGGGCATCGCCCGTCCCGGTGAAAAGCCGGTGAAACTGGCCGGTGTCAAGGATGCGGCCTTCGGTGGCGTCGCGTTCGATCCGGTCGGCCGCCGGTTGCTCGTCACCGACCAGAGCAAGCAGGCCCTCCTCGCCATCCCGGCTCAAATCCCCGGCTGGGAGGTGGATGAGTCGCCGCTGCCCATTGAAACCGAACTGGCGTTCGCCGACGTGAAATGGACCGGCTGGGATGACGGCTCCGCGACGGGCAAGGTGGTGCCGCTGCGGCCGATCGTGCTCACGCACGCCAACGACGGCTCCGGCCGCACGTTCGTCGCCACCCAGCACGGGGTCATTCACGTCATCGAGAAGGGGGCCAAAGAGAGCAAGGTGTTCCTCGACATCCAGAGCAAGTGCCTGTACCGCGACGACCAGAACGAGCAGGGCCTGCTCGGCCTCGCCTTCCACCCGGACTACAAGAAGACCGGCGAGTTCTTCGTCTTCTACACCGACAAGGCGAAGAAACTGGAGAACGTCGTCTGCCGGTTCAAGGTGAGCAAGGACGACCCGAACAAGGCCGACCCCGCCAGCGAGCAGGAGTTGCTGCGGATCAGCCACAAGTACTGGAACCACGACGGCGGGACGGTCTGCTTCGGCCCGGACGGCTTCCTGTATGTGGTGCTCGGCGACGGCGGCTCGGCCAACGACCCCGACGACCACGGTCAGAAGACCGACACCATCCTCGGCAAGATCCTCCGCATCGACATCAACTCGAAGGGCGACGGCACCCCGTACGGCATCCCGAAGGACAACCCGTTCGTCGGCAAGAGGGGGTACTCCCCGGAAATCTTCGCCCTCGGGGTGCGGAACCCGTGGCGGCTGAGCTTCGACCGCAAGACCGGCCAGGGGTGGTTCGGCGAGGTCGGCCAGAACCTGTGGGAGGAGGTCAACCTGCTGGAGAAGGGGGCGAACTACGGGTGGCGGCGGCGGGAGAGCCTGCACCCGTTCGGGGCGGACGGCACCGGCCCGAAGCCGGAGTTCACCGAGCCGATCTGGGAGTACCACCACGACGTGGGTAAGTCGATCACCGGTGGGCACGTGTACCGCGGGAAGGAACTCCCGGAACTGGACGGGTACTACCTGTACGCGGACTACGTGAGCGGCAAGTTGTGGGGGCTGAAGTACGACGAGAAGGCGAAGCGGGTGACGGCCAACCGGCCGATCGCCGGCAAGAACCTGCCGATCCTCAGCTTCGGCGAGGACGAGGCCGGCGAGGTGTACCTGATGACTTACGCGGCGAACGGGAAGGGGATCTACAGGTTCAAGAAGAAGTAGGTGAAATTTGCTCGGTGAACCGGTGGCGTGGGCCGCCCGGGGTGCTGTGACCCCCGCCGCACACCCCCCCCGGTCACCCGGCAGAGCGCCAACACGCGCGCGCGGCCCCACAACGACCGTAATCCGC
>CAYMHO010000208.1:0-9893 GCA_964390195.1 uncultured Fimbriiglobus sp. | reverse complement strand
GGTTGACGGGTGGGGGGGCGGGGGGTGTTGGGGTCCCCCCCGGCCGCCACCCGCCACCGGTTCACCGGGCGGTACAATTCCGGCATCGTACTCCGAGACTCACCATGTTCGGCTGGATCGTCAAGAAGCTGAAAGCGGGGTTGGCGAAGACGCGGTCGGCGTTCTCCGGCGTGATCGGCCTGTTCACCGGCGCCCACCGGGTGGACAAGGCGTTCCTCGCCAAGTTGGAAGAACAACTGTTGCTCGCCGACGTGGGCATCACCGCCACCACGCAGATCGTGGACCGGGTGCGGCAGGGGTACATGGACAAGGAGGTCGGCGACGACGTGAAGGAGTTCGTGAAGGCGCAGCTCCGCGAGCAACTGGCCGACCCCGAAGGCGGGCTGAAGTTCCAGGCGACCGGCCCGACGGTGGTGATGATCGCCGGGGTGAACGGGAGCGGCAAGACGACCAGCATCGCCAAGCTGGCCCTGCGGCTGAAAAACGATGGAAAGAAGGTGCTGGTGGCGGCGTGCGACACCTTCCGCGCCGCCGCGGTCGAGCAACTGGCGGTGTGGTGCGAGCGGATCGGGTGCGACATCAGCAAGCAGCAGCAGGGGTCGGACCCCGCCGCGGTGGCGCACGACGCCTGCGAACGCGCCAAGGCCCGCGGGTACGACGTGCTCATTGTGGACACCGCCGGCCGCCTGCACACCCAGACGCACCTGATGCGGGAACTGGAGAAGATTCACCGCATCGTCGCCAAGCAGATTCCGGGTTCCCCGCACGAGGTGCTGCTGGTGCTCGACGCGACGACCGGCCAGAACGCCGTCGCCCAGGCCGAGCAGTTCGGCAAGGCGGTGAAGTGTACCGGCATCATCCTGACGAAGCTGGACGGCACGGCGAAGGGCGGGGCGGTGTTCGCCATCAAGTCGAAGGTCGGGCTGCCGGTCAAGTTCGTCGGCGTCGGCGAGAGCATGGAAGACATGGACCCGTTCGACCCCGACGCCTTCGTGCAAGCCCTGTTCGAGGGGTGAGTCAACTGGAGCCGGGAACGCAGTGACCGGGTGGGTGACAAACCCACCCGGTCACTGCGTTCCCGTTGTTGCGCCGCCTACTTGGTCGGCGGCGGGCCGATGCGGGCGGCGGCGGAGGTGAGCTTCTCGCGGGCCGCCTGGGCACGCTTCGAGCCGCCCAGTTCGCCGTCCGTCGGCACCGCGTCGGCCGTGCGGGTCAGGTTGTTGAACGCCTGCCGGTGGACGGTTTGCAGCCGCTCGTAGTCCTCCGACGGCGGGCGGATGTCGCGGCGGGCGTCGGACAGGTTCGGGGCCAGCCCGTCGGTGGCGACGGACAGCAGGTGGTCGCTCACCTCGGCCAGCCGGTCGGCGTCGTTGCGGTCCACCGCTTCACGCACCTCGCGGGCCAGCCGGTCGGCCACCTTGCGGCACTCGTCGGCCCGGTCGAGCGAGGTGTTCTGCCTGGACAACTCCAAGGCGGACGCGGTCAGGTCCTCGTACAGCCCGCGGTTCGCCCGGAGCATCCGCAGCGAGTCGGCGGCGGTCGGGCCTGACCCCGGCTGGGCCGACACCCAGGCGGCCAGGGCGGCGAGCGCGGCGAGCACGAGCAGCGGGCGGGTTCTCACGGGGGCGTCACCTGGTTACTTTCCCTGAGCGATCTTGTTCAGGTCTTGGCGTCCTTGCTGGGCGGTACGGGCGATCCGTGCCAGAGCGTCTTTGGCGTTCGGCGGGGCGTCGGCGGCCAGCCGGGTGGCTTCCGTCTCGGCCTCGCCCAGTTTCTTCATGGCGTCGGTCAGCACCTTGCTGCGGTCGCCGGGGGTGAGCTGGTCCGGGGCGATCTGTTTCGCCTGTCCGACCACGCCCTCGCTCACCACCTTCTCGTAGTCGCGGGCCAGGGCGTTCATCTCGTCCCGGTCGGCCACCTTGTACACGTCGCACGCCTCGCCCTTCAGGTCGGTCGTCCAGTCGGCGTACACGCCCACCCGCTCGTGCGGGGCGCGGGCGGTGGTGGCCAGCTCGTTCGTCCGCTTCACCATCCGCGTCAGCCGCTCGGACCGCGGCCGTTCGGCCACCGGCTGGGTCGGATTGGGCGTCTGCGTCAGGAAGAACATCACCCCGACGCCGACGGCCACCGCCGCCGCAATCCCCCCGCCGACGTACCGCCAGTCGATCCGCTTCAGCCACTTCGTCACCGGCTTGAAGGCTCCGCTGCCGGCGAGCGTACTCGGCGCCACCGGCCGGCTGCGGATGACCGGCCCGTCGGCTTCCAACTGGAGCAGGAAATCCGCCTTCCGCTCGGCCGTCGGCACCGGCAGGCCCCGCAGCAGCGCGTCCAGCCGCACCGCCTCCGCCTGGGCGGCCCGGCAGGCGGCGCACCCGCTCAGGTGCGGCACCAGGTCGTCCGTCGGACGGCTCGGGTCCGGCAGGGCGAGCAGCCGGTTGCGGGCCACGTCGCAGGTCATCACACACTCCCTCGTTGAACCACCAGCCCGCTCACGCGGGCCGCTCGCCGGAGTCGTAGGCGTCCGAATCGGGGAACACGTCCGGGGACAGCACCTTCGCCAGCTTTTGCCTCGCCTTGAACACCCGCCACCGGGCCGTCTCCTCGGTGATCTTCAGCACCGCCGCCACCTCGCGGAAGCTCATCCCCTCTTCCGCCCGCAGCATCAAGGCCGTCCGGAAGTCGGTCGGCAGTTCCCGGATGGCCTTCGCCACCTTCTCCAGCGCCTCTCGGTCTGCCGCCGTCGTCAGCGGGCCGGCCGCTGTGTCCGCCGCCTGGTGGTCGTCGGCCGGCTGGTGGGGGGACTTCCGCTCGGCCCGCTTCAGGTTCACGAAGTTGTTGTGCCCGATGCGGAACAGCCACGCCCTGAAGTTACTCCCCGGGCGGAACGACTTCACCGCCGCCAGCGCCTTCAGGAGCGTCTCCTGGGTCAAGTCCTCGGCCCGGTGGCGGTCGCGGGTGAGGTGGTACAGCCAGCGGAACAGGCGGTCGTAGTACGCCTCGGCCACCCGCGCGAACGCCGACCGGTCCCCGGCTTGGGCGGCCGCAATCCATTCGGACTCGCCCCCGGTGCCGGACGGGCTGGGGCGAGGCGGATCCAGGTCCGGGGGCACGCGACGACGCCGGGGTGGTGGTTCGGGCTGGGTGCAGAGGTCCCGCCGTACCACGGTATCCACCGGAGTTTAGGTCGTCCAGTTCGCGGCGGCGGGTGGGGGGCGGGTGCCGCCAACGACTGTTCAACGACTGACCGCGCCGGACGTTGGCGGGAAACCGGCCGACACCCGCCCGGATGGTTTAAGCGACACCCCCCACCGGACCGAAAAACCATTTCAAATTGCTTAAACATCCCATGCCCGGCAAGCACTTACGGCGAATTCGGGGGTGGCGGGAAATGGCAAAACCGACCTCAACCGCTGAACGCGAGCCGGGGGCCGTACCGCCTGAACAGTTCCGCCCGGAGTGGTTGAGGAACCGGCACCGACAAAAACCCCAGCCCGCGGTCGAGCGACCCGGCTAGCGCCCGCACCGCCTCGTCACCCAACTGGCGGCCACCGACCTCCAGCACCCGCAGGCGTTCCACCAACGGCGAGCGGGCGAAGGCGATCACCCCGGAATCGGTCAGGTCGTAGTCGGTCAGCCGCAGTTCACTGAGCGCCGGCAGGATGTCCGAATGACCCAACGCCCCGATCTCCCTCGCCCCCAACCCGGTCTGGCGAAGCGTCAGCCGCTCCAGCCGCTCCCACCCCGGTCCGGACACCAGCCACGTCACACCGGCTACCGGCGTGAACACGTTCAGCGCTTCCAGTTGACGGCGAAACGTCGCCGACACCTCACCCCCGAACAGGTCGGCTTCCCCCGGCGGGACGGTGTGAACGACCGACAACTCGCGGAGGGCGTCGAACCCGGCAGTGTCCTCGGACAGGAAGGCGGTCAGCCGATCGACGCCGGTCAATTCCAGGGTGATCAACTGTAGGCGGAGGGGCGACCGGCGGAGGGCGTCGAACATGACAGCCTCGCCCATCGCCCCGTCGTACAGATCATCCGGGGTGACGGAGAGGCTTCGCAGGCCGGTCAGGTGTTCGCTCCCGCACACCGCTTCGGCCTCGGTCGCGGCCTCGTCAGTCATCATGTTGCTCAAGGCCGGCCGGAGCGAGCGAACCCGCCGCAGGTGCGGGCCGTCGATCCGCGGCCACACACCCGACCGCCACATCCTCAGATACACGTCGGTGATCGGCTCGGCGGCGAAGGTATCAGCCAGAAAGGCGTCGGTGCCGACCCGCCACGTGTCGAGGTGGACCGCCTCCATGAACCCGTCGCGAAAGACCGCCTTGCGCAGTGGGCCGGGTTCCCCCCGGTGTGTGTAGGCGAGTTCGCTCGACGCCACATCGAGGCTGTCCCGCGGGCTGGCCGAGAAGTTGAACGTCGGCAGCCGCTGCCCCAACGCCTCGTACACCGGGCGAAGCCAGACGCGGTAGTGAGCGAAGAACAGATCGTAGATGCGGCTTAACTTCGCCTTATCAATCACCGGCGGGAACTGCTCGGCCTCGCGGCGGGCGGCGATTTGCAGGCGGACGAACTCGGCGCGTTCTGGCTCGCCGTTCTCGTCCAGCCAGTCGGCGAACACGAACTTGGGCAAATCGTCGGCCGGGGCGGACGCGACAGCGGCGACGAGGGCGGCACGCTCGGACATGCCATCAAGTTAGCCCGACGCGCCAGCGAGGGGCAAGCGACTTGTCGTAGGGAACGGTTGCGGTCGCCGGACCTCACGCCCCGGTCGTCCCCGCCGGGGCGGGTCATTTGCGGGCCGGCTTCGGCTTGGGCGGAGGTTCGGGCGGGAACGGCTTGACCGGCACCTTGTCGCCGGGGGCGATGGGGGCGACGTGGGTGAGGATGTACTTGTACTTCGGGTGGTCCATCGGGTACCGCAGTTGGCCGATGCCGCGGGTCCCCTTCCCGTCATCCGCGATCAGGTCGAGCACGAGGGTGCCGTCGGGCAACATGGTGGCCATGCCGATCGGCGGGAGCGGGTCGGCCATGTGGCGTCCTCACGGTTACGGGCCGGGGGGGGGCGGGGGCGGCGGGGCGTACGGGTCGCCGGCCCAGTAGTTGTTCAGGTTCGGGTGGTTGGCGGCGTCGTTCGGGTCGCCCCCGTAGTACCGGGCGGCGCTCTCGGCGAACGACTCCTCCTGCCCGGCCGCCCCCGGCTGGTTCTCGTACGCGCTCAGGGTCGGGGCGTCGGCGGTGCGGGCGGCGTTGAACCCCGAGCTGCCGGAGTTCACCCCGGCCGGGCCGTTGTGGTCGATCCCGTGCGCCCCCTCGTGCAGCACCAGGTTGGAGCTGCCGTGCCCCTCGCCGGTGGCCGGCACGTGCGCCCCCGCCGGGGTGCCGTGCCCGGTGGTGGCGATGACCAGTTCGTTCCGGTCGCTGCTGAACACCCCCGGCACGCTGTCCCAGGTGCTGCCGGCCGGCCACCCGCGGGGGTGCACCCCGGCCAGGTCGGTGCGGTGCTCGGTGATCGACCCGCGGCAGACGACGATCTTCCCCCCGCCGGCGTCCAGCGCCTGCTGCATGTGCAGGGGGAACTTGCAGAACTCGTACGCCACCAGGTTGGCGTCGTTGGCGTCGGCGGTGCCGGCCAGGGTGACGGTCGGCCCGCCCACCAGGACCGTCGGCAGGCCGATCATCACCATCCCGCCGTGCGCGCACGAGCTGGTCTGGCGGGCCTGCATCAGGCCCATGGTGTGCACGTTCACCGACCCCATGATGATGCTGTCCGGCGGGCCGACGCAGGTGGCCATGTCGGACATGCGGGCGGCGAACGGCCCGCCGATCAGGACCGTCGGCGCGCCGGGCGGCAGGACCGGCCCGCCCACGTGCGGGATGGGCGGCAGGCCCGGCGTCACCATCGGGCACATGTGGAAGTCGGACACGCGGGCGGCGGGTAGCACGGCGGCCTCCTCAGCAGTTGATCTTGACCATCGCCCCTTTCACGCTGGTCATGGCCGACCCGAGCACGTCCACCTTGGCCCCGGAGATGGTCACGTTCACCCCCTTGATCTCGATGGTGCCGGCCGCGTCCATGGTGATCGAACTGGCCCCGACCGACAGCACCACCTTGGTCGTGCCGGTGATGTTCACCGCGTCGGTGGCCGACTTCAGCTCGACCGCCTGTTTGGCCCCGCCGATCAGCTTCCCCTTCGACGCCTGGATGGAGATGTTCCCCTCCTGGGAGACGAACGTCACGTCGCTCTTCACCAGGGTGCTCAGCTTGTCCTCGAACTGTTCGTCCACCGGCCCCTTCACGTGCACCTTCGCCTTCCCGGTCTGCACGTCGAACTCGTAGTCCCCCTTGCTGATGACCATCTTGGTGTCGCCGAAGATGGTGGTGGTGGACTTGCCGTGCGTGTGCGGGTCGGCCTTGGCGTCGGTGCCGATGGTGACGGTGCTGTTGTTCCCCACGGTGGTGCCGTTGTTCACCTCCACCACCGTCGTCATGTTCCGCTCGGCCTGGATGTGCACCAGCTCCTCGCCCTTCTTGTCCTCGAACCGCAACTCGTTGAAGTGCTGGGTGCCGCCGCCGGTGCTGCTGTGCGTCTTGATGCCGCTCTGCGTCTTGTGGTCGGGCAGCTTGTAAATGGGCATGTTGTCGGCGTTGTACACGCTGCCGATGACGAGCGGCTCGTCCGGGTTGCCGTTCAGGAAGGTGACCACCACCTCGTCGCCCACCCGCGGGAGGAACTGCGCCCCCCACGCCTTGCCCGCCCAGAACTGGGCCACCCGCACCCAGCACGAGCTGTCCAGCCCCCGCTGCCCGGCCGGGTCCCAGCGGAACCACACCTTCACCCGCCCGTACTTGTCCGGGTCGATCTCCGCCCCGTCCGCCCCCACCACCACGGCCGTCTGGGTGCCGTGGATGGCCGGCTTGCGGGTCTCCCGTTGCGGGCGGAACGTCACCCCGGCCGGGATGCAGGTGAACGCGTTCGAGTAGTCCCACTGGGCGGTGCCGCTGCTGCCCGACCCGTACACCCCCATGTGCCGCACCGACGTGACCGTGTACTCGCCGTTCGCGTCCGGGTGGTCGGCCAGGGTGAACGTGTGCCCCGGGGTGAGCTGGCTGTACGTGCTCCCGCCGGTGATCTCGATCGCCCCGGCCTTCTCCGCCTCCGCCCGCACCCGCGCCAGCCGGTCGTTGTCGTCGAACACGTGCTGCACGTCGGCCGCCCGCTCCCCGCCGCCCGGATCAATCCCGTCCCGCCAGCGGGCGTACCCGCCGGGGTGGTCGGTGACGGCGAACTGGTCGTCCCCGTCCACCGTCAGCGGGTGGGAGACGGTGCCCACGCTGACCGCCCCGGACAGCGTCTCGACCGCCTCCAGCGGGTTCGGCGGCATCTCGAACGTGTGGTCGGTGAGGGCGAACGACGGGGTGCGGAGCTCCTGCGACTTCTCCCACCGCGTCACCCGCCCGCCCTCGGCCGGGTTGCCCGCCTCCAGGAAGTTCAGGGTGGTGAGCACCGGCACCGGCTGGTGCCCGCGGGGGTTGTCGGCGATGACGATGCCGTGCCCGCTGTCGGTGTGGGTGAAGTAGTAGTACCAGCCCTCCTCCTCGAGCAGGCGGCTGAAGAACTCGAAGTCGGTCTCCCGGTACTGGGCGCACAGGTTCCGCGGGTGGTAGGTGCCCTCCAGCTTGAACGCCTGGCTCAGGTCGTACAGCCCGCCCACCACCTGGCG
Source organism: uncultured Fimbriiglobus sp. (assembly GCA_964390195.1). GTDB lineage: Bacteria > Planctomycetota > Planctomycetia > Gemmatales > Gemmataceae > JALHQU01. The sequence continues at coordinate 2,168 of CAYMHO010000208.1, read as the reverse complement.
GATGATGTCCTCGGTCGTCAGCTGCTGGAACAGGCGGCTGCGGCGGTTGCGGGTGAGCATCCACAGCGGCGGGACCAGCTCGGCCGTGTACTCGATGAACCGGTCGTTCCGCCCCCCCTCCTTCACCCGGTTGATGACCCCGCGGATGAGCCGCCACCCGCCGTCCTGCTGGAAGATGCCGACCGTCGCCCCTTTGCCCAGCAGTTGGGTGAACGGGAGGGGGGTGTGGCCGGGGACGCGGAGGTCGAGGGTGTACCGGAACAGGCGGGAGACGGTCTCCGACCCGGACACGGCGGTGACGGCGAGCGCGTCGTCGGCCACCCCGCTGACGCGGACCTGCAGGGGGCGGGTGGTCTGGGAGAACTCGCTCATGGCCGCGGTCACCTGGGGGCGGGCGGCGACCCGGCCGCCGCCCGACGGGCGGGGCGCGGGTGGCAACCCCTCTTGGTGTATGCGATCGGCCGGCCCGCGGCGGACGCGGCCGGGCGATTTCCTATACACTGGCGGGGCGGCGAGAGAGGGAGACAAGGAGAGGGGGAGACACGGAGACACGAGAAATCAGGCGGAGTCGAACGCCCCTCCGCCGGACCAGCGTGCCCTCGAGTTCACCCGACCCTCCTGTCTCCGTGTCTCCGTGTCTCCGTGTCTCCGTGTCTCCGTGTCTCCGTGTCTCCGGTCCCCCCATGCCCCGTATCGAATGCCCCACCTGCGGCACCCCGGACCGGGCGGACGACCGCGACCTGGGCAAGGAGTGGGAGTGCCGCCGCTGCCGGACGGCGTACCTCGCCGAGCCGGTCGCCCCGCCGGCCGACCGCCCGCCCCCGCGGGACGCGAACGGCCGCGGGGCGGCCCTCAGCTCGCTGCTGCTCGGGCTGGCGTCGGTGGCGTCCGCCCTGTGCTGCGGGGCCGGCATGATGTTCGCGCTGGGCGGGCTGGCGACCGGGTTCGGCGGGCTGCGGTCCCGCTCCCGCCCGCTGGCCGTCGCCGGGCTGGTGTTCAGCACCGCCGGGCTGATGCTGTCCCTCGGGGTGATGGCCTTCTTCGCCATCAGCCAGGCGGCCGACCGGGAGGTGCCCGCCCGCCCGGACGACACCAAACCGCCGTTCGCCCGCGGGGCGAACTGACCCGTTCCCGAACCCACTGTGTCCGAGGTGGTCCGTGCCCATCCTGACATGCCCGACGTGCGGGTCGAAGCTCGAAGTGGTGGACGACGACATCGGGCACCTGGTGCAGTGCGGCAGTTGCCAGGGGACGTTCACCGCCGAGGACCCTGCCGAGAAGAAGAACGACGGCGCCTCGCGGAAGCCGTACTCGTTCAAGGATCAGGTGGACGAGGAGGACGACCGCCCCGCCCGCCGGCGGCGGGACGACGACGAGGACGATCGGCCGTCGCCCCGCCGGCGGCGGGACGACGACGAGGAGGACGACGACCCGGACGGCCGCTACCGCCGCCGTTCCCGCTCGCGGTCGGGCGACCGGGACGACGCCGAGTACGAGCGGCGGTACGGCCGCGCCCCGCAGACGGGCATGGGCATCGCCTCCATGTGCCTGGGCATCGGGTCGATCGTGCTGGTCTGCCTGTTCCTGTACGCCGTGCCGATCACGGCCATCCTGGGCATCATCTTCGGGGTGATGTCGCTGAAGACGGCCGGGCGGGGGATGGGCATCGCCGGCATCATCACCTCGATCGTGGGGGTGGTGATGGCCGTCGCCGTGTTCCTGTTCGTCCTCTTCTTCATCTTCGCCAACGCCGGCGGTGGCCCCGGCGGGCCGGGCGGCGGCGGCGGGGGCGGCGGAAGGTTCTGATCTGTGTCGAAGGAGCAAGGAGCAAGGGCGGACAGGCCGCACCTGTCCGCCCTTGCTCCTTGCTCCTTCCCACTCGCTCCTAGTTCAGCGTCCCACCAGCTTCTCGAACTGCTCCTCGGTCAGCACCTGCACGCCGAGTTCCTGCGCCTTCGTCAGCTTGCTGCCGGCCTTCTCGCCGGCCACCAGGTAGTCGGTCTTCTTGCTCACGCTGCCGGTGGCGGTGCCGCCCATCTCCTTGATGAGCGCCTCGATCCCCGAGCGGTCGTACTTGGTGAGCGTGCCCGTCACCACCACCGTCTTGCCGGTGAGCGGCAGCCCGCCGGCCGGCACCGCCCGCTTGTCGTGCGTCAGCTTCACCCCCG
>CAYMHO010000207.1:0-12454 GCA_964390195.1 uncultured Fimbriiglobus sp. | reverse complement strand
CCAGCCACAACGACTTACGGCACGATTGCAATAAGTTGGCGAGCGAGGGGCCAGCTCCTTCGCGGACGAAGGGGGAAGTTTCGCACCCTCACACCGCCACCTTCATCCTCTTCGGACAGTCGGCTGGCCCCTCGCTCGCGCGTCGGGCTCACAGGTGGCTGATTGTACTGCGTCGTCTGCATGTCCCCGCCGGTGGCTTGGCCCTCGCTCGCGCGTCGGGCTAACGGGGGGCGGGAGAATGAGAAATGGAACTCGCGTTCGCCGTCAGGACGTGCCGACCGGCAGCCGCACCTGGGCGCGGGCGGCGTCGAACACCTTGATCACGCACCGGTTCCGCCCGGTCCGCTTGGCCTCGGCCAGGGCTTCGGCCGCCAGCTCGTGCATCTGCTCGAAGCTGACCGCGTCGGCCGGCTCGGCCACCGCGAACCCGCCGCTGATGGTGAGCGGGATTCGCAACCCGTGGTAGCGAACTTCCATCCCCTCCACCTCGCTCCGCAGCCGCTCGGCCAGCACCGCCGCCCCGCCGGCGTCCGTCTCGGGGGCGACGATCAGGAACTCCTCGCCCCCCACCCGGCCGACCGAGTCCGTCCCGCGGATGGTCCGCTGCACGGCCCGGGCGAGCTGAATGAGCGTGTGGTCACCGCCGGAGTGCAGGTACTGCGAGTTGATCTGCTTGAAGCGGTCGATGTCGATCATCCCGAACGTGATCGGCGTCGGGGTGCGGACCCGCCGCAACATCTCCTGCCCGCCGATCAGCTCGATCGCCCGCCGGTTCGACAGGCCGGTGAGGGTGTCGGTCAGGGCCATCCGCTCGAGCGTCCGGTTGGTCGCCCGCAACTCCTCGGTCCGCTCTTGCACCCGCTGCTCCAACTCCTGGTTCAGGGTGCGGAGTTCCTCGAGCAGCCGCTCGTGGCTCCGCTCCAGGAGCAGCCCGCGGGCGACCGCCCGCAGGTGGGCGACCAGGTCCTCGGGCTTCCACGGCTTGAGGATGAGGCGGTGGATGTGCCCGCAGTTGATGGCGTCGGCGGCGTCCTGCAGGCGGGCGGTGCCGCTGATGAGCACGCGGGCGGTGCGGGGCGCGGTGCGGTACACCCAGTCGAGCAGGCGGATGCCGGTCTCGTCCGGGAGGGTCAGGTCGGACAGGACGATGTCCGGCGGGTGGGCGGCGATGAGCTGGCGGGCGGCGGCGGCCGAGGTGGCGGTGGCGACGTCGAACTCGTGGCCGAGTTGCTGCGCGAGCATGGCCAGGATCGCCGGCTCGTCGTCGACGGCCAGGACCGAACACTTGTAGCGAGGGGTGTGCATGTCCACCGCCGGTGGGGGGGTCACACGGGCGGGCGGAAAATCGGGGTCAGGAGTCCTCACCGGGGCACACCTCCGTGTCGGCGGGCGGGAAATTCCTGTTGCGCGGAAGATTCCACTGCACTCTAGGACGCGAATTCCGACGAGGGAGTGCTTTCGCGTCGGAATTTCCCTCACAACGAGTGGGGAAGCCTGCTGTCGGCAGTCCTGAGCCACACAGTCGGTGTCGGATTCCGCCACCGCCCGAACTGGCGAACGCGGGAGAACCGGGTCATCCGCCCCGACCAGAAAGATCGCGGTAACCGTCTGAGAAGCGGCACCGACTGGGGAGAAAAATCCGTCGGAATGCCAGGCGGACGCTTGCACCCCTTGTTACCGGCGCTTACAATCGGGCAGTTCAATGGTGAAGGGCTTCAGGGCTACCCCGACGCGATGAAGGTCGTCGCCGACTCCGGACAGGGTTTTCGCAACCCACACCGATCCGGAACGGCACCCCCGACCTCCGCGTGACTCCCCAATGCCCACCTCCCCTTCGCCGGACGTTGGGAACCGCTCCGTCGTCCCGGACCCCACCGCTCGCCAACGAGTCCGGTCGGGCCTCGGCGTCACGGAAGACCAGACCGTCGGGCGAACTCCCACCTCCAGCCGGCCGCGGGTCGATCGTGCGACCTGCCGCCGTGATTGACGTTCGGCACCCCAAACGAGTTCCCCCGCCATCGGTCCGGATCGAAGGCGATCCGACGAGATCCGCGGCGGTCGAGGTCCGTTCGCCCGTGGCCCACCGGATGGGGCCTGCGGCAGGGTGTTGCCGTTTCTGTCAACCCTCAGCCACCATCGCCCCCCGTTTCCCTTATATGGGACAGGAGCAGGCACTCATGGCCACCGCCAGGCGGACCCGGAAAGCGTCTTCGGCCCAGGTGATCGACGACACCGTCACGACCACCTTCTCATCCGACCTACTCACCCCCGAGGAAGAGCGGGAGCTGTTGACCAACTTCTGGGACTGCAAGAATGAGCTGGTGCGGGTGCTGTTGCGGCACTTCCCGGCCCTCCGCGAGAGCCGCCCGCCCCTCGAACCCTGGCCGATGGCCCAGTTCATCCGCGACCAGTGTACCGACTCCTGCCGCGAAGTCACCGCCGTCAAGCGGTTGCACAACCGCTACGTCCACTACAAGCACCGCCTCGCCAGCGCGAACATCCGTCTCGCCGCCCACGTGGCCAAGCGGTTCCGTCACCACAGCCTGAGCTACACCGACCTGCTCCAAGAAGCGGTGTGCGGGTTGATGCAGGCGATCGACCGCTTCGACGTCAGCCACGGCACCCGCCTGGCCACCTACGCCACCTGGTGGATCCGCCAGACGCTCCAGATCGCCGTCGCCCGCCAGAGCCACCTGGTCAGCCTGTCGCCCCACCACCTGCAAGAACTGGGCCTTCTGCAACAGGAAAGCGAAGCCCTCGCCCACGGCGGCAAGCACATCCCCACCCCGCAGGAGCTGGCCCAGCGGACCGGCAGCAGCCTGGAACACCTGAACCACCTGCAAACCGCCACCCGCACCCCGGTGAGTCTGAACGCCGTCCTCGACGACGACAGCGACTTCAAACTGACCGAGGCGATGCCGGACACCCAGACCCTCTCCCTGCAAGAGAACAACGAACGCCAGGAGGCGCTCAAGTTCCTGATGGAGAACTTGCGGCCCCGCGAGCGGAAGGTGCTCGACCTGCGGTTCGGCCTGACCGGCAACGGCACGCACAGCCTGCGGCAGATCGGTCACCTGCTCCGCATCAGCAAGGAGCGGGTGCGGCAGATCCAGAACCGGGCACTGGAGAAGCTGAAGGCGAACGCCGAGCGGGTCGGCTGGGAGCCGACCCTCCTGCTCGAGTAGTTTGACGGGGAGAGTTCGACCACGCACGCCGCACGGGCCTCCCCGTGCGGCGGCTTCGTTTCGTGACCGGATTCATGCCAACTGACCGGGTTCACCCGTGGCGCGATTGTCGTCCCCCGACCTCAATTCCGCGGGTGGGACAAAAGTCGCCGCGCGGTTCGTTAATAAGTGTGACACGCACCAGGGACGAGCCATGTTTCTGATTAAAGGTGGGCGGACGGAGACGGGCGAGCGGCACCACGTGTTCGTGGATTCCCGCCCGCCGGCGTCGGCCATCCCGACCGGCTGGAAGGTGGTCGAGAATGTCACCCTCACCGCCCACCCGCTGCCCGACGACCCGAACGCCCCGACCGTGCGGGTGGTGCTGTACCGTGACCCGGTCGCCCCGACCCAATACCACTATTTGCTCTCCCGGACCGACGCCAGGCACCTGCGGCGGGCGGGCGGGTCGCCGTTCGTGTTCCCCACCTGGGAGGAGTTCGCCCAGATGCATGCGAACGTCCTGTCCGACACCGATGACTGACGCGGCAATAGTAGATGCCGCGAGCCGAGGGGCGCCCCCGTGGTCTGCTCGCTCCGCGAGCGGTATCCAGACCCGCTCGCGGAGCGAGCAGACCACTACTGCGGGTCCGGCTCGGGTCGCCGGCCCTCTGCACCGCCTGCAGCTCACCGCTTGCCCAACACCTCATCCACCACCCAGCAGCCGCGGGCGTGCGGGCCGGCGCTGCGGCAGTGGGTCAGCACCTCGGGGTGGTCGCAGCCCGCTTCCTCCAGCGCGTCGGCCAGGATCGGCATCCGGTCGAAGGCTCGGTCAGCGTAGATGCCGGTGGCGAGTGAGACGACAGTTTCGGTCCGCCACCGCTTGGCGAACGCAACCGGTGACCGGAACGGGTTGCCGAACAGGTCGCGGAGCAGAAGGCAAAAGTCCCCGTCGTTTTCTGTCCACCCGTTGTGCAATGCGTACGAGGCGTGCATCCCGGCGTGTCCCGCCCTCCTCGCCCCCTCGTCGGCGGCACAGAACACCGCCTGCTCGGCGGATCGGTGAGCGGCCGTCGGCCCGCGTTGCAACCCAGGTCCCGCCAGCCGAAGTGCCTCCTTCAGATCCGCTTTCGTCCCCACGCGATCCGCGAACGCTTCGGCCACTTCGACCGCCTTCCGGAATGGCCCCTCCGGGATGAGGTGCCACACCCGACGACAGGCAGCACAGCCATACAGCCGGAGCAACCGCTGCCCGACTCGGGTCCGATGCACCTGTCGCTCGTTGACGAGGTGATCGAGCATGTCGGTGAAGTAGTTGACCGCATCCCACTTCTCTTCCGTCATCGAGTCGTCCCCGGCGGTCTCCCTGACGGTACCCCGCCGGGTACGCCGGGTCAATCGCTCGACTTGTCGGCGTTCGTCACCTCGCGGGCGGCGATGCGGGCCAGGAAACGGGCCTTCTGGGCGGGGGTCAACTCCTTCGTGTAGCGGTCGCGCACGGCCTCGATCCAGCGGATCTTGCGGTCGCCGTAGTCGGTGGCGATCCGCACCAGCACCGGCCCGGCGTGGCACACCGCCGCCTTCACCACGCCGTCGAGTTGATCCGGGCGGGTGGCTTCCACATAGCCGACGCCGAACCCGTGGGCGAGCGCCTCGTAATCCAGCTTGGCCAGGTGCGTGGCGGTGGTGCGGCGGTAGGCCGGCTCCTGGAGCATCTGCATGTAGTGATAGGCCCGGTCGTCCAGCACGAACACCTTCACCGGCAACCCCGCCCGCGCCGCGGTGCTCAGTTCCACCATCGACATCATCAGGCAGCCGTCGCCGGTCAGCACCGCCACCGGGCGGTCCTGGCAGGCCCGCGACCCGCCGAGCGCGGCCGGCAGGCTCCACCCCATGCTCTGGTTGTCCACCGGGTTGAAGTAGGTGCGGGGTTGCGTCACGCCGAAGTGTTCGGCCGCCAGGTGCTCGCTCACGCTCACGTCGGTGTACAGCAGGGCGTCGTCGGGCAGGTGCTTCCGCAGGGTGCGGACGAGGTGCAGCGGGTCGATGCCGCACTTGGTCGGCGGGATGGTGTCGGCGGCCTTCGCTGAATCACATTTCAGCCGCTTGATTCGCGCCACCAGTTGGCCGTTCGCCGGACGCTTCAGAAGGTCGGCGTGCTCCAACAGTTTACTCAGGAACACCCCGGCGTCGGCGTGCACACACACGTCGGCAGGCACGATCTGACCGAGGTTGGCGGCGTTCGCATCGACGTGAATCACCCTGGAAATCTTGGGATTTCCGTAGTACCCGGTGCTCACCTCACTGAACTTCACCCCGACCGCGAGGAGGGCCGTCACCCCGCTACGGAGCGGGTGCAGGGGGTCAATGCTGAACGCCTTTTCCGCTACCTCGCTGGCGTGTGCGCCGTAGCCCCAGCCGACCGCCAGCGGGTGGCAATCCGGGATCACCCCCTTGCCGCTCACGCTCGTCGCCACCGGCGCTTGCAGCAACTCCGCGACCTGTGCCAGCGCGGGGGCGAAGGCCATGCACCCGGCCCCGGCGTAGATGCCGACGCGGTGCTTCTTGTCGGCGAGCATTGCCAGGGCGACGTCGAACGCCGACTGGTCGAACGGCACGGCGGGGGCGCACGGCGGCGGGGTGCGGAAGTCGGCCACGTCGATGAGCAGGTTGTACGGGATGACCACCGCCACCGGGCCGGGTTCGCCGCTCACGGCGGTGGCGAACGCGGCGTGGATCGCCGAGGGGATGTGGTCGACCTTCGCCACCGGAAGCACGCACTTCGTCACCGGCTTCAGCAGGCCGACGGAGTCGAGCGAGTGAACCTGGAAGGGTCGGTACTTCGCCCCGTTCGCCACGTCGCCCACGATGGCCACGACCGGCACGCTGTCGAGCAGCGCTTCGCCCAGGCCGGTGAGCGCGTTGGTGATGCCGGGTCCGGGCACCACGCACAGCACGCCCGGCTTGCCGGTCGCACGGGCGTACCCGTCCGCCATGCACGCCGCCGCGAACTCGTGGGCAGGCAGCAGGTACGGCACCCCGCACCCCTTGAACTCGTCCCACAACTCGTTCTCTTGCGCCCCAGGGATGCCGAACACGCACCCGGTGCCATTCGCCAAGAGTGCCTCGGCGACCGCCCGCGCGCCGGTGAATCGACCGAACACCCAGCCGGGTTTCTGGTGGCGGTCGAGCAGCGGCCCGGCGGTGGTGGGGCGTACGGCAGCGGTGAAGGCCGCCCCGACCGCGGCGGCGGTGCGGAAGGCGTCGCGGCGGGTGAACGTCCAGGGCATGAGCCAATCTTCCGTGAAGGGCCGGGCGGGGCTTCCGGTAGTATCGACCGGCGCGAGGGCGGGAGTTCGGGGCGATTTGGCGAAGCGGACGAGCGGGCGGGTGGGGAGTTCGCGCAACGGCCGGCCGACTGCGTTTGATCCGACACTTGGGACCGGGTACTATGCTCGTGCCTCTGCGGTGTTCGAGAGCCAGGCAATCATTTGGCGAACCTACAAAATCCGCATGGGGGCCTTCTTTACTACCTCGGCGGCTCGCAAGCCCGTCCTCGCCTCGGCGAGACTGTAGCGGGATCCGACAATCCGGGGTGAGGCTCCCATCTCAACTGCGGGTTCCCAATCTCGTCTGGAACGGCACAGGTGGAGGTTTTTCGAATTTTGTGGATTTCGAGTGGAGCGGATCGGGCCGGCGGGCCGAAGTTCCCCGCCGGCCAACACCTTCCGTCGATCACCCCGCCCGTCGCCGGCCATTTTCCGGCGACCCATTTGCCCCTTGACGGCCGCCACCCGAAACGGCTGATCCGGCGGAACACCCTGAAAAATCAGCCCGAAATGCCCGTCGCCCGGTGACAGCCGGGTGTCTCAGGATTTCTCTTGATGCCCACGGCAGAGACGGTAAGGTATCGCCCACAGTCGAACTCAATCACCCAGGGGACGCCGGGATGCACGAGACGATCCTCACCGATCGCACCGCTCGCGCCATCATCACCGCACAGGTGACCCCTTCCACCCCCCGGCACTTCGGCGGGCACCCGCCGGACGCTACCGCCTGATCCGCCGTCCGTCGCAGGACGGCCCACCGAGCAATCACGACCGGCCGAACCCCCACCACTTCGCCCCGCACGGATGCCGGGGCTAGCACGGACGCGAACCGTGCGGTGGTCGAACCGCTTCCTCGACCCCGGCCGCACGGGGTGGGGCTTCACTTTGTGCCGCTCGTGACGCGGGGCACGGATGCCACCGCACCGCCGCCGTGGTCACGGATGACCACGGCGGCTTTGTTATTTCTCGGTTGTCGGCGGACCGCGAACCTCGGTTCCGTCCTGGAATCCCTTCTTCACCAGCCCTATCTTCACACTCAGCAATCCGCGCTGTGGGGCACACCATGCCGACCGATTCCCCGTTCCTGAAGCTGGCCGACGACCGCGTCGTGATTCTCGACGGCGGTATGGGCACCAGCCTGCACCGCTATAAGCCGACGGACAAGGACTGGGGGTACTCGCCGACCGGCAAATCCTTGATGAACCTGAGCGACGCACTGTGCTACACCAAGCCCGATTGGATCCGTGAGATCCACGCCGGCTACTTCGAGGCCGGGTGCGACGCCGTCGAGACGAACACGTTTAACGCCAACACCATCGGGCTGGGCGAGTTCGGCATGGCCGACCGCACCGAGGAGATCAACCGCCAGAACATCCGGATCGCCAAGGCGGTGGCCGCGCAGTTCGCCACGAAGGACCGCCCGCGGTTCGTGGTCGGTAGCGTCGGCCCTGGCACCAAGATGCCGAGCCTGACGGACCCGGCCATCTATGTCGACTTCGACACCCTGGCCGAAGCGTACCGCACGCAACTGCGGGTGATGATCGAGGAGCGGGTCGACGCCATCCTGATCGAAACCTGCTTCGACATCTTGCAAGCCAAGTGCGTGGCGATCACCGCCATCGAGATGATGAAGCGGATGGGCGTGCGGCTGCCGCTCATGGTGCAGCTCACCATCATCGACGCGAACAAGAAGATGCTGCCGGGCACCGACATCCCGGCCGGGCTGGTGGCCCTCGACCCGATCGACGAGATCGACGTGATCGGCATGAACTGCGGGGTCGGCCCGGACCTGATGCTCGACGACATCAAGCACCTGAGCCGCCACTGCCGCAAGCGGCTGAGCGTGCTGCCGAACGCCGGCCTGCCGGAGAACCGTAACGGCGAGACGTACTTCCCGCTCGACCCCGACGGGCTGGCCGACTGGCACGAGCGGTTCGTGAACGACTTCGGGGTGAGCGTCATCGGCGGGTGCTGCGGCACCACGAAGGAGCACCTGAAGGCGGTGGCGGACCGCGTCGGCGGGAGGCGGCCGGCGGCGCGGACGATCGAACCGCTGGCGATGGTGAGCAGCCTGCAAACGTCCCAGGAACTGGTGGTCGATCAGAAGCCGCTGCTGGTCGGCGAGCGGACGAACACGAACGGCTCCCGCAAGTTCAAGCAGTTGCTCGAAAAGGAAGACTGGCACGGGCTGGTGGAGATGGCCCAGGAACAGGAGCGGGAGGGCGTCCACCTGCTCGACGTGTGCGTGGACTACGTCGGCCGCGACGGCGTGAAGGACATGACCGAGGTGATCAAGCGGTACAACGCGGTGCTGAGCAAGCCGATGATGCTCGACAGCACCGAGGTGCCGGTGATCGAGGCGGCGCTCAAGCTGTGCAGCGGGAAGACGGTCATCAACAGCATCAACCTGGAGGACGGCCGCAAGACGCTCGACCCGAAGACCGTCCTGGCGAAAAAGTACGGCGCCGGGCTGGTGGCACTCACCATCGACGAGAAGGGGCAGGCCGACACCGCCGAGTGGAAGTTCGAGGTGGCCAAGCGGATTTACGACATCGTCGTCCACGAGTACGGCATCCCGCCGACCGACCTGATGTTCGATCCGCTCGTATTCCCGGTGAGCACCGGCCAGGAACAGACCCGCAAGAGCGCCATTGCCACCTTCGAGGCGATCCGGCTCATCAAGCAGAACCTGCCGGGGTGCCTCACGCACGTGGGCCTGAGCAACTGTAGCTTCGGGCTGAGTCCTTACACCCGGCAGGTGGTGAACTCGGTCTACCTGCACCACGCCATCGAGTACGGCCTCGACTCGGCCATCCTGCACGCCAGCAAAATCCTCCCGCTCGCCAGCATCGACGACAAGGGCAAGGAGCTGGCCCGCCGGCTGTTGTTCGACGACCGCAAGTTCGACGCCGCCGGCGAGTGCGTCGAGGACCCACTGCAACTGCTCATCGAGCACTACGCCGACAAGAAGGTGGAGAGCAAGAAGGGGCAGTCGCTCGGCGACACCGTCGAAGCCCGCCTCAAGCAGGCGGTCATCCAGGGCCGCCGCGAGACGCTGATTGCGGACCTCGACGGGGCGATGCTGAAGCACTCGCCGATCGACATCATCAACAACGTGCTGCTCGACGGCATGAAGGTGGTCGGCGACCTGTTCGGCAGCGGGCAGATGCAACTGCCGTTCGTGCTGCAATCGGCCGAGGTGATGAAGGCGGCGGTGGCCCACCTGGAAAAGTTCATGGAGAAGGCGGAGGGCCAGGAGAAGGGCAAGATCGTGCTGGCCACGGTGAAGGGCGACGTCCACGACATCGGGAAGAACCTGGTGGACATCATCCTCACGAACAACGGGTACAAGGTGTACAACCTGGGCATCAAGCAGCCGGTCGACGCGATGATCGCCGAGTACCAGAAGACCGGGGCCGACGCCATCGGCATGAGCGGGCTGCTGGTGAAGTCCACCGTCATCATGAAAGAAGATTTGGTCACGCTGAACGACCGCGGGGTGAACCCGCCGGTGATCCTCGGCGGGGCCGCGCTGAACCGGAAGTATGTGGAGGACGACCTGACCCGTATCTACAAGGGGAAGGTGTACTACGGGGCGGACGCGTTCGACGGCCTGCGGATCATGGACGAGCTGATGCTCAAGAAGAAGATCGCCCGCACCAGCCCGGCCATGGCGGCGGTGGCGAAGGGCAGTGCGACGAAGACCGCCACCCTCGACACCATCGACGCCGCCACCCACCACGCCCCGCCCGCCGCGTTCGCCCCGCTGCCGAGTCGCGCCCCGAACCTGCCACGGGCTTCGGACATCCCGGTGCCGCCGTTCCTCGGGGTGAAGACGTTCACGGCGAAGATGGAAGACGTGTTCCCGTACCTGAACGAACTCACCCTGTTCAGCACCCAGTGGGGGTTCGAGAAGGGCGGGGTGAAGCCGGAAGTGTACAAGGAGCAGATCGACACCACGGCCCGCCCGGCACTCGAACGGTTGAAGGCATTCTGCCTCGCCGAGAACGTGCTGCAACCGGCCGCCACCTACGGCTTCTTCCCGGCCGCGGCCGACGGCCAGACGCTGACGGTGTACGCCGCCGATCACACGACGGTGTTGCAGCAGTTCATGTTCCCGCGGCAGGATTTCGCCGACTTCCTGTGTCTCTCCGACTACGTCGAACCGCTGACGGGCGGTAAGCCGGTGGACTACATCGGAATGATGGCCGTGACCGTCGGCCACGAGGTGACGAAGCGGTGCAACCAACTCCGCGACGCGAACAAGTACCAGGATTACTTGTTCCTACACGGGCTGGGTGTGGAGTCGGCCGAGGCCTTCGCGGAGTACTTCCACAAACACTTGCGGGCCGAGTGGGGCATCGGCGGGAAGGACTCGCCGACCATTCAGAAGCTGTTCAAGGGGCACTACCGCGGGCGGCGGTACGCGTTCGGCTACCCGGCCTGCCCGCGGCTCGAAGACCAGACCGGCCTGTTCGCCCTCATCGACCCGCCGGCGGTGGGCATCACCCTGACCGAACACTTCATGCTCGACCCGGAGCAGAGCACCACGGCCGTCGTGTTCCACCACCCGAACGCCAAGTACTTCAACGTGAAGCGCGGCGGCGAGGTGGAGTTCGAGTGACCTCGCGGGTCCTCAAGGCGGTCGGCGACTTCGCCGGCCGCCTTTGGCTGTTCGGCCTGCGGCAGGCGTCGGCCAGCATGTTCGGCGGGTTCCTGCTCGCCCTCATCCTGCTCACCAACGTTTGGTACCCGTTCACTCTCGTCGCACGGTACGACGCCCTGTTCGTCGCCGCCGTACTGTTCCAACTCTTCCTTCTGGTGGCGAAGCTCGAAACGCTCCGCGAAGCACTCATCGTGCTGGTGTTCCACGTCCTGGCCACCGCGATGGAGGTGTTCAAGACGAGCGACGCCATCGGGTCGTGGAGCTACCCCGGCGAGGCGGGGTTGAAGGTCGGCAACGTGCCGCTGTTCGCCGGGTTCATGTACAGTGCGGTCGGCAGCTACCTGGTGCGGTCGCGGCGGGTGCTCGACCTGCGGTTCACCCGCTACCCGCCGACGTGGCTCACGGTGCTGATGGCCGCTCTGGTGTACGCCAACTTCTTCACCCACCACTACACCTGGGACATCCGCTGGCCGCTGCTGGCGTTCGTCGTCGTCCTGTACGCCCGGTCGTGGGTCCACTTCCGCCTGGGGGTGCAGGACCGCCGGATGCCCACCCTGGTGGGCATGTTCCTGGTGTCGCTGTTCATCTGGATCGCGGAAAACGTGGCCACCTACGCCCGCATCTGGGTGTACCCGGATCAGGCGGACGGCTGGCGGCCGGTGGAGTTGTCCAAGCTGCTCGCATGGTTCCTCCTCATCATGATGAGCTTCGTCCTCACCACCCTCACCCACCCCGTCGCACGCTGTCGGCCCGACGGCGAACTGGAGTCGTAACGGGCGAATTCATGTCCTACACTTCCGCCATGCCCGACACCATCAGCATCAACGCCCTCCGCGTGCAGTACGGCACCTTCACCGCCGTGGACGGCCTGACCCTCGGCATCCGCCCCGGCGAACTGTTCGGCCTGCTCGGACCGAACGGGGCCGGCAAGAGTACCACCATCCGCGTGCTCATCGGGCAACGCACCCCCACCGCCGGCAAAGTCACGGTGTGCGGTCACGACGTGGTGAAGGGGTGGGCGAAGATCAAGCCGCTGTTCGGGTACGTTCCGGACCGCGACAACCACTTCGACGAGTTCACCGGCCGGCGGAACCTGGAGTTCTTCGCCGACCTGTACCACGTGCCGCGGTTGCGGGTGCGGGACTGCCTGAAGATGGTCGAGTTGGACGACGCCGCCAACGTGCCGGTGCGGGGGTACTCGCTCGGCATGAAGAAGAAGTTGCTGCTCGCCCGCGCCCTCCTGCACCGCCCGCAGGTGCTCTACCTGGACGAGCCGACCGCCAACCTGGACATCC
>CAYMHO010000206.1:0-12489 GCA_964390195.1 uncultured Fimbriiglobus sp. | reverse complement strand
TGCTCGACCTGATGCTGCTGTACGCCGACGAATTCCAGAAGCCGATCGAGACCGACCGCCTGTTGCGGTACATGAGCCAGGCGGCCACCGCGCTGGACTTCCTGAACGCACGCGACCACCAGTGGGAAGGGCGGAAGGTCGGGTTGCAGCACGGCGACATCAAGCCGAACAACATCCTGCTGGTGGGCGACACGGCCAAACTGGCCGACTACGGGTTGGCCACCCCCACAGCCGGGGCCAAGACCCCGTGCCACCGCCACGGCACCCTGGAGTACGTCGCCCCGGAGGTGATCCAGGGGTACGCCACCGACACCACCGACCAGTTCAGCCTGGCGGTGACGTACTACGTCCTCCGCAGCACCACCTTCCCGTTCCCCCCGCCGCCGCCGCCGGAAAAGATGGCCCGGTCGTTCGTCCGTCCCGCCCCGGATCTGAGCTGCGTCCCGGCTGCCGAACGCCCGCCGCTCCTGCGGGCGCTCTCGCCAATTCCCCAGAACCGCTATCCGAACTGCACCGCGTTCATCGACGCCCTCAAGTCGGCCACCGGGATCAAGCCGGGTTCGAGCGTCATTCGGGTGTCGTGAGGTCATCTCTGCGAGTGTCGGATTTTTCGTGTCGGAATGTCAATTTTCTCTGGACGCCGGCTTGACTGCGCGGTTAAATGCCTCCCACAAACCCGTTCCCGACGGTACGACCGTCCGGGAGCGGCGGGCGGTCGTCTTCGAACGGCAGCGGCCCACCGGCTAGGGGTAGTCCGGTCCCGTCGCCACGATTCGCCCGCGAACCGGGAGGTTCACGCCCATGCGGAAGCTCATGGCCTGCTTGGTCGCGCTCGTCGCGACGGCGGGTGCGGTGAACGCGGCACCGCTGTTCAGCGTCACTAACACCACGTCCACGAGTCTTGCGAATCCCCCATTCACCCTCGGGTCCCAATTCCAGGTCAGCCAATCCGGTACCATCACCGCACTGGGGATCTTCGACCTCGGGTCCAACGGTCTGGCCGAAGGCCACGCGGTCGGTTTGTGGACTAACAGCGGCACCTTGCTCGCATCGACCACGATCCCCGCCGGCACTGGGGGTTTCTTGGTGGATAACTTCCGCTACGTCTCGATCCCGAGTGTCAACCTGATCGCCGGGCAGACTTATGTCCTCGGGGCGCTCTATCCGACCGGAACCGACCCAGTCATCTTCTACGGGACTGCGACGGGCTTTGCCACCGCCCCTGGAGTCACCTTCCTCCAATCGCGCGAGGTGTTCGGGGCGACACTCAGTTTCCCGACCAACAGTAACTCGAATCAACCGGGCTTCTTTGGCCCGAACGCGCTGTTCGCGGTCCCCGAACCCGTCTCCCTGGTCGTGTTCGGCGGGCTGATCGTCGGCGGGGCGGGCGTCACCCTGCGGCGGCGGATGACGGCGAAGGCGTGAACCGCCGATAGAACCGCGACCGGAGGGAGCGGGTGGGCTTGTGCGCCACCCGCTCCATGCGGTCGCGGTTCCAGTTCCCCCCCGAACCCCGGCCCGGTGCCGGGGTTCGTTCGTTTGCCACGGGCGGATTGACCGACGACCCAGAACTCCCATCATTACCAATGCGGCCGGCGGCTAGGGGTAGTCTGCCACCGCCGGGCGGTGATTGCCACCGCCCTCACACACCAGGGGGTTTGTTATGAACCGGTTGGTTCTGGCGGCGGTTGCCGCCGTAGTTGGGGCCTCGGTTGGCACTGCCGGGCCGATCTCGGGCGCGTACACGCGGACCGGGCCGAGCGAAACGCTCACCGCCCCGTTCACCGCAGCCGGCGGAACGCCGACCGTCAACAACTACTCGCGGTTCGTCGAGGTGATCGTGTCGGGCACCGGGTTCAGCCTCGGCAACACCCTCAACGACGCCTTCTACTTCGTGCCGAGCGGCGGCCACCCGTCCACCTTCTACCAGTTGAACCTGGGCACCCCCGGTCTCCCCTTCGCCGGCGGGGGGGCGAACAACGCCATCAACTTCATCGTGTTCGACGACGGGGTCGGTCCGGTCTCCGCTCCGTACGTCCCGCCGTACGACTCGGCGACCCACACCTATCACTTTGTCATTAACATGGGCAACACCCCCGGTCTGCTCTCCTTCGGGGTGTCCGACGGCCTCTATGCCGACAACGGTGGGGCGTACACCGTTCAGGTGTTCCAGGTCGTCCCGAACGTCCCCGAGCCGATCTCCCTGGTCGTGTTCGGAGGGCTGGTGGTGGGCGGCGGGTTGGTCGCCCGCAATCGGTTGGCGAAGAAGGCGGCGTAATAGTGCTCTGCTCGCTCCGCGAGCGGAATCGGAACCCCCTCGCGGAGCGAGCAGAACACCGCGAACCCCGGCTGCCCGCCGGGGTTCATTCGATTCCTGGACAGCGACTGCCCGCCGCACGTCACAGGCGGTGTCGGCTTTTTCGTCCCGGGTCGCACATTTTCTCTGGACGCCGACTTGACAGCGCGGTTAAATGCCGGACGCGAACCCGTTCCCGGCGGTACGACCGTCCGGGGGCGGCGGGCGGTCGTCCTCGAACGGCAGCGGCCCACCGGCTAGGGGTAGTCCGGTCCCGCCCGCCACGACCCGCCCACGAACCGGGAGGTTCACGCCCATGCGGAAGCTCATGGTCTGTCTGGTCGCCCTCGTGGCGACCAGCGCGGCGAATGCGGCCCCAATCTTGTTCGGGACGATCGGGTCGTCTGGGAACTCGTACCCCTTCGGCGGTGGAGACACTGGTGCCACCTCAACGAGGTACCAGCAGGTGTACAACGCGGCCAATTTCCCGACCGGCCTCCAGTCAATCACGTCGATCAGTTTCTTCAATTCGGCTAATAACGCGGAGGCCTATCGCACTGGCACTTACAGCTTCTATCTCTCGACGACGTCGGCCGCCGTCAACGGCCTGAACACCGTCAACCTGAACGCTAACCTCGGTGCCGACAATCAGTTCATCACTTCGGCGAATCTGTCCGGTGCGATGCCGCTGGGCACAATCACCTACACCGGAGCTCCCTTCCTGTACGACCCGTCCGCCGGGAACCTCCTTCTGGAGATTGTGTACACCGGGGTCGAACCTTCTCCGCCGTACCGCGGTTTCTTCGACGCCATGAATGGGAGCTTCGGCAGCAATTCTAGCCGTGCCCACAACTATGGAACGATCTTCAATAGTTGGGGTCTTGTTACCCAGTTTAACGTTGAGCCTGCCGCCGTCCCCGAACCGATCTCCCTCGTCGTGTTCGGCGGGTTGATCGTGGGCGGCGGGTTGGTCGCCCGCAAGCGGCTGCTGGCGAAGAAGGTGGCGTGAGCGACAACCCGCGGTTCACCAAGAAACACCGCGAACCCCGGCACCCCGCCGGGGTTCTTTCTTTTCGCACGGCCGGTACAGTAACCGGCTCAACCCTTGTCGTCGGCGGGCCGTCCTCCGTAGGGACGGGAACCCCCGATGGCGCACGCGAGGTCTGTCATGTCTGCGCAAGTCTCTCTGAAACTGCCCGACGCTTCGATCCGTGAAGTGCCCGCCGGCACTCGCCCGCGAGAGGTCGCCGAAGGCATCGGCAAGCGGCTCGCCGCCGCCGCCGTCGCCGCCAAGGTGGACGGCGAGATCGTCGATCTGGAGCGCGAACTGCCGGCCGGCGAACACACCTTCGAACTGCTCACCGACAAGAGCAAGGAAGCCCTCGACGTGCTGCGGCACAGCACCGCGCACATCATGGCGCGGGCGGTCATGCGGCTGTTCCCCGGCACCCAACTGGCCTTCGGCCCGACCACCGAGAACGGCTACTACTACGACATCGACAGCCCCACCCCGATCACCGAGGCCGACTTCCCGAAGATCGAAGAGGAGATGCGGAAGATCGTGAAGCTGGCCGAGCCGTTCGAGCGGTTCGAGCGACCGACCGCGGAAGGCAAAGCCCTCGTGCTGGACATGAAGCAGAAGCTGAAGGGTGAGCACATCGACGAGGGGCTGAGCAAGTACGACAGCGTCAGCTTCTACCGCCAGGGCGAGTTCATCGACCTGTGCCGCGGGCCGCACATCCCGCACGCCGGCAAGGTGGGGGCGTTCAAACTGCTCAGCATCGCCGGGGCGTACTGGAAGAACGACGCCAAGCGCGAGCAACTTCAGCGGCTGTACGGCACCGCCTTCTTCGAGCAGAAGCACCTCGACGAGTACCTGAAGCAGGTGGAAGAGGCGAAGAAACGCGACCACCGCGTGCTCGGCAAGCAACTGAAACTGTTCACCATCAGTCAGGTGGCCGGGCAGGGGATGATCCTGTGGATGCCGAAGGGGGCGACCCTGCGGTTCGAGTTGGAGCAGTTCATCCGCGCCGAGTTGGTGAAGCGGGGCTACTCTCCCGTTTACACCCCGCATATCGGCAACCTGAACCTGTACCGCACCAGCGGGCACTTCCCGTACTACGCCGACGCCCAGTTCCCGCCGATGTACTTCAACCCGGTGGTGGCCACCGTGGACACTTGGCACGTGCTGCTGGAAAAGAAGCACCTGACCCCGGAGCGGGAGAAGGCGTTCCTGGCGGTCATCGAAGGCGTGAGCAACGGCGAGTTTCCGAGCGGGGAAGACGAATACCCGCGGTACACCTGGGGGCAGATCAAGCTGGACGCGCGGGCGCTTCTGGCCGAGTACAAGGAGGCGACCGACGACGCGGCGAAGCTGAAGTGCCTGAAAGACTGGATGGCCGGGCAGGAAGGCTACCTGTTGAAGCCGATGAACTGCCCGCACCACATCCAGATCTACAAGGCCACCCCGAAGAGCTACCGCGACCTGCCGCTCAAGCTGGCCGAGTTCGGTACCGTGTACCGCTACGAGCAGAGCGGCGAACTCGGCGGCATGACCCGCGTGCGGGGCTTCACCCAGGACGACGCTCACCTGTTCGTCACCCCGGAGCAGGTGGAGGGCGAACTGCGGAGTGAGATCGACCTGGTGCTGTACATCCTCCGCACCCTGAACCTGACCGACTACAGGGTACGGGTGAGCGTGCGGGACCCGGAGAGCAGTAAGTACGTCGGCGACCCGGCCGACTGGGAGAAGGCGGAAGCCACCTTGAAGAGCATCGTCGAGACCACCCCCGGCCTGAACTGGTCGCTGGGCGTGGGCGAGGCGGCGTTCTACGGGCCGAAGATCGACTTCATCGTGAAGGACTGCATCGGCCGCGAGTGGCAACTCGGCACCGTGCAACTGGACTACAACCTGCCGAAGCGGTTCGAGCTGGAGTACATGGGGTCGGACAACCACACCCACCGGCCGGTCATGCTGCACCGGGCGCCGTTCGGCAGCCTGGAGCGGTTCGCCGGCATCCTGATCGAACATTTCGCCGGGTCGTTCCCGCTGTGGCTCGCGCCGGAGCAGGCCCGTGTGCTCACCATCAGCGAGAAGAGCGCTGAGTACGGGCACAAGGTGGAGGCCGAACTGAAGGCGGCCGGGTTCCGCGTGACCGGCGACTACCGCAGCGAGAAGATCGGCGGGAAGGTGGCGGTCGGCAGTCAGGAGAAGGTGCCGTACCTGCTGGTGGTCGGCGAGAAGGACGCGGCGAACGGCACCGTGAGCGTGCGGGACGAGAGCATCGAAGACCAGAAGAAGCGCGACCTGGGGCCGAAACCGCTGGCCGAGGTGATCGCCATGTTCAAGGCCGAGATCGCCGAGAAGCGGGTGCGGAACGTGAGCACCGCCACCGCCGACCTGACCGGCGGCGGGGCCAAGTTCGAGGGGTGACACGTCACGGTTCGCCGCGAGGCGGAGACGAGCGCGGGCAGCCCTCGCTCGTCTCCGCCTCGCGGCGAACCGGGTTCATTTCTGCGGTTCCGTTTATTCCGCCCGTCCGGGTCGTCTCACCGTCATCCCGGTCCCGGACCGTCACGCCCGTTTGCGTCCGCCCGGAACCGGCCGTAAACTGGGGAATGTGAACGGGTCGTGAAGACCTTAACCCCGCCTCCCGCCGCCACTCCGCGTCCGGACACCTCCACATGCCGCGCTTCGCGTTGCCCGCCCTGCTCCTCCTGGCCGCACCCGCGTTCGCCCAGGAGCCGATCCAGTTCGCCCGCACCCCCGACCTGTCGCCGGACGGCAAACTGGTGGCGTTCAGCTACCTCGGCGACATCTGGACGGTCGAGGCCATCGGCGGCATGGCCCGCCCGGTGACCATGCACGAGGCCCACGACTACGCCCCGGTGTTCAGCCCGGACGGGCGGAAGGTGGCTTTCGCCTCCAACCGGCACGGCAGCTACGACGTGTTCGTCGTGCCGATCGTCGGCGGCAAACCCAAACGCCTGACGTTCGACTCCGCCGCCGACGTGCCCCTCGGGTGGACGAACGACGGCAAGGGGGTCATCTTCGCCTCCGGCCGGAGCACGGACTATCCCGGCGACATCACCCTGATGAGCGTGCCGGTCGACGGCGGGGCCGAGGCGAAGTACACCGGCTTCTACGAGGGGAAGGACTTGCAGTTCAGTCCGACGGGCGACAAGGCGGCGTTCGTCCGCGGGCAGGGGCTGTGGTCGCGGCGGGGCTACCGTGGGGCGAGCAACGACGACCTGTACATCTCCAAACCGGACGGCAGCGAGACGAAGCAGCTCACCACTTTTGATGGCAACGACACGGCCCCAATGTGGAGCGCCGACGGCAAGCGGCTGTTCTATGTGACCGAGCAAGGGTCGCCGGCCAAGTGCGCGAACATCGTCGTGCAGGACGTGAGCGGGCTGGCGGCGGTCGGCACCCCGCGGGTGGTGACGAAGCACACCGAGGACGGCGTGCGGCGGGCCCGCGTCTGCCGCAACGGTGAGTGGATCGTGTACGAGTGCGGGCCGGACCTGTGGGTGGTGGGGACCGGCACGAACGCCACCCCGCGGAAGTTGGCCATTGAAGTCCACGCCGACGACAAGTCGAACACCGAGCGGACCGAGACGTACACCCGCAACGCCACCGAGTACGCCGTCTCGCCGGAGGAGCGGCACGCGGTGATCGTCTGCCACGGGCAGTTGTTCCTGACCAAAGTGCCGGACGGCGGTAAGTCCACCCGCCTGACCGACCACGGCGGGGCGGACAGTCAGCCGAGCTGGAGTCCGGACGCGACCAAGATCGTGTTCGTGAGCGACCGCACCGGCACGGACGAGATTTACCTGCTCGAACAGGACGACCCGGAGCACCCGTCGCTCACCCGCGCCCACACCTTCAAGACGACCCAGTTGACGACCAGCAAGGAGGGGGAGCAGTTCCCGCTGTTCAACCCGAAGGGGGACCGCATCGCCTTCCTGCGGGCCGGCCAACTCTGGACGATGAAGCCGGACGGCAAGGAGCAGACGGTGCTCGTCGCCGACAAGAAGGTGACCGACTACGAGTGGAGCCCGGACGGCAAGTGGATCGCGTTCAGCCGGATGGACGGGTCGTTCGCCAGCGAGGTGTACATCGTGCCGGCGGACGGCAAGGAGAAGCCGCGGAACGTGTCGCGGTACGCCACCTACAACTCGGAGATCACCTGGGGCACCGGGCGGCTGGCGTTCATCAGCCAGCGGCGGGGGACGTACAACGTGCACGTGCTGCCGCTGCAGAAGCCGGCCAGCGAGGGCGCCAAGCCGGACCCGAACGACATCGAGTGGGACGACATTCACCTGCGGGTGGAGAAGCCGGCCAGCCTGGCGGCGGAGGGCGAGGCGGCGATTTCCGCCGACGGCACGCAGGTGGCGTTCCGGGCCATCTCCGGCGGGGATGACCTGTGGGTGGTGAGCGCCGACGGCAAGTCGCTCAACCGGCTGACCAGCGGCAGCCAGTCGCCGCGGAACATCAAGTGGTCGAAGAAGGGGAACGGCACCATCTACTTCCTGAACGGCAGCGGCGAGCTGCGGAGCACCCGCACCAGCTTCGGCGGGTTCGGCACCAGCGGGCCGGTGGGCGAGCCGGGCAAGATCCCGTTCCAGTGCAAGATGAGCATCAAGCGGGACGAGGAGTTCGCCGAGATGTTCGCCCAGGGGTGGCGGGCGCTGGCGGACGGCTTTTACGACCCGCAGTTCAACGGGGTGGACTGGAAGGCGGTGCGGGCGAAGTACGCGGCGATGGTGCCGCACTGCGCCACCCGCGAGGACCTGTACGCGGTGATGGGCCTGATGCTCGGCGAACTGAACAGCTCGCACCTGGGCATCTCCGGCCGCCTGCCGAACGCCGACGAGCAGACGGCCGACCTGGGGCTGATCTTCGACGACACCTACCCCGGCCCCGGCCTGAAGGTGAAAGAGGTGCTCAAGCGCGGGCCGGCCGACAAGAAGGGACTGGCCATCAAGGCCGGCGACATCGTCACCCACATCGACCGGGTCGAACTCACCCCGGCGGTGAACGTGTCGAAGTTGCTCAACAACAAGGCCGGCGAGGGCGTGTCGCTGCGGGTGAAGGACAAGCCGGACGCCACCGCCAAGCGGGACGTCGAACTGGTCGCCGCCGACCGCACGAAGGTCGGCCAACTGATGTACGAGCGGTGGGTGGCGATCAACGCCGAGAAGGTGGACAAGGAGAGCGGCGGCAAACTCGGGTACATCCACATCCCCGGCATGGACGAGGCCGGGCTGGAGCAGTTCGTGCGGGCGCTCTACTCCGACAGCTTCGACAAAGAGGGGGTGGTGGTGGACGTGCGGTTCAACGGCGGCGGGTTCACCCACGACCAGGTGCTCAACTACCTGACCGGCCGCGACCACACGCGGTTCGAGCAGCGGGACGGGGGCACCGGGTTCGTCGCCCGCAACTACGACCGCAAGTGGGCCAAGCCGCTCACCCTGCTCATCAACAACCGCAGCTTCTCGGACGCCGAAATCTTCCCGCACGCGGTCCGGGCGAGCGGCCTCGGCAAGCTGGTCGGGCAGGCGACCGCCGGGCAGGTGATCTTCACCGGCACCATCCGCCTGATCGACGGCAGCACCTTCCGCATGCCCCGCATCGGCGTGTACCGGAACGACACGGTGAACATGGACAAGGAGGGGGTGAAGCCGGACGTGGCGGTGGACATCGGCCCGGCCGACTGGAAGGCCGGCCGCGACCCGCAACTGAGCAAGGCGGTCGAAGTGCTGACGTCCGACGTGAAGGCGTGGAAGGCGACCAAGGGGGGCACCGGGGTGGCGGTCAGCCCGCCGAAGCCGGAGGCCAAGCCCGAGGTGAAGCCGGATGCCAAACCCGACCCGGCCAGGCCGACCGGCGGGCAGGCCCCGCCGCCCGAGGCGATCAAGAAGATGACGGACTGACTCTCGACCGGGTGGAGCGTCTGACCCGAGAGCCGCCCCCGCCGGGGTCGGGTGTGCGAACCGCACCCGACCCCGGCGGGGGCGGCTCGCCGTCCGAATGGCGGGCGGGGATCGCATATCGAACTGTCACCCCGCGGGAGGACCGGCCGTGTCCGAGTTGCAGGACCACCCCGAGTACCGCGGACTGCTGGCCGCCATCAAGGCCGCCCCGGACGACGACCTGCCGCGGCTGGTGCTGGCCGACTGGCTGGAGGAGCACGACGCCCCCGAGTGGGCCGAGTTCGTCCGCTGCCAGTGCGAGGTGGACCGCCACCCGCACGCCGCCCGCATCTGGGGCGACACGTTCACCGACGCCGAAGGGGTGCTCCGCGACTGGCAACCGGCCCTCACCTCCGCCCGGCTGTCCCGGGAACTGTGGCCGGCGGTGTCGAAGCTGATTTTCACGGGCGACCTGAATGAAGGACAGACGCCGTACCACGCGTGGCCGCGGGTGTGCTACTTCGCCGACGAGCGGCGGGCGGCGGTGCCGGAGTACACCGCCCGCCGCGGGTTCGTTGATCGGGTGACGTGTTCGACCGCGCGGTGGCTCGGCGAAGGGCACCACGACCCGCTCGGGCCGATCCTGTTGGCCCGCCAGCCGGTGCGACGCGTGACATTCCGCGACCGTGAATGGGGCGGGCGGGACCACGGCTGGTCCGCCCGCGAAGACGACGACACTCCCGGCGAACAGCGGAACCGCCTGCCGTGGGGCATCGCCCGATACCTGTATCGGCTCAAGGGGTACACCGGGACGAGCAGCGGGGAGGTGGGGGGTGGGAGGGTGCTTGTCTGGTACTACGCCACCCGCGAGGCGGCGAACGACGCCCTGTCGGCCGCGGCCATCGCGTGGGCGGAGGAGACGTGAGCCGGTTCGCCTATGATGCAACACCGGGTCACGGGGACGGGGCGATGGACGACGACACGCGGGCGGAACTGCGGCGGGGGGTGGAGGCACTCGTGCGGGCGGCCGAGGCCCAGAGCCGGCGGGCCGGGCATTGTTCGGTGACGGTCTCCCGCAGCGGGATGGCCGGCGGCGGGCGGGTGTGGCAGTCGGTGTATTTGAAGGTGGACGACGCCGACGACCCGCCGCCGCTCACCCCCGCCCAGCAGTTGGCCCTGTCGGTGCTGCTCCAGGACGACGCCATCACTCCCCAAGTACTCGCCGACTACCTCCTCGATGCGGGGCACGAGTACGCCACGGCGGTGGCGGGGAGGGCGGCGGCCGACGCCCGCGCGGAGGAACGCCGGCGGTGCGTGGAGGCGGTGCAGTACGCCACCACCCAGACGCGGGTGTTGGTGGAAGTGGACCCGGACGCCCCGCTCTCCCCGCAGGGGGTGGTCGAGCTGTTCGAGTGGGCACGCGGCGAGATCGAGCGGCCGGACGGCACGCCCACGCAACCGTAGCCGGGGCCTGTGACCCCGGTCCGACCGGCCTCACAGAGGCCGGCGATAGCAAGGCTGGCGACAGGTCCCACCGCCGCCCGCCACCACCCGAACTTCCGACAAGGGGTTCGGTTCGTCGCGGTCCTGCCGGGTTTCGCGGTTGCCGGGTTCCGCTCGGGTGCCGTAAACTCACTCCTCAGCCCTCACCGACTCGCGTGCCCCCATGCCGTCCGACCCCCGGTCGAAGCGACCAGCCGCGCCGCGGAAGCCGGCCGCCGACGCCGGCCGGACCATCGGCGCGGGCGGGGGAAGTGGCGAGGTGGGGGTGCCGCCCCCGCGCCAGGCGAAAGCGGCCGAGACCACTCCCCAGGCGCAGCCGGAAACCCCCGCCCACCCGCCGACCGGCGTGCCCCCGGCCGATCCGCCGACGGCCGTCGGCGGGATGCGGGTGATCCGCCTGCTCGGGTGGGGGGGCATGGGGTGGGTGATGGAGGTAGAGGAGCCGATGCTGCGGCGGCGGGTGGCGGTGAAGATGATGCTGCCGAGCGTGGCCGCCAACCCGGTGTACCGCGAGCGGTTCCTCCGCGAGGCCCAGGCGCAGGCCCGCGTCGAGCACAAGTACATCGTCCCCATCTACTCGTTCCACGACGACCCCGCCTCCCCGTACCTGGTGATGCCGCTGCTGCAGGGGAAGTCGCTGGAGCGGCGGATGAACGAGCGGAAGGCGGACGGGAAGACGCTGCGGGTGGCGGAGGCGGTGCAGATCGCGGCCAAGCTGGCCACCGCCCTGGAGGCCGTCCACGAGAGCGGGCTGATCCACCGCGACATCAAGCCGAGCAACGTGTGGCTGGAGGGGGAGCGGGCGCGGCTGCTCGACTTCGGGGTGGCGCGGGTGGCCGAAGGGGACTCCGACCTGACCCGGGCGGGCGACCTGATCGGCACCCCGAAGTACATGTCCCCCGAGCAGGCACTCGGCGAGCCGCGGCTGCACCCGGTCGACCACCGGGCCGACCTGTTCAGCCTCGGGGCGGTCATGTACGAGATGCTCACCGGGCGGGTGCCGTTCCCCGGCGACAACGTGGCCCAGATCGTCGCCGCCCACCACACCCACACCCCCACCCCGGTGCGGGCGTACAACCCGCGGGTGCCGCCGGCCGTCGCCGACCTGATCCACGGCCTGCTGGCCGTCGACCCGGTCCGCCGCAAGCCGCCCACCGCCGCCGAGGTGCTCACCCGGCTGAAGGTCATCATCGCCGCCGGCGGTCAGTCGGTGCGGGAACCCGCTGCCCCAGTCGCCCCGCCGCCGGCCCCGCTCGCGCCGCCGACCCCGTCCGTCACCCTCGCCCCCGACCACCCGGTGTCGAACCGGGCGATCGAGGTGCGGGTGCCGGAGCGGCTGCGGAAGGGTAAGTCCGGTCGCGGGCTTCGCCTCCGCTCCGTCCTCTTCTTCGCCGCGGTCATCCTGCTCGTGCTGGGCACGATGGCGGGGGTGGTGTGGGCGATCGCTGCCAACCGCACGCCGGCCACCCCGGCTCCGCCCGCGGTCGGCGGTGACGGACACCCGGGATGACTGTCACCTCACGACCCCCGCGGGCATCTAAACCGTCCGACGTCCCATCCGGAGTTCCCCATGTCCCGCGCCTGGTTCCTCCTGTTCGTACTCCCGCTCCTCCCGCCGGCCGTCGCCGCCGACCCGCCGAAGAAGGGGGACAAGCCGCCGCCGGAACTCGGCCGCGTCCCGTTCCACCGCGACTACGCGGCGGCCGTTGAACTGGCCAAGAAGGAGAAGAAGCCGCTGTTCGTGCTGTTCGACGAAGTGCCCGGGTGAGACA
>CAYMHO010000205.1:382-12522 GCA_964390195.1 uncultured Fimbriiglobus sp. | reverse complement strand
CGCCGCAGGCGAGCGCGTGGGAGGTCCAACGCGCTCGCCTGCGGCTCGCGGCTACAGTTTCACCACGCTCCCCTTCCGGATGGACTCCTCGCACGCCTCGATCATCTTCTGTGCGGTGATAGCGTCCGCCAGGGTGCTGAGCGGCGGCTGGCCCATCCGCAGGCAGTCGATCAGGAAGTGCCTCACCTCGTTGGTGACGCTCCCTTGATAGGCGGTGTACGTCTGGCTGTGAACCAGCCCGGGTTTGATCTCGACGTGGTCGCGGTAGCTGTACCGGGTGCTGCCGGCGGTGCCGATCACCTTCACCATCACCGTCCACGGGTCGGCCGCGTGGTCGTCGGCGGCGAAGCTGGCGCAGAAATGGGCGAGCGCGCCGTTGTGCAGCCGCATCTGCACCATCGCGATGTCTTCCTCGGGGTACTCCTGATAGTGCAGCGTCGCCTTCATGGCGCACAACTCGACCGGCTTGCCGACCAGGTACAGCAAGATGTACGAGTGGTGGGTGAGGATCTGCCGCACCACGCCGGGGTAGCGTTTGGCCACCTCTTCCGGGTGGTGAATGTTGTACATGACGTAGGCTGACACGATCTTCCCGAGGTCGCCGCCGTCCACCAGTTCCTTCGTCCGCACCATGCTCTGCTCGTACACGTAGTTGTGCCCCGGCAGGCACACCAACCCCTTCGCGTCGGCCGCCGCCTTCATCGTCTCAATCTCCGCCACCGACACGCCGACCGGCTTTTCCACCAACACATGCTTGCCGTGGTCGAGGGCGAGCTTGGTGTATTCGAGGTGCGTTTCCAGGTTGGTCAGCACGAACACGGCGTCGATGGCCGGGTCCTTCACCATCTCCTCCGGCGTGGCGTAGTTCTTGCACCCGAACTCGCCGGCCCGCTGGTTCGCCCGCTCCTGGTTGCGGTTCCACAGGCCGAGCAACTTCGCACCCGGCACCTTCTTCACCGCCGCCGCGTGCAGGATCGAGATGTCGCCGGCGCCGATGAACCCGACGCCGATGGTGTCCTTCGTGATCTTCGCCATGTGCGGAATCCGGGAGGGTGGAGCCGAGTTGTAGGCGTGCGAGCGGCAGCCGACAATGACCCACATCTCGCGTGCGCTCCCCCGCCAGCGTGCGGATAGCTCCACAGTCTTCCCCCACGGAGCCTCCGCCATGCCGCGGCTGTACGCCTTCGTCGCCTGCCTCCTTCTCCTGCCCGCCCTGCGTGCCGCCGACGGCGTGGTGTTCCCCGACGACCCGTGCGTCATTGACGTGAAGAGGCACTGCGGGGCGAAGGGGGACGGCAAGACCGACGACACCGACGCCATTCAAAAGGCCCTCGACGACTCGTGCGGGCCGAACGCCAAGCGGACGGCCGTCGTGTACATCCCGAACGGCACCTACCGCCTCACCGGCACGCTGGTGATGCAGAAGGGTAAGACCGGCTCCGGCCTCGGAGCGTGGCTGTTCGGCCAGTCCCGCGAGGGGGTGGTGCTGAAACTCGACGACAAGCTGAAGGGCGTGAAGTCGCTCCTGCTCACGCACCCCACCGACGACGGCAAGACGTCGGCCAACTGGTTCTTCCGCAACGTCCGCCACCTGACCCTCGACGTCGGCGACAACCCCACCACCGACGGCGTGCGGTACATGGGGAACAACCAGAGCCTCATCAAGGACGTGACGATCCGGGGCAACGGGAACATCGGCATCAACGCCGGGTTCATCGGCGAGAGCGGCCCCAACAGCGTGCAGGACGTCACCGTCTCCGGGTTCGACGTCAGCATCAAATCCCACTGGTGCTACGGGCAGACGCTGTCGCGGGTCACCATCAAGGACTGCCGCACGGTCGGCGTCCATATCGTCGCCAACGTGGTGGCGATCGAGGACCTGGTGGTCGAGAACACCCCTCAGGCGCTGTTCGCCGATTACCCGAACGACTGGACGTGGTGGAGCGGGGTGGTGGCGCTCGTCGGCGGCAGGTTCAAGACGACGAAGTCGGACCAGGCGGCGATCCGCGTGAAGGGCCACCTGTTCGCCCGTGACGTGACGAGCGAAGGGTACAAGCAGGTGCTCGCCGGCGAGGGCAAGGTGAAGTCGGTCGAAGGCAACACCATCGACGAGTACAGCTCGCACGCCCCGGTGTCGGCGTTCAAGGACGGCAGCAGCGGGAAGGTGCTGCGGCTGCCGATCAAGAAGGAGCCGACGGTGGCGTGGGAGGCCGACCCGACGAAGTGGGTGTGCGTGGACGACTACGGGGCGAAGGCGGGCGACAACAAGGACGACACGGAGGCGGTGCAGAAAGCGTTCGACGCGGCGGCGAAGGACGGCAAGACGGTGGTGTACTTCCGCAGTTCCGTCGGCGGCGACCCGAACTGGTACACGCTGAAGGGGGAGGTGAAGGTGAAGGCCCCGGTGCGGTGGGTGATCGGCCTCGGCTTCGCCCGCATCCTGAACGGCACGTTCGTGACCGACGACGGCAGCGCCCCGGTGGTGAAGTTCCAGCACCTGTACTCGTTCGGCGGGCCGGCGTTCGCCATCGAGAATCGGTCGGCCGAGAACACGCTGGTGGTGGAGAGCGCGGAGGGCACGGTGGTGGGCAACGGCGGCGGGGACATCTTCACCACCGACACGCCGTCGGCCGTTCAGTTGAAGAAGGCCGGACAGGGCCTGTGGGCCCGCGGGCTGAACCCGGAAGGGACGAAGGACGACGGCCTGGTGCAAAACGCCGGCGGCACCCTGTGGGTGTTGGGGTGCAAGACCGAGGGCAAGGGGAAGCGGTACAGCACCACCGCCGGCGGGAAAACCGAACTGTACGGGCTGTACGAGTACACCACGCAGCAGGTGGAAGAGAAGGACGAGCGGCCCATGTTCGAGGTGATCGATTCCGCGCTGAGCGTGGCCGCCACCCGCGAGGTGTGCTTCAGCGGCAAGCCGTTCGTGGTGAAGCTGCACGAGGTGCGGGGGAAGGAGACGAAGCGGATCAAGAAGGGCGACAGCGACGGCACCATCGTCCTGCTGACCGCGGAGAAGAAGTGAAGCGAACGGGTGAACCGGCGGACTCACGTCGCGCCGTTCACCGTGTCCACCACCCGCCCGCCTGCGCCCACGCTCACGTTCGCCAACCCGCCGGCCGCCACCTCGGCTGTCACCTCGTCCCAGTACCGCGGTTTGACGTGAACGGCGTACACCCGCACCGCCGGCGGCAGGAGCGTTGCCCCGGTCAGGAACTGACCGACGGTCAGGTGCTGCGTCACCCCGGCCAACTCGGCCATCGCGGTCGGGAACGAACACTCCAGGAACACCGCGCGCAGCCGCGGCCACTTCGCCACCGCCGTCAGCACCTCCGGGATCGGCCCCGTGTCGGTCAGGATCGCCACCGCGTCGGTTTTGTCGTCGATCAGGTAGCCCACCGTCGGGATGGTGTGCTTCAGCGGGATCGGCGTGACCGTATATCCGCCCACCGCGAACGGGCGGTCCGGTGTGACCGGGTGCACCGACACGAACGGCGGCATCCGCGCCGACATGCCGATGAAGTCGGGCATCAGCCGGCCGTTGAAGATGTCGCTCTGAAGGGCGTCGAGCGTCTCGGGCAACCCGTGGACGGCCGGACAACACTTCCCGGCCAGGTACACGTTGTCGAGGAAAATGGGCAGCCCGGCGACGTGGTCGATGTGGGCGTGGGTGAGCAGCACGTCGGCGATCTTCGCCTGTTCGTCGGGGGTGCCGACACTGCCGAGCGGGCCGGCATCCACCGCCAGCACGCCGTCGATGACGAACCCGGTGAGCGGGTGCCCCGGCGTGCCGGCGGCCGATGCGGGCAGGATGTGGACTCGCATACTCCACCGGCGGCGGATCGGGATTGTGGCACGCGACGTGTTTACGATACCCTGCCACGGAGGAATGGGGGAGGTGAAGAGGGAAGACCTCACCCCCAACCACTAGTCCGGTTAGCCGCGACCCGGCAAAATCTCCCTCGGCCTGATCCTCAGCCTGGTGCTGAACGCGACGCTGGCGGCGGGGGTGGCCTTCCTCCTGTTCGCCCCGAAGCCGCCCGCCACCGCCCCCGGCGGCACCACCACTGGCGGGGGCACCGACACGTCCGCCGCCGGCGACGTGTCCGCCCTCGGGCGGGTGCAACCGGCCGGCGGGCTGATCGCCGTGTTCGGCCCGCCCGGCGACCGCGTCGTCAGGTTCGAATCCGCACTCGACAAGCCGGTGACCGCCCGCACCAAGCTGGCCACCCTTTCGGGCGAGGCCGAGCGAGACAGCCAGGTGAAGGCGCTCGAAGCCCAGATCACGGAGGCGAAGGCGCTGCGGGCGGCCATCGAGGCGAGCAAGAAGGCGAAGCTGGAGGACATCGACGCCGAGGCCCGGCAGGCGGTGGTGTCGGCCGAGCAAGACGCCAACGCCCTGGACGCGAAGGTGAAGGCGGTGGACGCCCAGCGGGAGCGGGCGGCAGCCACCCAACGGCGACTGAAGTCGGCCAAGGAGGCCGGGGTGAAGGTGTCCGCCCAGGAGGAGGAAGAAGTGACCGCCCTGCTCGCCCAGGCCGACGCCGAGCGGCAGGCGACCCTCGCCCAGAAGGAGAAGATCCGGGTGGTGAAGGAGGAGGGCGAGAAATCGATCACGGCCAAAAAGGCGACGGTGGACGCCGAGACCCAGCGGGCACTCGCCCAGGTGCCGCTCACCACCCTCGAAGCCAACCTGGAAGCGGCGAAGCAGAAGTTGGACAGCGGCCGCCTGCTCGCCCCGATCGGCGGGCGGGTGGTGCGGACCCTGGCCAGGCCGGGCGACACCGTCACCACCCAGCCGGTGTTGCAGATGGCCAACACCGACAGCATGGTGGTCATCGCCGAGGTGTACGAGACCGACGTGGGCAAGGTGCGTGGCTGGCTGAGCAGCGGCAAGCCGGTGAAGGCCGAGGTGGACATGCGGGTGCTGGGCGACGGGAAGAAGCTGACCGGGGTGGTGCGGGACCCGTCGAAGGTGGCGACGGTGGTGGCGAAGAACGTGCTCACCCCTCTCGGTCCGCGGGAGGACGCCGACCGCCGGGTCGTGGAAGTCGAGGTGGAACTGGACGGGTCGAGCGCCGCCGTGGCGAAGGACTACATCGGGTTACAGGTCCGTGTTCGTCTCTTCAGCTCCGACAGGTGATTGCGGTCGCAGGTTCCTAGTCCTTCGTCCTCAGTGCTTAGTCCTCACCAGCCCAGGTTCGTTGTGGAGTGACCAAGTGCGGTTGCGAACTCTGAACTAAGGACCAAGGACTAAGCACTGATGACTCCGAGTCGGCTCGCCCTCGCCTCCCTCCTGCACCAGCCCGGCCGCACGGCCGTGTCGGTGGTCGGCACCGCGTTCGCCGTGGTGCTCATGTTCATGCAACTCGGTTTCCTCGGGTCGGTCGAGAACACCGCCACCCTGCTGTACGGCAAGATGCGGTTCGACGTGCTCATCACCAGCGGCGAGTACATCGACCTGAGCCGGCCGGGGCGGGTGTCGCGGTACACGCTGGAACGGGCGCAAGGGGTGGGCGACGTGCGGCCGGTGAGCATCGGCACCGCCTACTGGAAGAACCCGACCGACGACCCGAAGAAAGGCAAACGCCGGTGGGCGATCACCGTCGTCGGCGTCGCCCCCGGCGACCTGGACGAGGTGTTCCTGCCGCCGGGTCGGGGCGGCATCTTCGCCACCCCGGACGAACAGGCGGGCAAGCAGGCCGCCCTCGGGCGGTTGGACGAGGTGCTGTTCGACGAGCGATCCCGCCCGGACTTCGGCACGAAAGCGACCATGCCCCCCGGCACCCGCGCCGAGTTGAACGGGACGAACGTCACCCTCGCGGGGTACTTCCGGGCCGGCACCGGGTTCAGCTACACCGGCCTGTTGCTCACCAACGAGCAGACGTTCATCGACCGCATGCACACCGACCCGAACGACGCGTCGTTCGGGCTGGTGACGGCGACCGACGGTAAGAGCCAGGACGAGCTGAAGCGGGCCATTTCGGAGAGGCTGAAAAACGACCGGGTGAAGGTGTTCACGCGGGCCGAGATCGAGCGGTACGAGCGGGACTACTGGGTGAACCGCACCGCGCTGGGCCAGTTCTTCTACTTCGGCGTGCTGCTGGCCGTCACCGTCGGCGGCATCTTCATCTACCAGATGATGGTGGCCGACATCAAGAAGCACCTGCCCGAGTACGCCACCCTGAAGGCGATGGGGTACCAGTTCGGCTACCTGTTCCGGGTGGTGGTGTGGCAGGCGGTGTACCTCAGCCTGGCCGGGTACGCCATCGGGCTGGTCGGCTCGCTCGGGCTGTACGAGGTGGCTAAATCGGCGGCCTCGCTGCCCATCGGCATGACGTGGCAGCGGGCCGGCACCGTCCTCGGGCTGGCCGTCGGCATGTGCGTGGTGAGCGGCCTGCTCGCCGTGCGGAAGGTGAAGACGGCCGACCCGGCCGACCTGTTCTGACTCACGCCAGCAGTTTGAGGACGGCCGCGGTGAACGCCGGCAGGTCGGCCGGGGTGCGGCTGGTCACCACGTGCCCGTCCACCACCACCTCGGCATCGACCCAGCTCGCCCCGGCGTTCGTCATGTCGTCCTTGATGGCGAAGAAGCCGGTCGCCTTCCGCCCGTTCCGCAGGGCGTCCGTGCTGCACAACACCCACGGCCCGTGGCAGATGGCGGCCAGGATCTTGCCCGCCGCGTGGGCGTCCTTTACCAACTTCAACACGGCCTGACTCCGACGCAGGTAGTCCGGACAGAACCCGCCCGGAATGATGATCGCGTCGAAGTCGGAAGCTGTCACGTCGGCCGCCGCTTTGTCCGCCGTCGCCGGGTAGCCCAGTTTGCTCGGGTACGTCTTGCCGCCCTCCGGGCCGACGAGCGTCACCGCCGCCCCCGCCTCGCGGAAGCGGTACACCGGGTACCACAGTTCGAGTTCCTCGTACTTCTGCTCCACCAGCACGGCGACCCGCTTGCCGGAATGGGACATCGCTGCTTCTCCTGGTGAACCGGCGGCGTGAGCCGACTGGGTTGTGCTCACCCAGGCGGCGCACACCGCCGGTTCACCTAACATATGGCCATGCTCGACCTGCTGCCGTTCACCGACCCGGCCCACCCGTTCCACCAGATGCACATGGAGATGGCGCTGGAGGAGGCGGCGGCGGCCGAGGCGGAAGACGAGGTGCCGATCGGGGCCGTCATCCTCGATTTGCAGTCCGGGCAACTGATCGCCGCGGCGCACAACCAGAAGGAGCAACTGCACGACCCGACCGGGCACGCCGAGATCATCGCCATCACCCAGGCGGCGGCCGCCCGGCGGAGCTGGCGGCTGGACCAGTGCGTCTTGTACGTGACGCTCGAACCGTGCCCCATGTGTGCCGGGGCGATCGTTCAAGCGAGGGTCCCGATTGTCGTGTACGGCTGCACCGACCCGAAAGCGGGTGCCTGCCACACGCTGTACCAGATCACGAACGACCCGCGGCTGAACCACCGCTGTCAGGTGGTCGGCGGGGTGCTGGCCGAGCGGTGCGCCGGGGTGTTGTCGGCGTTCTTCGCTAAGAAGCGGGCGATGGGGAAGAAGTGAGGCGGTCCGGGCGACCCCCGGCCGCACGGCCGGGGGTGGGGCAGGAGGTGCCAGAACACGCCACCCGCGGCCCTCGCGGGCCGGGTTCGCCCCGATCCGCCCGCGCAAAAATCGTTCCAACGCGCCCAGGCCGGCGGGCGTTGGTGTATAGTGCCTGATGGTCGATCGGGCCTTACCGCTTGCGCCATCCCGGTCGGCCGAACCCCCGCGGTTTACCCGAATCGTGCGCTTGTCACGGTCGGGTTCATCCGTCAGAATCGGACTCAAGACTCGCTCGGCTCGCCCCCGACCCGAACAGCCCGAGGCCACGACCCCGCCATGAAACCTTTGGGCATCGTCCTGCTGTTCATCAACCTGCTCGCGGCCGGCGGTGTGGCCTTCCTGGCCACCCAGTCGTGGACGCGGCGGCACGACCAGAACCTGGCCGTGTTCAAGCACGAACTGGCCCTTTACGGGGTGCCGAACGACCCGGCCACCCCGCCGGTCAAGCTGGACGGCCTGAAGGCCGAAGACAACGTGAAAGTGGGCGGCCGTGAGGTGCGGCTGAAGGTGCTGACCGAGCACTTCGGCGGGGCCACCCGCGGGGGCGACTTCTCCAACATCCCGGCGACACCAACCCTGTCGGTGGTGGCCGAGGTGGAAGAGATGAAGAAGGTGGTGGAGGGGGTGCTGGCCAAGCAGACGACCGACGTGGCCAAGATTCAGTACCTGGTGCTCGGCACCGGTGGGACGGTCTCGCCCGGCCCGCTGCTGCTGCTGGCCGACGACGTGGAGGAGCGGCTCATCTACCGCGAGTGGCTGTTCGAGGCGCAGAAGCCGCAGAACGTGAACCCGGCCCCGATGCCCCCGGCCGACCTGCTCGCCCTCGCCCGCGCCGCCCTGGACGCCAAGTTCGACCTGGCCATCGCCAAGGCCAGCCCCGAGGCGAACGGCAAGTACGCCGAGGAGAAGCGGGCCGCCAAGGCCGCCCGCGACGCCGCCCTGGACGAGTTCATGCGGGCCGGTAAGGCCCCCGGCCAGGGGGACAAGCAGGCCGCCTACGTGGCCGCCGAGCGGGCCTACTGGAAGGCGGTCGCCGGCAAGTCGGCGTCCCTGTCCGAAGCCGACCGCCGCCGCCGTTTGGCCGGCACCATGGCCGTCCTCGACCCGTCCGCCGGCGGGCAGACGCGGACCGCCCTGCTGGTCGGGCTGAAGGACTACCACGCGGCCATCGGCGACCGCATCGGCCGGCTCATCTCCATGCCCGCCCGGTACGAGCGGCAGGGGGAGAGCGAGCTGAACAGCTTCACCGCCGTGTACAAGCAGAAGCTGACCACCTCGCAGGACCTGGACTTCATGCTCCAGCGGCAGGCCGAATTGACCCGGTCGTTCGCCGCCCAGGAGAAACAGAGCGCGGGGCAGGTGCAGGTCCGCACCAAGCACCGGGACGACGCCCAGGGGCGGACCGACGACCTGGACAAGCGGGTGAAGGCGGCGGCGGCCACGCAGGCCGAACTGGAGAAGGAGATCCACGACCTGCAACTGCTCGTCGGCGCCCGGTTCGACGAACTGTTCCTGCTCGAAGATCAGGTGTTCAAAGCCGAGAAGCAGAAAGCCGGGAAGTGAACCGCACTGTAGCCGGCCTCTGCGAGGCCGGTTCAACCCCGGCCTCGCAGAGGCCGGCTACAGGGTACGCCGCACGAGGCCGCCGATGCTCACCTACGTAGGCAAGTTCCTGGTGCTGCTGAACGCCTTCGCGGCGGTGGCCGTGCTGGCGTGGTCGGTGGCCGCGTTCACCACCCGCGTGGACGCCGTGGACGCCGTCAACCCGGTGTCCGGCGAGAAGTGGGTGGACGAGGTGAAGGCGTGGGACGCGAAGGCGAAGGACGTGCAGCGGGGGTACGCCCCGGCGCTCAAGGACGTGGCCGACGCCGAGGCCCGCCTGTACACCCTGCGGGATCAGATCGCCCGCCGCCTGAAGCAGGCCGACGACGGCGTCTTTTACGACATCTACGTCACCCCGCAGGGCGGCGCCAAAGACAACCCGAGCAGCTTCGAGCGGGTCGGGCGGATCGACTGGAACGACGACCCGAAGCGGGTAATCAAGGGGCTCGACGGCAAGCCGCTCGCCGGCGTCGACCAGATGCGGAAGAGCCTGCTGGACGAGCAGAACGCCGCCTCGGCGCACATCGACGCCATCGAGAAGGCGGTCAACACGCTCGCCGCCCTGAACGCCGACGTCACCGCCCTGGACGCCCGGTACGCGTGGTTGCAGGAGGTGGCCAAGCGGCACGAGGCCGAGTACCCGGTGCTGGTCGACCTGCGGGTGAACTGGGAGAACCGCGGCGGGTCTTTGCAGCGCCGCCGCAACCAACTGCTCCTCCGCCTGGACGACCTGAAGGGGTCGAAAGTGGGCGCGGTGTCCCCGCCGGCGGTGCCCGCCCCGGCCGGCCCGGCCGCCTTCACCCTCACCCCCCCGAACAAGTAGGACCGACAGGTTGTAGCCGGCCTCTGTGAGGCCGGTCCGACCGGGGTGACAGTCCTCGGCTACAACAGAGCGACCAAAACCACCCGCCGACGGCCCAGGAGTTGACCCCATGAACGCGCTCGGCAAGCTGCTCTCGGTGTTCGTCTTCCTCGGCGCCCTCGTGTGGCTCGGGTTCACCGTCGTCCTGTTCGCCACCCGCTCGGACTGGAAGACGACCGCCGTGAAGGCGCAGCAGGACGCCGACCAGGCGCAGAAGAAGGCGGACGAACTGACCCGCCAGGTGCTGGAGGAGCGGAAGACGTCCGAGGCCGGGCGGGTGGCCGACCAGCAGGCGGTGGCCGCCCTCCGCCGCGAGCGGGACAACTTCGAGAACGAGTACAAGAAGCTGAAGGACGCCACCGAAAAGGTGGCCAGCCAGACGGGCAAACTGCAGCCGGTGTTGGACAAGTACCAGGCGGAGAATAACACCCTACAGAACCAGGCCGACACCCTCACCAACCAGGTGACCCTGCTCACCACCTCCCGCGACAAGGCGGTACTCCTCCAGCAGGAGGCCGAGCGGAAGGCGAACGACAACGCCATCGCCCTGGGCGTCACCCAGAAGGCGCTGGAGGATTCTGTCGAGAAGGCCCGCTCCCTGGCCGAGGCCAGCCGCGGCGGGGCGGCCGAGCCGGACGCCGCCTTCCGCGGGGACGTCCTGCAGGTGGGCAAGGACGGCAAGTCGCTCGACATCATCACCTTCACCGGCGGGTCGAACGCCGGGGTGAAGGCGGGCAAGCGGTACGTCGTCACCCGCACCACCGCCCCGTACTACATCGGCACGGTGACGGTCATCGACGCCTCGAACGCCCAGATCTCGTCCGGCGTGTTCACCCCGGCGGCCGGGCAGAAGCTGGCCGGCGAGTACATCCCGAAGAAGGGCGACACCGTCTCGTCGAACTGAGCCCGCGACCGCTTCTGTGGCCGGCCTCTGTGAGGCCGGGCGACGACATACCCTCCGGCCTCACAGAGGCCGGCTACAGCGACTCGTGCGAGGTCCGCCACATGGCCAAGAAGAAGAAGAAGGGCGACGAGAAGCCGTCGAAGAAGAAGGCGAAGAAGGCGGTCGATTTCGAGGACGACTACGAGGAGGAGGCGGAGTACTCGCCCGAGGAGGCGTCCAAACCGAAGCTCGACATCTACGTCGGGCTGAGCAGCATCACCCTCGTCGTCCTCATCGCCGCGGCCGTCTTCTTCTATCTGGACTTCGACGCCGGCAAGGGCAAGAACCCGCCGACGTACTCGCTCAACCTGGCCGGCCTGCAGGGCGGCGCCGCCGCCCCGAGGCCCGGCCCGGCCCCCGGCCCCGGCCCGATCGCCCCCGGTCAGTAACCCCGCACGTTGACCCACGGGACCGCCCCGATGGCCACCACCTACGCCGACGCCAAGCCGCTCCGCAGCCGCGGGTACGACAAGATCATCCTCCTCACCGCCCTCGCCATCGTCGTCGGCGTCGGGCTGATGGGGTGGGAGTTCTTCGTTGACTACGGCGGCCAGACGGCCATGCCGAACAAGCCGCAGCCGAAGAAGATCGCCCCGCTGCCGCCGGCCGAGAAGGCGCCGCCGGCCCCCGCCGGGCCGGGCGGCCCGGTGCCGCCGGGACCCCCCGGCCCGCCGATGGGCGGCACCCAGTGAGGCCGAAACTGGTCACGCGGCGGGCGGGTGAGAACTCCTCACCCGCCCGCGGTCGTTTCCGCCCCGCCGCCCCGCCTACAATTCCCCCGTGTGGACCGTCAGCCCGGTTCGGGCGGTCGGCCGCGGACCCCGGAGGTGAGTCATGAACGTGACGCTCGAATACTGCACCATGTGAGGCTATTACAGCAAGGCCCTCGGTCTGAGGGACACGCTGGTGGAAGCCCACGGCGACCGGATCAAGGACTTCAAGCTCATCCCGTCGAAGGGCGGGTGCTTCGAACTGGTGGCGGACGGCAAGCTGGTGTACTCGAAACTGAAGACCGGCCAGTTCCCGAACGACGAGGACATGGTCGAGGCGCTGGGCAAACTGGTGACGGCGTAACCACGAAACCGGCGAGCGGCCCGCGCGAGCGGGCTGGTTCTTCGGGACC
>CAYMHO010000205.1:0-372 GCA_964390195.1 uncultured Fimbriiglobus sp. | reverse complement strand
GGGCAAATGGGGTGCGGCCTAACCCCCTACCCGGGCGCGCGGCCCGGGGGGGGGGGTTGTTTTTTGGGATCCAGCCCGCTCACGCGGGCCGCTCGCCTGAGGCATTCCGATGACCCCCTCCCGCGAGATGCGGCTGACCAACTACGCGTCGTGCGCCGGGTGAGCGGGGAAACTTGCCGCCGGCGGCATCGCTCAGGTCCTGAGCTTCCTCCCCACCACCCGCGACCCGAACCTGCTCGTCGGCACCGAGACGCACGACGACGCCGGGGTGTACAGACTCACGCCCGAAATCGCTCTGGTTCAAACGCTCGACTTCTTCCCGCCGGTGGTGGACGACCCGTTCGTGTACGGGCAGATCGCCGCCGCCAACGC
>CAYMHO010000204.1:0-12548 GCA_964390195.1 uncultured Fimbriiglobus sp. | reverse complement strand
GGGGGATGGCGGCGGTGCCGCTCAACCCCGGCGTGATCGACACCGACATGCTGCGGCAGGCGTGGAGCGACGGGGCGAGCGCGTACCCGAAGGCGGAGGTGTGGGCGGAGAAGGCCGCCCCGTTCCTGCTCAAGCTGTCCGCGGCCGACAACGGCAAGTCGCTGAGCGTAAGCTGACCAGCCTTCACGCCACGCCGCACGGCACTATATTGACGGAGCGACACCACCCGGAGAGGTGGCAGAGTGGTCGAATGCGTCGGTCTCGAAACCAGTAAAGCAGACCACCGCAAAACACGCCCGAACGCCCAAAAGCCCTTCCCGAATGCCTTTCCGCAAGCTCCGACAAAGACACGAGCGGACACAAAAAGACAAGCAGAGACACCGGACTGGCAAGCGGCTGGCAAGTCAAAGCCACTTGCTGGCAAGTCGCGGGGTTCCGCGGCCGGCCAGGACCGACTTGCCAGCCGAAAAGAGGTGAGTTAGAATCATCAGAGATTAGGAGGCGTGGCAGAGTGGCTGATCGCGTCCGCCTCGAAAGCGGATATACCGAAAGGTATCGGGGGTTCAAATCCCTCCGCCTCCGCAAACAGCGAGACCCTGGGGCCATCCCCAGGGTTTCGTCACTTTCCAAGCCTCCCCAGCACTACCCCAGTTTCTCCACCTCCTTCCCCGAGTCCACCAACCCCAAGTGCGTGTACACGTTCGCCGTCAGCGTCGGCGTGCAGTGCCGCAACAGTTTCTGGGCGGCAGCCAGCCCCACCCCCGCCTTTGCCAGTCGCGTGGCGTACTGACCGCGGAGCGAGTGGAAGTCGTAGGTCTGCCCCGCCACGACCACCGGGATTCCCGCCTCGATCAAGTCCTTCTTCACCATCAGGTTCGTCTGCCCCCCGCCGATCGGCCACACGGGTTCATCCGCCGGTAACCCGCAGGACGTGCTCACGGCCAAGTCGGTGGCCACCCAGAAGGGGGTGACGGTGGTGGGCGGCAGCCCCGCGCAGAACTCGGTCCTCGAGTCCACCATCGATTTCCGGATCAGCGACTCCTTCGCGTTCGACCGGTTGAACGTGCCCGACCTGATGCCGGACGGGGTGCGGTACCTGGCCGGGTTCACCACCCTGTCGCTCGACGGCGGGGCGGCCAGCCCGTTCTCGAGCGGCAACATCGTCGTCAGCGGGGTGTTCTGTTCGTCGGCTGGCCCGTCGGCCGACCGCATACCGCCGGATTCAGTCGCGGCGGCACACTTTTCGGTTGAAGGGGCCTGCGACGGCGGGGTACTGTCTGCGGCACACTCACGCACGAACCACCCCCATGCGATCGTCCGCCGCACTCGCCGTCCTGGTCACGGCCGTGTTCGGGACGGCCTCCGCCGCCGACCCGCCCCGGCCGAACGTGCTGCTCGTCCTGGCCGACGACCTGGGGTACTCCGACCTCGGCTGCTACGGCGGTGAGATCGACACCCCGACCCTGGACAAGCTGGCCAAGAGCGGCCTGCGGTTCCGCCAGTTCTACAACGGCACGCGGTGTTGCCCCAGCCGGGCCAGCCTGCTCACCGGCCTCTACCCGCACCAGGCGGGCGTCGGCAACATGAACAACCAGACCGACACGCCGGGCTACCGCGGCTTCCCCCAGCCGAACACGGTCACCATCGCCGAGGTGCTGAAGGCCGCGGGGTACCACACCAGCATGGTGGGCAAGTGGCACCTGAGCGCCGGGCCGAAGACGCCGCGGCCGACCGACCGCGGGTTCGACGAGTTCTACGGCATGGTCGGCGGGTTCAACTCGTGCTTCCAGGAGGACCCGTTCTACACCCGCCTGCCGGCCGACCGGACGAAGCGGGTGTACCCGAAGGACGGGTTCTACAGCACGGACGTGTTCGGCGACTACAGCCTCGACTTCCTCGCCGAGGCCCGCAAGCAGAAGAAACCGTTCTTCCAGTATCTGGCGTTCAACGCCCCGCACTTCCCCCTGCACGCCAAGCCGGACGACATCAAGAAGTACGCCGACACCTACACCAACGGGTGGGACGCGATCCGCGAAGGGCGGCACAAGAAGCAACTCGAACTCGGCCTGTTCCCGAAGGGGACGCCGCTCTCCCCGCTCAGCGAGTACAAGGCGCGGGCCGGCATCGACCGGCAGGGGACGAACCCGGCGTGGGAGACGCTCGACGCCGACCGCCGGGCCGACCTCGCCCGCCGGATGGCCGTGTTCGCCGCGATGGTGACGTGCATGGACCGGAACATCGGGCGGGTGATCGACGACCTGACGACGAACGGCGAACTGGACGACACGCTCATCCTGTTCCTGAGCGACAACGGGGCGTGCGCCGAGTGGGACCCGTTCGGGTTCGACGAGAGCAGCGGGCCGAAGAACACGCTGTTCAAAGGTGACGAACTGAACACGATGGGTGGCGCGAAGACGTACCACAGTTACGGCAGCGGGTGGGCGAACGCCGGCAGCACCCCCTTCCGCCTGTACAAGCACTACTGCCACGAGGGCGGCATCCGCACCCCGTTCATCGCCCACTGGCCGAAGGGCATCTCCACAAAGGGCGAGTGGCGTGACCAGCCGGGACACCTGATCGACGTGATGGCCACGTGCGTGGACGTGTGCGGGGCGAAGTACCCGCCGAAGCGGGACGGAACGACCGTCACCCCGGTGGAGGGCACGAGCCTGCGTCCGGCGTTCGCCGGCAAGCCGCTGGCGCGAGAACTGCTCGCGTGGGAGCACGAAAAGAACCGGGCGATCCGCGTGGGTGATTGGAAACTCGTGGCCAAAGCCGGGGTTGAATGGGAACTGTACGACCTCGCCGCCGACCCGGTGGAACTGACCGACCTGGCCAAGAAGCACCCGGACAAGGTGAAGGACCTGAGCCGGAAGTGGGAGGCGTGGGCGAAGCGGTGCCAGGTGTTGCCATACCCGGAGGGCAAGAAATGACGGCGCGAACCCTCTCCCTCGTCGTCGCTCTGGGTGTGGCGACCGCACTGCCGGCGGCCGACCCGCCGAAGCGGTGGAACGTCCTGCTCGTCACCGCCGACGACATGAACGCCGACTCGGCCGGGTGGCTGGGCAACAAGCTGAACCTGACGCCCAATCTGGACGCCTTCGCCAAGTCGGCCCACCGGCTCGTGAACAACCACAACACCTGCCCCATCTGCCAGCCGGGGCGGGAGGCCTTGCTCACGGGCCGGGTGCCGCACCGCTCCGGGGCACTCGGGTTCAACCCGATCAACAAGGACGTGCCCACGCTGGTCGAGGTGCTGAAGGCCGCGGGGTACCACACCGCCGCCATCGAGAAGGTCGTGCACATGGCTCCGGCCGACAAGTTCCCGTGGGACGACAAGCGGCAGGGCGGCATCGGCAAAGACCCGGCGAAGATGCGGGCGGCGGTGAAGGAGGCGTTGGCGAAAGCCGGCGAGGCGAAGAAGCCGTTCTTCCTGAACGCAAACATCACCGACCCGCACCGGCCGTTCTTCGGGGCGGGGGCGAACAACGCCAAGGGCGACGGCTCGACCGACGGCATCACCCCGCTGACGGCGAAGGACGTGACGGTGCCCGGTTTCCTCGAAGACCTGCCGAAGGTGCGGGAGGAGGTGGCCCAGTACTACAGCAGCATCAAGCGGTTCGACGTGTCGTTCGGCGCGATCCTGGACGAGTTGAAAGCGGCCGGCCGGCTGGACGACACGCTCGTCGTCTTCTGGTCGGACCACGGCATGTCGTTCCCGTTCAGCAAGGCGACCGTGTACCGCAACGGCACCTGGTCGCCGGTGCTGGTTCGCATTCCCGGCACGGAGAAGCCGAAGGAACTGACCGAGTTCGTGAGCAGCGTGGACGTGATGCCGTCGCTGCTGGAACTGCTGAAGGTGGACGCCCCGAAGGGGATGGACGGCCGCTCGTGGGTGCCGCTGCTGGACGGCGAGACGCAGCCCGACCGCGACTTCGTCGTCACGCACGTGAACACCGTCAGCAGCGGGAAGGCGTTCCCGCAGCGGTGCGTCCGCACGAAAACGCACTCGCTCCAGTTCCACGCCTGGGTGGGCGAGGGCACGCCGTTCCGGGTGGAGGCGATGAGCGGGCTGAGCTTCGCCGCCATGAACGCTTCGACCGACGAAGGTGTCAAGAAGCGGGTGAAGCAACTGGTGGAGGGCGAAAAGTTGGCGCTCTACGACTTGACCACCGACCCGGACGAGCGGGTGAACATACTCGACCGCAAGGAGTACGCGAGGGTGTTCGCCAACCTGTCCGCCAAGCTGCTCGCTCACATGAAGGCGACCGACGACCCGCAAACCAAAGCCTTCGAGGCCGCCCTCGCCGCGAGACCGAAATAATTCTCCCCCCCAGGGGTTTCCGATGAAGCACGCACTCACTCTCGGGCTGGTGGCGTTGTTCGCCCTCCCTGCCGCCGCTCAGGATAAGAAGGGGTCGGTGAAGCTGACCGACGCGAAGGTGACCACCGCCGACCACGTGTACAAGAAGACGCCGGAGGGCGAACTCACCCTGCACGGCTTCTTCCCGGCCGACTGGAAGGCGACCGACCAGAGGCCGGTGATCGTGTTCTTCTTCGGCGGCGGGTGGAAGAACGGGGCGTACACCCAGTTCGTGCCGCAGGCGGAGTATTTCGCCACCCGCGGGCTGGTGGCCCTCTCCGCCGACTACCGCATCGAGTCGAAGCACAAGACGACACCGGACAAGTGCGTCGAGGACGCGAAGTCGGCCGTCCGCTGGGTGCGGGCGAACGCCGGCAAGCTGGGCGTGGACGCGGACAGGGTCATCGCCTCGGGCGGGTCGGCCGGCGGTCACATCGCCGCGTGTACCGCCCTGGTGGACGGGTTCGACTCGCCCGACGACCCGAAGGACACGTCGTGCGTGCCGGCGGCGCTGCTGCTGTTCAACCCGGCGCTCAACCTGCCCCGCGAGATCAAGGACGCGAAGGGGACCGACATCGCCGCGAAGATTTCGCCGACCAAGTTCCTGACCAAGAAGGCCCCGCCGACGTGGGTCGTGTTCGGCGACGCCGACGCCATGCTCGGGCAGGGTGAGGAGTTCGCGAAGGCGGCGAAGGAGTTGGGCGTGTCGGTGGAGCTGTTCACCGCCGCGAAGCAGCCGCACGGGTTCTTCAACCGCTCCCCGTGGATCGAATCGACCACCGCCGCCGCGGACGAATGGCTGGTCAAACAGGGCTACCTGAAGGGGAGTGGCACGCTCAAGCCGGACGACACGGCGAAGCTGGAGAAGCGCTGACCGTTCCCGACCTCTCCCGGAGACGACTCATGTCCCGCTGGTGGTGTGTCCTGGCCGTGGGGTTGTCCGCTGCCGTGGCGGCGGCCGACGACAGGAAGCCGAACGTGGTGTTCA
This sequence comes from uncultured Fimbriiglobus sp., assembly GCA_964390195.1. Lineage (GTDB taxonomy): Bacteria > Planctomycetota > Planctomycetia > Gemmatales > Gemmataceae > JALHQU01. Next base: position 7,197 of record CAYMHO010000204.1, on the reverse strand, counting down.
TCCTGGCCGACGACCTGGGCTGGACCGACCTCGGCTGCCAGGGGTCGAAGTACTACAAGACGCCGCACATCGACAAACTGGCCGCCGGCGGGCTGCGGTTCACCAACGGGTACACCTGCGGGCCGAACTGCCAGCCGACGCGGGCGGCCCTCATGAGCGGGCAGTACGGCCCCCGCACCGGCGTGTACACCGTCGGGGCCATCGACCGCTTCGACTGGCAGACCCGCCCGCTCAAGCCGGTGGACAACGTTCAAAAACTCCCCCTCGACCGCAAGACCCTCGGGGACGTGATGACCGCCGCCGGGTACACCACCGCCCTGTATGGCAAGTGGCACCTCGGCCAGGACGACAAGTACCACCCGTCAAAACGCGGGTTCGGCGACGCCATCACGAGCATGGGCAAGCACTTCGACTTCGTGACGCAGCCGAAGGTGGATTACCCGAAAGGGACGTACCTGGCCGACTTCCTGACCGACAAGGCGGTCGGGTTCATCGAGTCGAACAGGGACAAGCCGTTCTTCCTCTGCCTGCACCACTTCGGCGTCCACTCGCCGCACGAGGCCAAACCCGACCTGATCGAGAAGTTCAAGGGCCAGCCGGCCGCCGGCGGGCACAAGGACCCGACTTACGCGGCCATGATCGCCAGCGTGGACGAGAGCGTCGGGCGGGTGGTGGCCAAGCTGGAGGAGTTGAAGCTGAGCGAGAACACGCTGGTCGTCTTCACCAGCGACAACGGCGGGGTGGGGGGGTACGTCCGCGAGGGGGTCAAGCAGGGGGGCGACATCACCGACAACGCCCCGCTGCGGTCGGGCAAGGGGTGCCTGTACGAAGGGGGCGTGCGGGTGGCGTGGATCGCCCGCTGGCCGGGGAAGATCCCCACCGGCACCACCGACACACCGGTCATCAGCGTGGACGTGATGCCGACGCTCCTCGAACTGGGCGGCGGCAAGGCCCCGGACAAGCAGCCGCTCGACGGGGTGAGCCTGGTCGAGTGCCTCAAGAGCGGCGGGAAGAAGGCGCCGGAGCGAGACCTGTTCTGGCACTTCCCCGGCTACTTGGGGGCGGGCAAGGGGTCGTGGCGGACCACCCCGGCCGGGGCGATTCGCAGTGGCGACTGGAAGCTGATCGAGTTCTTCGAGGACGGGAAAAAGGAACTGTACAACCTGAAGGACGACGTGTCGCAGAAGACCGACCTGGCCGCCAAGCAGCCGGAGAAGGTGAAGGAGTTGCACGGCAAACTGGTGGCGTGGCGGAAGGCGGTGAACGCCCCGATGCCGACGGAGAACAAGAAGTGACACGCTACGCACTACTCGCCGCCTTGCTCGCGGTGGCACCCGCCGTCGCCGCCGACAAGCCGAACGTGATCGTCGTTCTCGTCGATGACTTCGGCTACGCAGACCCGGCGTGCTACGGCAACACGATGGCGAAGACGCCGAACATGGACCGGCTCGCCAAGGAGGGCGTGCGGTTCACGCAGGGGTACGTCGCGGCGTCCATCTGCTCGCCGTCGCGGTGCGGCATCATCACCGGCCAGTTCCCCGCCCGGCACAAGATCACCAGCTACCTGCAAACGAAGGCCGGCAACAAGGCGTGCGAGATGGCCGACTTCCTCGACCCGAAGGCCCCGAGCCTCCCCCGCGTGTTGAAGGAGGCCGGGTATGCCACCGCCCACATTGGCAAGTGGCACCTGGGCGGCGGGCGGGACGTGACCGACGCGCCGAAGTTCAAGGAGTACGGCTACGACCTCGGACTCGGCACCTACGAAAGCCCGGAGCCGGCTGCCCCGCTCGGCCTGAAGACCACCCCCTGGGGGCCGCAGGACAAGCTCGAACCGCAGCAGGTGCCGCGGCACGAGCGGAGCAAGTGGATGGTCGATCAGACCCTCGACTTCCTGAAGGCGAACAAGGGCAAGCCGTGCTTCGTCAACCTGTGGCTGGACGACACGCACACCCCGTTCGTGCCGTCGGAGGCTCAAGAGAAGGCGGCGGACGCCAAAGCCGACCGGCAGATCAAATACAAGGCGGTGCTGGTGGCGCTGGACGAGCAGATCGGCCGGCTGCTGGACGGGTTGAAGGACACGAACACGCTGGTGCTGTTCCTCGGCGACAACGGCGCGTCCCCGCCGTTCGAGCGGGAGCGGGTGGGCGGGCTGCGGGGACAGAAGCTGAGCCTGTACGAGGGCGGCATCCGCGTGCCGTTCGTGGCCTGGTGGCCGGCGAAGGTGAAGGGAGGGGTCGTGAACGAGAAGACGGTCATCGCGTCGGTGGACTTCTTCCCCACCCTGGCCAACGTCTGCGGGGCGAAGCTGCCGAAGGACTACGAACCCGACGGCGAGGACATGACCAGAGCGGTCCGCGGCGAGACGCCGACCCGCGGCGTGCCGCTGCTGTGGGAGTACGGGCGGAACGACACCTCGTTCGCCTACCCGCAAGCCGCCAAGCACCGCAGCCCGAACGTGGCCATGCGGGACGGCAAGTGGAAGCTGCTGGTGAACGCCGACGGCACCGGCACGGAGCTGTACGACCTGCTCGCCGACCCGAAGGAGGAGAAGAACGTCGCCGCCGACCACCCGGAAGTGGTCAAGCCCTTCACCGCGTTCGCCCTCAAATGGAGGAAGGCTCTCCCATGACACGACTGCTCACGCCCGTGGCACTGCTGGCACTGCTCGCCGGGGCGGTGCCCGCCGCCGACGCGAAGAAGCCGAACGTGATCGTGTTCCTGTCCGACGACGTGGGGTACGGCGAGTACGGCTTCCAGGGGAACAAAGAGATCCCCACGCCGAACATCGACTCGATCGCCAAGAACGGGGTGCGGTTCACCAGTGGATACGTGGCCGCGACGTACTGCAGCCCGTGCCGGGCCGGGCTGCTGACCGGCCGCTACCCGACGCGGTTCGGCCACGAGTTCAACGCCGGCGGGCCGAAGGGCGAAGCCAACGGCTTCGGCCTGTCGTTGAACGAGAAGACGATGGCCGACCGCATGAAGGCGCTCGGGTACGCCACCGCGTGCGTCGGCAAGTGGCACCTGGGCGGCGGGGAGAAGTTCATCGCCACCGCCCGCGGGTTCGACGAGTTCTACGGCACGGTGGCGAACACCCCGTTCCTGAACCCGCCGAACTTCATCGACACCCGCGTGTCGAAGGAGATCACCCCGGTCAAGGACGACGCCTTCTACACCACCGACGCCTACGCCGCCCGCGCGGTGGACTGGATCGGCAAGCAGAAGGACAAGCCGTTCTTCCTGTACCTGCCGTTCAACGCCCAGCACGCCCCGCTGCAAGCGCCGGAGAAGTACCTGAAGCGGTTCCCGGATCTGAAGGACAAGCGGCAGATCTTCGCCGCCATGATGAGCGCGATGGACGACGCGGTGGGCGCGGTGCTCAAGCAGGTGAAGGACATGGGCCAGGAGGAGAACACCCTCATTTTCTTCTTCAGCGACAACGGTGGGCCGACGAAATCGACCACCTCCGGCAACGGCCCGCTCCGCGGGTTCAAGATGACGACGCTCGAGGGCGGCACGCGGGTGCCGTTCTGCATGCAGTGGAAGGGGCAGATCAAGCCGGGCACCACCTTCGACCACCCGATCCAGAACTTGGACATCCTGCCGACGGCGGTCGCGGCGGCCGGCGGGAAAGTCGATCCGGCGTGGAAACTCGACGGCGTGGACCTGATGCCGTACCTGAGCGGTAAAGAGAAAGCCCCGCCGCACGAGGTGCTGTACTGGCGGTTCGGCGAGCAGTGGGCGGTCCGCAAGGGCGACTGGAAGCTGTGCGTGAACAACATCGACGGGGTGAAGAAGCCGCCGGCCCTTTACAACCTGAAGGACGACATCGGGGAAACGACCGACCTGAGCGATAAGCAGCCGGAGAAGGTGAAGGAGCTGAAGGGCCTGTGGGACAAGTGGAGCGGCGAGCAGGCGAAGCCGACGTGGGGTCCGGGCTGAGTGGCGGGGAGCAGGGGGCCACCACGAATTGCACGAATCGACACCAACAGAGCCAGATGACCCGCCGGCGGCGCGGCTGTCTCGTTCGCGTGAATCGTGGCTCCCCCCGCCGGTTGCTCCACTCCAGGCCTGCCGCGGGTGGCACGCGGCATCCTACTTCATCCGGGCGATAGTGCGGTGGGGTAGCCGATCCGCCTGTCGGCTTGAACCCCTCGTGGTGTATACTCGTCCCCACTCCCCGCCGTCGCGGGTCATCCCACCCGCGACACCCCTCCCCATCCCGGAGCCGACCGTGCGCCTCCCCGCCCTCGTCGTGTCCCTCGTGTTCGCCGCCGGCGTGTTCGCCGCCGAACCAGTCGTCATCAAGTCCACCAAGAGCGGGCAGTGGTCGGCCAAAGACACCTGGGAGGGCAAGGCCGTCCCAGGTGCCGGCGACCGCGTCCTGATCCGCACCGGCCACGCCGTCACCTACGACGTGAAGGCCGACGCCGTCGTCCGCGGGATCAACGTCGCCGGCACGCTGGCGTTCGCCACCGACACGGACACACTGCTGAACGTCGGCCTCATCAAGATTCAGCCGGGCGAGGAGTACAGCGAGGAGGGATTCGACTGCGACGGGCACGCCGTCAAGCCGGACGAGGGGAAGCCGCTGCCCGCGCTGATCGTCGGCACGCCGGACGCACCGGTGGCGGTCGGGAAGACCGCGACCATCCGCCTGCATTACGTGGACGGGATGAACAAGGAGACGTGCCCGGCGATCGTCTGCTGCGGCGGGCGGATGGACCTGCACGGCGCACCGATGAACCGCACGTGGGTGAAACTGGGTGCGACCGCCAAGCCCGGCGACACCGCGGTGACGCTGGCCGAAGGGGTGACGGGCTGGAAGGTGGGCGACCGGATCATCGTCACCGGCACCAACACGCACGGCGACCGCAAGACCGAATCGACCGTCGAGGAGCGGGTGGTGAAGGCGATCGACGGCACCAAAGTCACGCTGGACCAGCCGCTGGCGATGGCCCACCTGGGTGACGGCGAGTACCGGGCGGAGGTGGCCAACCTGACCCGCAACGTGGTGGTGGAGAGCGCCGACCCGGCCGGCGTCCGCGGGCACACCATGTACCACAAGCACTCGGCCGGGTCGCTCGGGTACGCCGAGTTCCGGCACCTGGGCAAGAAGAACCTGCTCGGCAAGTACGCCATCCACTTCCACCTGTGCCGCGACACCATGCGGGGCAGTTCGGTGGTCGGCTGCTCGGTGTGGGACAGCGACAACCGCTGGGTGACCGTCCACGGCACCGACTACCTGGTGGTGCGGGACAACGTCGGGTACAAGAGCGTCGGGCACGGGTACTTCCTGGAGGACGGCACCGAGACGTACAACGTGATCGACCGCAACCTGGCGGTGGGGGTGGTGAAGGGCAAGCGGCTGCCCAAGCAGGCCCTGCCGTTCGACGCCAACGACGGGGCCGGGTTCTGGTGGACGTGCAGCCTGAACAGCTTCACCCGCAACGTGGCCGCCGAGTGCGACCAGTACGGGTTCCGGTACGAGGCCACCCCGAGCAGCGCGCTCAAGCTCAACTTCTCCATCCGCCAGCCGGACGGCACCCGCAAGGACACCGACCCGCGGACGCTGCCGTTCGTGCGGTTCGAGGACAACGAAGTCCACACCAGCCACGGGCTGTACGGGGTGAACCTGGGCGAAGGGGTGAACCGCGTCGGCCCGGACGAGAAGCACCCGTTCGTGGTGAAGAACCTGAAGATCTGGGACGTCCACTACGGCTTCCGCCCGCAGGTGCCGAACCTGATCGTGGAGAACCTGCACATCCACAAGGCGGCGTACGGGGTGTACCACCCGAACTTCGACAACCACTTCTACAAGGGCGTGCTCATCAGCCAGACGAACACCGAGCCGTTCAACCGCGGGCACGACGACCTGAGTGTGCAGTACGGCCTGCTGGCGGTGGACGGGCTGACGTTCGACGGATGCCGCTCCGGGGGGATGCCGCTGGTGCAGATCTCGGACGACAACCCGACCGGCCACGCGGTGACGCACCTGCGAAACGTGAAGACGGTCAACTGGAGTGACGGGAGCAAGGAGCGGGCGGTGGCGAACCTGGGCGGCGGCCCGCGGCCGACCCCGAAGAGCGAGAAGGGGGTGCCGATTTACCTGCACGACTGGTTCGGGGACGGGCGGCACGCCCTGGTGGTGAGCACCAAGTCGGGCGAGTACAAGGCGGCCCCGGACACGTTCCGCGCCGAGAAGAACCTGACCGGCAACGAGTCTCGCGTCTCCGAAGTGAAGGACGTGGCGTTCCCGAAGTTCCCCCAGCCTGCCGACGACCTGCCGCCGGCCACGGTCATCACCCGCGTGAGCAAGGAGGGCGGCAAGGTGGTCGTCCGCGGCAGCACCATCGACAACGGGGCGGTGAAGCGGGTGACGGTGAACGGCCAGGAGGCGAAGGCGACGGCCACCAACTTCGCCGAGTGGGAGATCACCCTGGACGCCGCCGGCGAGCTGAAGGCGGTGGCCGAAGACGCCGCCGGGAACGTCGAGAAGACGCCAGTGGTGCTGGGGGCGAAGTAGGTCGGGAGGCCCAGACGCCGGCGGAGGAGGGCGAGGCGACCGGGCGGTCTTGGGCACCTGACGGTCAGAAGAGTTCGGTGAGCGGCCGCCCGTCTTCCATCAGGTGGAACGGGCGGCCCTCGCGGTCGGTGGCGTGCAGGTCGTCGATGCCCATGGCGTGGAACACGGTGCGGGCGATGTGCTCCGGGGCGACCGGGTTCTGGTCCGGGTACTCGGCCCGCTTGTCGGTGGTGCCGAACACCTGCCCGCCCTTGACGCCGCCGCCGGCCAGGAGCACCGACTGGCACGCCGTCCAGTGGTCCCGCCCGGCCCCGCTCGTGCCGCCCGATCGCGGGTCGCCGACCTTCGGCTTCCGCCCCATCTCGCTCGACACGATCACCAGCGTGGACTCCAGCATCCCCTTCTCGTGCAGGTCGTCCAGCAGGGCGGCGAACGGGCGGTCGAACTCCGGCAGCAGGCGGTCCTTCAGGCAGATGAAGTTGTTCCCGTGCGTGTCCCACCCGCCGCCGCTCTTGCACAACTTGTCCACCTCTTTGTCGCCCTTCCAGAAGACGGTGACGAAGTGGACGCCGGCCTCCACCAACCGGCGGGCCAGCAGCATGGACGTCGAGTTGATGCCGGGGCCGTACCGCTCCCGCACCTTCACCGGTTCCGCCCGCAGGTCGAAGGCG
>CAYMHO010000203.1:0-12563 GCA_964390195.1 uncultured Fimbriiglobus sp. | reverse complement strand
ATCGAGCACCCGAACCGGACGAACCAGGGGTTCAAGCTGGTCGAGCCGACGAAGCCGGTGGAAGAAACCGCCACCCTCCTCCGCTTCGAGGCGAAGGTGCCGGCCAAGCAGAACGTGGAGTACAAGGTGGTCGAGGAGCGGGAGTTCGGGGAGGAGCTGTCGCTGACGAACGCGAACGACGACACCATGCGGTCTTTCATCTCGTTGAAGGAGGCCAGCCCGAAGCTGAAGGAGCAGTTGGGCGAGGCGCTGAAGAAGAAGGGGGCGTGGGACGGGGTGCGGCGAGAGTTGACCCAGGTGCAGGCCGACCTGGCGCGGATCACCGCCGACCAGGACCGCATCCGCAAGAACCTGCGGGAGACGCCGGAGAAGGCGGAGGTGTACCAGAAGTACCTGACCAAGCTGAGCGACCAGGAGAAGGAACTGGACACCCTGACGGACAGGCAGAAGAAACTGATGGCCAACGAGTTCGCCGCCCGCATGACGTTCGAGGACTTCATGGGCGGGCTGAGTGACTGACAAGGAACGGGCGAACCCCGACCGCAAGGTCGGCGGGTGCGTGCCACAGGTCCACGCACCCGCCGACTTTGCGGTCGGAGTTCGCCTTGATCGCTACAACCCCTACCGCCCCCCACTTCGGCTTGCAACTTTTACCGAAGGCGCCCGGCCGCGGCTTCGAAATTGAGCCCCGAGTTGTACGATTCGCTCAAGTTCGCCCCCCGAGCGAGGTATGGCCGTGGTCTGTCGGCGTCTCGGAATGCTCACCCTCGCGGTCCTCACCCTCCTCGCCCCGCTCGGGTGTCGGCGGTTCAACCGCCGTTGCGACCCGCCCCGCGACACCACCCTGCCCGCCGACCGGGACGCCGACCCCGGCGTCATCCCGCCCCGCGGCACCATCCCGTCGCCCGACGTGCCCGTCCGCCCCGACCCCAATCGGACCACCTTCTCCCCCGTCCGCCCCGGCCCGCGCTTGCAAGACCCGATCGAGCCGTTCAACCCCGGCCCGGCGGTCGATCTGCCCCGGCCGGTCGAATCGAACAAACTGACCGACCCCGCCCCGCTGAGGCCCGCCACGCCCCCCTCCGACTCGGTGAAGCCGAAGAAGCTGTTGGTGCCGGAGAAGATGCCCGACACGCCGGAGAAGGAGAAGCCGGTCGAACCCCCGGACGCGTCGAAGTACACGCCGAAGGACGAGGGCGGCAAGCCGGTGCCGGACAAGAGCGTGTTCCTCGATCCGGTCGCCCCCGGCGGGCCGATCGACCTGCCGAAAGGCGAGCGGACGGGGCCGACGGTGGTTGAGGAACGCGACCCCGTCCGCCGGGAGTCGAAGGCTTCGCCCAAGCCTGAAACGCCACCCGTCGGGCTGAGCAACTTCCAACTGGTGAAGGGCAAAGCGAACGTGGCCGCCGGGCTGAAGCCTACGCCCGACGGGTACGAGTGGCTGGCGAAGAACGGGTACAAGTCGGTCGTGTTCGCCCACGACCCGGCGGCGGATGTCGTCCCGGTGAAGGCGGTGTGCGAGGCGGCCGGGCTGAAGTTCGTCGGCATCCCGACCGGGCCGGACACGCTCGCCGACGCCACCGCCGCGTTCGACACGGCCGTGAGCGCGAAGGACGGCACGGTGTACGTGTGCGACGACACCGGGCTGCGGGCCGGCACGCTGTGGTACGCCCACTTCCGCCGGGTGGACTTGGCCAGCCCGGACACGGCGAAACTGCGGGCGGGCGGGTTGGGGTTGGGCGACACCGAAACGAATCCCGAGCAGAAGAAACTGTGGGACGCGGTTCAGCGACAACTCGACTCCAAGTGACCCTACGCCGGCGGCGGGTCGGCGTCTGACCGCCCCGCCCACCGCGCGGCCCTGTCCACCTGGGCGATCTCCGCCTCAGTCATGCCCTTTTGCCGAAGCGCCTCCCACTCGGCGGGCGAGAGCGGTCTGCCGTGCCAGTCGGGCGACCGTTTCGCTTCCCGCTGCGGCCGTTCCCCTTGCGGGTCGCCCCCGTACCGGTTCCGCAGCCAGAGCATCATCAGGCCCAACAGCCCCAGCACCACCCCGATGACGGCGGAGATCGGCTTCCACTCTTCGAAGGTCATCATGGGCGGGCCACCCGGCACGGTCGCTGGGGTCGAACGGGTCGGTAATCAGTGTCGTTTTGGTTGTACCGCCGGCAATGGGTAAAATGCGGCACATTCGCGGCGAGCGAAGGCCGTCCGCCGCCCGATGACTGACGCTGACGAATCAAGAACCCGAACGGGAGGGCGGTCGATGACACGGACGTTGTTGCTGCTCGCGGTGTTGGTTGGGGTGGGCTGTCGGAACGTGGGCGGGCTGTGTGCGGCCAAGCAGAAGCCGCGGCCGGACGACCCGACGTTCACCATCGAGGAGCAGAAGCGGCGGGCGCGGGACAAGTACGCCCTCCCGCCGGAAGACGACTTCCGCCTCGGCCCGCCGACCAACTCGAGTCTGCCCGGCGGCGTCGGGCGGTGACAACGGATTGCGGAACTGACCCCGCACGGGGTCAGGCGCGGAGCACCACCCGACCCCGTGCGGGGTCGGCTCCCTGTCAGTCTCTCACGCTCCGCTGTCCGTCGGAATTGCTTTGCACTTCAGCCTTGTGACGACTACCATTTTCACGCCGCTGGTCGTCGTTTTCCCGCACCCGTGAGCCTCCCCATGCCCGTCTATTGCCCCGAGTGTGATGCCCGCGTGCGCGTCGCCCACGACGACGACCGGCCGGTGCGGTGCGGGGAGTGCGGGGAGAAGTTCCGCCCGAGCGAGGTGGAAGAGGACGACCCGCCGGCGCGGAAGTCGAGCCGGGGTCAATCCGGCGGGCGGAAGGAGAACAAGTCGAAGGCGCTCATCATCGTCGGGGTCGTGTGCGGGATGGGCGTGGTGCTGGTGGGCGGCGTCTGTGCCATCCTGATCGTGCTGCTGGGCGGCGGGTCGAACGAGGCGAAGGCGACGACCGACAAGTCGCCCCCGACGGTGGCCAAGCCGACCACCCCGGCCCGCACCAGCCCCACCTTCCCGAAAGGGTTCGTGCCGTATGAGCCGGATCCGGAACCGGAACCGCCGGTCGGCCCGCGGCCCGACAACCCAGCCGGAAACCCGTTCAGCCCGACGACCGGCGGCCGGCCGCCGATGCCGCCTCCGCCCCCGCCGACCGGGCCGGGGCCGACCACCCCGCCGAAGGGGTTCAACCCGCTGGACGAACTGTTCGCCATGCCGGTGGACAAGCCGCCGCCGACCACGAAGGTGGGGGTGTTGACCAAGAAGGCGGAGGACGCCCCGCTGACGGTGCCCACCTTCCACAGCCTGATGGTGGCGAACAAGCTGGTGAAACCGTCCGCGCAGACGAAGTTGACACTCGACGAGGTGAAGGCGGCGACGGTGTACGTGAAGGTGGAGGCGGGCGACCTGTCGGGCACCGGGTCGGGGTTCTACATCGGGTCGGAGAACGGGGCGGCGCTGGTGGCCACCAACCACCACGTGATCGAGGCGGCCACGCTCAAGGTGCCGGCGAACGGGAAGAAGCCGAAGATCACCTGCGTGTTCAACAGCGGGGTGCCGGCGGACGAGCGGCCGACCCCGGCCAAGGTGGTGGCGTTCGACCCGGTCGCCGACATCGCGGTCCTGCGGCTGGACAACCCGCCGGCCAAGATGCCCAAGCCGATCAACCCGTGGGCCACCCCCAAGCTGACCGAGACGATGGAGGTCCGCATCTGCGGGTTCCCGTTCGGCGAGCAACTGGCCACCGCCACCACCAACCCGAACATCTCGGTGAACACCGGGACGGTGTCCAGCCTGCGGCTGAACAAGACGGGCGGGCTGGACAAGGTGCAGATCAACGGGGCGATCAACCCCGGCAACAGCGGCGGGCCGATCGTGGACAAGGACGGCCGGCTGGTGGGGGTGGCGGTGTCCACCATCACCGGGTCGGGGCTGGGGTTCGCCGTGCCGGTGGACGACCTGATCGCGGTGCTGGAGGGGAAGATCCTGTTCACCGAGTTCGTGCCGACGGGCATCGACAAGGGGGCGGCGCGGTTCAAGGTGGTGGTGCCGGTGATGGACCCGCGGGCGAAGGTGAGCACCGTGTACGTGCGGTACTGGGCGGGCACCGGGGCGGTGAAGCCGCGGGCGATCAAGGACGGCCAACTGGGGTACAAGCCGATCGAGGGCGGGGCGGACCTCGCCCTGAAGTTGCCCGACCTGGGCAGCTCGCTGACGGTGGCGGTGGGCGAGCTGAAGCTGCCGGCCGACGCCACCTCGGTGGTGCTCCAACTCGGGTCGGAGCAGGTGGCCGGCCCCGGTCAGCCCCGCGGGCTGCTGTCGGTGTCCGCCCCGGTCGAGTACACCCTGAGCCAGAAGGAATTGCCGAACGGGACGGACGCCAAACCGCTGGCGGACACCTTCAAGGATCCGGCGGCCCTGGCCGGGCAGACGGTGGTGGTCCGCGGGAAGGTGCTCCAGGCGCCGACCGGCGCCGACCCGGTCGAACCGCTGTCGGTGGCCGACGTGAGCGGACGCACCCCGACGGGGGTGAAGTTCTACATCGCCCGTGACGCGGCCGTGCAGTTCGACGAGGTCGCCCAGGACGCGCGGGCGAACGACGTGCGGCTTGTCTGCGTGGTGGGCAAGAAGGGGGCGGACGGGCAGGTGCCGGTGCGGGTGGCCCGGTGCGACATCCTGGACGACGACGACGGGGTGGTGCGGAGCCTGCCCGAGGCGGACACGAAGGACCCGCTGGCCGCCCTCAACCGCGACCCGCGGAAGTTCAACGGCAGTCCGGTGACGGTGGTGGGCGTCGCCGCCCTGCTCTCGGCCAACCCGCTGCCGCAGGACCGGTTCCGCGTCCTGTTCCTGAACATGGGCTTGCCGCGGTCGGTCCAGTTCGCCTACGCCCCCGGCATCGCCAAGAAGTTGGGCGAGCTGAAGCTGAAGCCGAACGGGCTGTACCGGGTGCGACTGACCGGCAGCGTGGACGCCAAGCCGGACGGGGGCATCGCCAACGTCAGCGTGACCAAGGTGGAGATCCTCCACCCGACCGACGACAGCGTGCAGAAGACGATCGAGTAGGCGGGGGATCAGTTTCTGACTTCGCCGCGGGCCGTGCGAGCCCCGTCCGCGGCGAAGGAGGAACTCCCCACACCTTTCAGCTCGCCTTGATGACCAGCGAGCCGACTTGCTTGCCGGTGTTGTTCCCGACCGTGTGCCAGTCGTCGATGTTCGGGAAGCCATCCAGGAACAGCTTGATGAACGCCGGCCAGTCGTCCGGGTGGAGGGTGAGGCACCCGTCCGACCCGCGGGAGCTGTTGAACCCGTTGTGCACGTTCACCCCGACCGACGTCTTCTTCCCGTCGTCGTGGCTGTACACGGACACCGGGCTGCGGGCGTTCACCAGCAGGCCGGGGCGGATGCCCTGAGTTTGCACCGTCAGCTCGCTCGCCGGCTGCTTGGCCGCCCCGCCCCCCTTGTGGAAGCCGATGTGCAGCGGGTAGGTGCCGTCCACCACCCGCCCCTTCACCGTCATGCTGTCCGGGTAGATCGACCCCCGGAAGGTGCCGGTCATCCCGCCGCTCAGGGTGAACGTCGATTCGTACAGGCCGGTGAAGGTGGCCTTCGTCGGCGCCTTCAACACCGTACCGGTCGGGATCAGCCCGCCGTGCGTGACGGTCAGGGTGATCAGCCCGACCACCGGCGGCGTCGGCTTCGGGGCGGCGGTCGGCCCGGCGGCCGCCACCAGCTTCTTCCAGGTGTTCCCGTTCACATCAACACGCGCGTCCGGGCTGGCCATCCCCACCTGCTGCTTCTGGAAGGCGGTGATCGCCTTCACCGTGTCCGAGTTGGCCCCCGGCTTGGCGATTTTGCCGTCCGCCCCCTTCGGGTCGAACGCCGGGTTGTTCAACTTCTTCGCCGCCTGGGCGAGCAACTCTTGCACGGTTCGCACGTCCGCCGGACGGTTGACGGCCCCGCTCTCGTAACTGCCGACGGGTGCGGTGATGGACGCGGCCACGGGAATCCTCCGGGATGATCGGCGGACGAAGTGGGGAGCCTGCCGAAAGGGAACGCACCCTGTCATTCAATTCTGTCGCCCGTCGCGGACAAGATTCCGCCCGCAGCTACAATCCGCGGGCGGGTGTACCGGGAGGGGTGCGAATGGGCGGGCGAGTGCTGCTGGTGGTGAACCGCAAGGCGCGACAGGGGCAGACCGCCCACGCCGACGCGATGAAACACCTGGCCGCCCTCGGGCTGGAGGTGATCGACGGCAGCCCGCGGGAGGGCGAGCGACTGGAGGACCGCATTCGCGAACTGGCCAACGCGGCGGACGTGGTGGCCGTGGGCGGCGGGGACGGCACCCTGAACGCGACGGTGGACGCCGTGCTGGCGGCCGGCAAGCCGCTGGCCGTGCTGCCGCTGGGCACCGCCAACGACTTGGCCCGCACCCTGGGCGTGCCGCCCGACCTGGCCGCCGCGTGCGGGCTGATCGCGTCCGGGCGGCGGGCGAAGATTGACCTCGGGCGGGTGAACGGTAAGCACTTCTTCAACGTGGCCAGCATCGGCCTGAGTGTCACCATTACCGACGGACTGACAAAGGAGCGGAAGGCGCGGCTCGGGGTGTTCGCCTACCTCGTGACGGCCGTGGAGGCGGTGTGGAAGTGGCGTCCGTTCGTCGCCCACATCACGGTGGACGGGGTGCCGCACCGGTCGAAGTCGGTGCAGGTGACGGTGGGGAACGGGCGGCACTACGGCGGCGGCCTGACGGTAGTGGCCGACGCGGCCATCGACGACCAGAGGCTGGACGTGCTGACACTCGAAGTCCGCGGGTGGTGGGAACTGGTGCCGCTGCTGCCCTCGCTCCTCAACGGCACCCTGGCCGACTCCCGGCGGGTGCGTGTGTTCCAGGGGACGAGTGTGGAGGTGGTGACGAAGCGGGCGAAGCGGGTGAACACCGACGGCGAGATCACCACCCACACCCCGGCCCGGTTCGACTTGGTGCCCGCGGCCCTGGAGGTGTTCGTGCCGCCAGACGGCATCCCGCACCCGCAACCGGCGGGCGTACCGCCGCTGCCCGGCGAGCGGCCGGTGCGACGCGCGTTCGGGTGGGTCGGCCGGCACCAACTGATCAGCCTCCTCCTGGTGTTGGTGACGGTGGGCGGGTTGCTGGCCTTCCTCTGGATCACCTCCGCACTGGGCGGCGGCGGGGCGTCCTTCGACGAGAGCGTACTCCGGGCGATGAGGACCGCCGACGACCCGCACGTGCTGGTCGGCCCGCGGTGGCTGGCGATCGCCATGCGGGACGTGACCGCCCTCGGCGCGTACACGGTTTTGACACTGGTCACCCTCGGGGCGGCGGGGTATCTGGCGTTCCGCCGGCGGTCGGGGACGGCGGCCCTGCTGCTGGCGGGGGCGATCGGCGGGGCGGTGACCTGCGAGGGGCTGAAGGGTGTGTTCGCCCGCCCACGGCCGGCGGTGGTGCCGCACCTGGACGAGGTACTGACGGCCAGCTTCCCGAGTGGGCACGCCGGGGCGTCGGCGGCCGTGTACCTGACGCTGGCGGTCGTGCTCGCTCGCGTGTCCCGCCGGCCGGTGGTGCGGGCCTACCTACTCGCCTTCGCAGTCGTACTCACCGGGCTGGTGGGCGTCAGCCGGGTGTTCCTGGGGGTGCACTACCCGACGGACGTGCTGGCCGGGTGGGCGGTCGGGCTGTGTTGGGCCCTCCTCTGCGGGCTGGTGGCGAGCATGGTCCGACGACCGCGGCGGCCGGGTGCTGTCCGACCGTCGGCACGGGGAACACCGGCGGCGTGAGGGGGTCACTTCTTCGGCGCTTCGCCGATCAGTTCGCGGGCCTTCACCTCGGATGCGGTGACGCGGAACTTCTGCCGCTCCTCCACCTCCACCGCCGCGTCCGCCCCGCCGAACGACACGCCCACCACCCCGCGGACGTGGAACACCTCTTCCGCCGCCGTCGCCCGGTTCGTCTTCGCGTCGTACCGGATCGTCCCGCCGGCGATCACCCGCGGGAACGCCGCCTCCTTGATGGCGATCGGCAGGTTGCCCGCCGCCTTTGCTGGTCGGTGCGAGATGGCGTGAGCGTAGTCGATCTTGTGCTGGCCGTCCTTCTCCGGATTCTTGGCGGTCAGGTAATCAGTTCTGCCGAGCCAACTGCCGAGCGGCCCCCAGTCGTGAGCGAAGTCGCGGTTCCACTTCTCGCCCAGACCGGGCTGGTCTGGTTGGAAGAAGGTCATGCCGGCGAGTTCCTTCCAGGCGTCGGCGTCGAGGATCGACCACAGACGGAGGGTCTGCTGCTCGACGTTACGGCCGAGCTTCACATTCACCGGGTCGTTGAGTCCCTTGAGTGCCGTCACCTTCCCGTTCTGGGCGACGGTCAGCTCGAACTTCGCCCCTTCGGCCTTCTTCAAGGCGTCGGCGAGCGGCTCTTTCATGTCCGGTGTCGCGTCGATCAGCTTGCCGGTCTGCACGGTCTGCGTCACCACGAAGGAGCCGTCGGCGTTCACCTTCGTCACTTCAAGCCTGGACGCGAGCGTGTATTCGGCCCCTTGAGTTGTCACCACGCCGAGGACACCGAAGGCCGACACGCGGGACACCGTGACGGTCTGCACGAACGTGTCGCCCTCCTTGTACTTGCCGGCCGGTTCGACCACCAGCTTGCCCACCCGCGGCGGCTCGGGCGCTTTGGGCGGCGGGGCGGGAGGGGATGGCGGTTCGGGCCGGGGCGGTGGCAGCGTCTCGGGCGGCGTCGGAAGCGTCGGCTCGGTGCGTGCGGCAGTCGTCGGCGTGCTCGTGACGGCGGGTGTGAGCATCTGGAAAGTCGGTTGGGCGACGGCAACTTCGGCCACCGCCTGGCGGGGGAGCACTGACAGAACGAGCAGGCCGACCGCGACGACCGCCGCCAGCCCGCCGCCCACCCACCACAGCAGCCCAACCGGCGTGCGGTAGACGGCCCGAAGGCAGTGCGGGCAGCGATCGACGGGGGCGTCGTCCGTTGCCCGAATCCAGCGACCGCACTTGCACCGGAATGCGACCGACATGGCATGCCCTCCTCAGTGCAGTCTACCCGAGGGGTAACCGGGCGTGTTGCACTACCGCCGGCGGTCGATAGGATGCCCGCGGGTGTGAAGTCGTGGGTTCAGATTCACCCGCTCGTAAGAGTGGTGGCCGATGTTGCGTCGGCCGAGCGCGTGGCCTGCCACGCTCCCCAGCGAACGCTGTTCCAGACCGGCTTTCGGGAGAATTCACCGAAGGCCTTCACTGGTCTGGGACAACCTCGCGGTTCGCGGTTCCAGTGAAGGCCTTCGGTGAATTCTCCCGGCCGGTCCGTGAGCGTTCGGTGCCCCAGGTGGAGAGGTGGACCCAGGCCCACACCCCGCGGCGGGAGAGGTGACCCCTCTCCCGCCGTCGTTTTTCAGAGACCTCACCCCCGTCCCCTCTCCGCTTCGGAGAGGGGACGGGGGGTGAGGTCCGAGCCGCTCACTGCTACCATATCCGGTACGACCACTGATCCCGGAAGAGCCATGCAGAACACCGCACTGAAGAACGAAGCCCTCCGCCTGTTGCCCCGCGTGAAAACGCCTGCCCAGTACACCGGCGGGGAGGTGAACAGCGTCGTCAAGGACCACGCGCAGGTGCGAGGCAAGCTCTGCCTGTGCTTCCCGGACGCCTACAGCATCGGCATGAGCCACCACGGGTTGCAGGTGCTGTACACGATCATGAACCGCGACCCGCAGTGGGCGTGCGAGCGGGCGTTCGCCCCGTGGCTCGACTGGGAAGGGGTGATGCGGGGGCACAAGCTGCCGCTGTACGGACTCGAAACGTTCACCCCGCTGCACCAGTACGACGTGGTCGGGTTCAGCTTGCAGTACGAGGTGTGCTACACCAACGTGCTGAACATGCTGGATCTGGGTGGCATCCCGCACTTCTCCGACGAACGGCTCGTCACCGATCCGCTGGTGATCGCCGGCGGGCCGGGGGCCCAGAACCCGGAACTGCTCGCCCCGTTCATCGACCTGTTCATCATCGGCGACGGCGAGCAGAGCCTGCCGTGGGTGATGAACAAGTGGATCGAGCTGAAGGAGCAGGCCCTCCGCGACGGCGACAACACCCACCGCCGGCGGTTGGACATGCTGGCCGAGGTGGTGGCCGGTGTGGCGTGGGCCTACGCCCCGGCGTTCTACACGTTCGACTACATGCCCGACGGCACCATTGCCAGCGTGACGCGGACGCGGTCCGATGTGCCGGCCGAGATCGCCAGTTGCACCATCGACTGCGACTTCGACAGCATCCCGCTGCCGACGAAGCCCGTCGTGCCGTTCGTGCAGACGCCGCACGACCGCATCGCCATCGAGATCATGCGGGGGTGCCCGCACCAGTGCCGCTTCTGCCAGAGCACCACCATCAAGCGGCCCCTGCGGTTCCGCAGTGTCGAGTGCATCGTGAGCGGGGCACTGGAGAGCTACCGCAACACCGGCACCAACGAGATCAGCCTGCTCTCGCTCTCGACGAGCGACTACCCGCACTTCGAGCAACTGGTGAGACGGATGCACGAAGTCTTCAACCCGCTCGGGGTGAACGTGTCTTTGCCGAGCCTGCGGATCAACCACCAACTGAGGTCGCTGCCGGGGCTGGTGCAGGGGGTTCGCAAAGCTGGCCTCACACTGGCACCCGAGGTGGCACGCGACGACATGCGGGAGCAGATCCGCAAGCGGATCAAGAACGACGACCTGTACGAGGGCTGCCGCGAGGCGTTCAAGCACGGGTGGCAGAAGGTGAAACTGTACTTCCTGTGCGGGCTGCCGGGCGAGCGGAGCGTAGACCTGGACGGCATCGTCGAGATGGCCGAGCGGATCTGTCAGATCAGCCGGGAGGCGACCGGGCGGTACAAGGAGGTGACCGCGAGCGTGTCCAACTTCGTGCCGAAGCCGCACACGCCGTACCAGTGGAACGGCATGCAGAGCCGCGAGTACTTCCGCTGGGCCGGCGACTACCTGCACCGGCAGAAGACGATCAAAGGGGTGGTGAAGATCAAGCAGCACGACATCGAGACGAGCCTTCTCGAAGGCATCCTCACCCGCGGTGACCGGCGGGTGTCGCCGGCGCTGTACGAGGCGTGGAAGCGGGGCGCCCGGATGGACGGGTGGAAGGAGTGCTTCAACGCCGGCCTGTGGTGGAAGGTGTTCGACGACCTGGGCATCGATGTGGGCTTCTACAGCCACCGCGAGCGGCCGATGGGCGAGAAACTGCCGTGGGACCACGTGAACATCAAGAAGGGGCGGGCGTATCTGGAGAAGGAGCAGGAGCGGAGCGTCATCCAACTGAAGGTGATGGCCGAGGCGGTGGCCGGCGACGACGGCCCCGGCTGCGGCGGGTGAACTCGTCGCCGCGAGGGTGCGACCGCACGCACCCTCGCGGCGAACACCCCTCTCCCTGACCTTCCGGCCTCGGATGTGGTACCATCTCGCCGGCTCCCTCCTCTTCCCCAGGTGCGTCATGCCCGCTCGCCTCTCCCGCCGCCGTGCCCTCCAACTGGGCGTCGGCACCCTCGGGTATCTGTTCACCGGTCCCGCCTTCTCCGTCGCCCAGGTGCGGGGTGCCAACGACCGCCTGCGGGTGGCCGGCATCGGCGTCGGCGGGAAGGGCGGCAGTGACATCGACCAGGCGGCGAAGGTGTTCGAGGTGGCTGCCGTCTGCGACATCGACGACGAGCGGCTGGGGGTGAAGGCGAAACTGTACCCGAAGGCGGCGACCTACTTCGACTACCGCACCCTGTTCGACAAGTCGGGCAAGGAGATCGACGCGGTGGTGGTCTCCACACCCGACCACCACCACGCGGTGGCGTCCATGCTGGCCATCAGCATGGGCAAGCACGTGTACTGTCAGAAGCCGCTGACGCACACGCCGGCCGAGGCCCGGATGCTCCGCGAGGCGGCGGCCAAGATGAAGGTGGTCACGCAGATGGGCAACCAGGGGTCGGGGCTGAGCGGGCTGCGGCGGGCGGTGGAACTGGTGCGGGCGGGCGTCATCGGCGACGTGACCGAGGCCCACGTGTGGACGAACCGCCCGTTCAAGTACTGGAAGCAGTCGCCGGACATCGTGAAGCGGCCGGAGGAGTCCGCGGTGCCGAAACACGTCCACTGGGACGAGTGGATCGGGCCGAGCCCGTTCCGCCCGTTCGCCATCCGCCCGGACGGGGACAAGAAGAAGCCGGCCTACCACCCGCACGACTGGCGGGGGTACTGGGACTTCGGCACCGGCGCGCTGGGCGACATGGCCTGTCACACCGCCAACATGGCGTTCCGCGCGCTGAAGCTGAGCGCCCCGGTGGCGGTGGTCGCCGAGGCCGGCGAGATCAACCCCGAGACGTACCCGCAGTGGGCCCACATCCAGTACATCTTCGCGGCCCGCGACGACATGCCGGCCTGCACCCTCCACTGGTACGAGGGGAGCCGCGACAAGAAGCGGGTGCTGCCGCCCGAAGAGTTGCTCGCGAAGCTCCTCAAGCCGGGGGAGAAGCTCGCCGACAGCGGGTCGATTCTGGTGGGCGACA
>CAYMHO010000202.1:2391-12596 GCA_964390195.1 uncultured Fimbriiglobus sp. | reverse complement strand
CCTGAAGCACGACCTGAAGAACGCCGGGGTGGAGGTGTACACCCTCACCTTCCCGTCGCCGGTGACGAGCAAGCACGAGGAGAACAACACGGTGCCGTGCGAGTTGTACCTGCCGAAGGGGGCGAGGAAGCGGCCGGCGGTGGTGGTGCTCGACATCCTCGACGGGGCGATGGTGGTCAGCCGCGCTCAAGCACTCTGGCTGGCCCAGCACGACATCCCGGCACTCATCGTGCAGATGGCGTACTACGGCCCGCGGCGGCCGAAGGGGTCGAAGGAGCGGCTGCTGAGCACCGACGTGGAGAAGTCGGTGGCGAACATCACCCAGACGGTGCTCGACTGCCGGCGGGCGGTGGCGTGGCTGGAAACCCGCCCCGAGGTGGACCCGGCCAAACTCGGCCTGCTCGGCACCAGCCTGGGCAGCTTCGTCGGCGGGGTGACGGCGGCGGTCGAGCCGAAGGTGAAGCGGGTGGCCCTGCTGCTCGGCGGCGGCGGGCTGGTGGACGCCTTCCAGCAGCACCCGCAGGCCGGGCCGGGGCTGGCCATGCTCGCCCTCGTCGGCATCACCCCGAACAAGCTGAAGAAGCTGATCGACCCGATCGACCCACTCACGTACGCGGACAAGCTGAAGGAGAAAAAGTTGCTGCTGATCGGCGCCAGCCGCGACGACGTGGTGCCGCCGGTGGCGATGAAAACCCTGTGGGAGGCGACCGGCAAGCCGAGCGTGCTGTGGGTGGACGCCACCCACGTCGGGGCGGCGCTGTACCTGCTGCCGATGATGCGCGAGGTGGTGAAGACGCTCGGCGAGTGAGGGGGTGTCGCCTGCCGGGCGGCACGCTGCTGTAGCCGGCCTCTGCGAGGCCGGACCGGGGTCACAGACCCCGGCTACAAACGGCACCTGTCGCGGCGGCGTACAATGCCCGGCACGCCGGTTGCTCTCGCCCATCTCGCTCCCCATCACCCCGAGGTTCCCCGTGACCACCCGCCTCCGGTTCGCCCTGCCCGCACTGGCCGCCGTCCTGCTCGCCGTGCCCGCGGCGAAGGCCGCCGACACCGCCCCCGACGCGAAGGAACTGCAAGCCACCCTGGACAAGGCCTACGACTACCTGAAGGGCAAGCAGGGGACGGATGGCAACTGGGTGCCCAGGGTTGGCCCCGGCGTGACCGCGCTCACCGCCGCCGCCCTGGTGAAGGCCGGCAAGCCGGCCGACGACCCGGTGGTGAAGAAGGCGATCGAGTACGTGGAGAAGTTCGCCCAGAAGGACGGCGGGGTGTACAACCGCGGGCTGGAGACGTACACCACCGCGCTGGCCATCGTCGCCTTCAAGGAGTGCAACACCGGCGGCAAGTACGACAAGGTGATCGAGGCGGCGGTGAAGTACCTGAGGGGGGTGCAGGAGAGCAACGGGGCCGACGACAAGGAGTTGAAGTTCGGCGGGGCCGGGTACGGGAAGGACAGCCGCCCGGACACCAGCAACACCGGCTTCTTCGTCGAAGCCCTGATCGCCAGCGGGGCGGGCAAGGACGACCCGGCGGTGAAGAAGGCGCTCACCTTCCTCAGCCGGGCGCAGAACCTGCCGGGCGAGTACAACGACCAGCCGTTCGCCAAGAAGGCCGGGGACGACGACCTGGGCGGGTTCGTGTACGAGCCGGGCGCCCAGGGGGACGAGAAGAGCCCGAAGCGGACGGCCGCCGGCGGGCTGCGGAGCGAGGGCGGGATGACCTACGTCGGGCTGAAGAGCTTCCTGTACGCCGGGGTAGACAAGACCGACAAGCGGGTGAAGGCGGCGGTCGAGTGGGTGCGGAAGCACTACACCCTGGACGAGAACCCGGGCATGAAGACGGCCGGCCTGTTCTACTACTACCACACCTTCGCCAAGGCGATGGACGCGCTGGGGGAGGACGAGTTCGCCGACGCCAAGGGGACCAAGCACGCGTGGCGGAAGGAGTTGTTCGACAAGCTGAAGGGGACGCAGGCGAAGGACGGCAGTTGGGTGAACACGGACGCCAGCTTCATGGAGAACTCGCCCGAGCTGTGCACCGCCTTCGCCGTCCTGTCGCTCAGCTACACCAAGGCGAAGAAGTAGCAAGTGGCAAGTGAGAAGGAGCAAGTGGAAGCAGGCAGCACCTGCTTCCACTTGCTCCTTCTCACTTGCCACTTGCTACTTGTCACTCCTTCCCGTGCCGCTGCCCCTGCGGGTGCTGGCCGCTCACCACCCACGGGTCGCCCCGCATGTGGTACCCGCCGTTGCGGCCCTCCTCCCAGTAGCCCGGCCGGTCGTCGGCCATGAACTCCACCCCCCGCACCCACTTCGCGCTCTTCCAGGCGTACAGGCGGGGGACGATCAGCCGCACCGGGTGGCCGTGTTCGGGCGTCAACTCCTGACCGTTGTGCTTGAGGGCGAACAGGGCGTCGTCGGCGAAGAAATCGTCGATCGGCAGGTTGGTGCTGTACCCGTACTCGGAATGCACCATCACGAACCTGGCGTCGGGCGACGGGCGGACGTGACCCAGCAGCGCCCGCGTGGGGATGCCCTCCCACAGGTTGTCCAGCAGGCTCCACCGGGTCACGCAGTGCATGTCGGCGAACACCTTCACCCTCGGGAGCGCCAGGAACTGCTCCCAGGTGAACGACACCACCGTGTCCACCAGCGGCACCGGGAAGACGCCGAACGTCCAGGCGGCGGGGTCGAACGGCGGGACCGGCCCCTCGTGCAGCACCGGCCACTTGTGCGTCCGCACCTGCCCCGGCGGCAGGCGGTTCGCCCGGCGGGTGTCGGGGCTGACGACGGCGTCATCGGACATGCGCGGCTCCTCCGTAGCCGGACATCTTCCGGGCGGCGGGGGGCCGGTTCAAGGGGAGGTTGTGTGAGGGTGGCCGGCTCTCTCCGAGAGCCGGATGTGTTGTCGCGCTCGGAGGGTGCGACCCACCCTGTGCGGTCACGGCAGCACGGTGGTGTACGGCAGCGACTGCTTCAGCCCGGCCAGCTTGGTCGCCACGATGCGGGTGCCGGTCAGGTTCAGGAACGTCAGGTGTTCGCTCAGCTTGCCGAACGCCTCGTAGCTCTGGCTGCTGACGGTGGTGCCGGACAGGTCGAGCCGGCTCATCACCTTGAAGTCGGCGAACTCCTTCGCCCCCTTGTCGGTCAGCTTGGTGCCGCTCAGGTTCAGGTCGTACAGGCGGGGCAGCACGGTCAGCTTGGCCGCCCCGTCGGCCGTCGGGGTGCCGCTCAGGTCGAGGGTGTACAGGTGCTTGTTGTTGTCCACCAGCGTCTCGACGCCGGCGTCGCCGATCTTCGTCCCGGCGGCCTCCAGCACCCCCAGGCTCTTGAACGGGGCGAGCGCCTTCACCCCGGCCGACGTCACCCCCGTGCGGGCGATGGTGAGCGACCCCAGGTTCTTGTTCCCGGCCAGCGGCTCCAGCCCGGCGTCGCTGATCTTGGTGGCGGTCAGGTCGAGGGTGTACAGCCCCTTCAGGTCGCCCAGTTCCTTCATGCCGGCGTTGCCCACAGCCGTGCCGGACAGGGTGAGGGAGCTCAGCCGGGTCAGCCTGCCCACGCTCTTCATGCCGGCGTCCGTCACCTTCGTTCTGGTCAGGTCGAGGGTGGCCAGGTTCTTGCAGTCGGCCAGGAAGGCGATCCCGGCGTCGTTCACCTGGGTGTTCGCGGCGGTCAGGTAGACGAGCGTGCCCGACCCGTCCACCGCCTTCAACCCGGCCCCGGTCACCCCCGTGGTGTCGACGTACAGCGACATCAGCCGCGGCAGCTTGGGCAGCGAACCCAGGCCGGCGTCGGTGAGGGCGGTGCGGGAGAGCGTCAGGGTGGCCAGTTTGTCCAGCTTGCCGAGCGCCTTCAGCCCGCTGCCGGTGATCCGGGTGTCGCTCAGGTCGAGGGACACCAGGTTGGTCAGCCCGCCCAGGTGTTCCAGCCCGGCGTCACTGATGACCGTGAAGCTCAGGTCGAGCGATTGCAGGTTGGTCAGCTCGCCGATCGACTTGAAATCCTCGGCGGTGATCTTGCTCCGGCTCATCGACAGGTTGGTCAGCGACTTCAGTTGGGCGAGCGCCTTGAACCCGTCGCGGGAGAGGGAGGTGTCGGTGACCCGCAGGGTGTTGAACGTCTTGAGGTCGTCCAGCTCCTTCAGCCCGGTGCCGATGACCTTGCCCGGCCCGAGGGTGACGCTCACCAGCGACTGGCAGCCGGCCAGGTGCTTCAGCCCGGCGTCCGTCACCCCGCTGTTCACGAACGACACCGCCGACAGGTACTTGAACCCGGCCAGTTTGTCGGCGACCCCTTTCAGCTTGGCGTCCGTCACGTTCGGCCCGAAGCTGGCCGAGTACACCACCAGCGGGGTCTTCTTCGCCCCCTGCACGTTGTTGCGGATGACGTCTTTGCGGTTGGCGATCACCGTCGGGTCGGACTTGTACAACACGATGCCGACCTTCTCGACGGCGGCGATGGCGTCAGCGTCGTCCTCGATCACTTTCTTGTCGTTCTGGGCGAACGCCACCGGGGCGAGTAGGAGTAGGGCGATCGTCACGCGGGCGGCCATGACCAGTCCTCCGGAAGCGGGGGTGAAGGTGTGAGTGTACCAGAAAGCCGGGGGAATAGAATTCCGGCGATGACGCCACCCGACCGCATCCTGTTCGTTACCGGCAAACTGGCCGAGCCGGCGCTGCGGCGGGTGCTCGCCGATCTGGCCCCGGCGGCCGGGTTCGCGTTCGACGTGGCCGTCATGCCGATCACGGTGGCGGCACTGCTCACCACCCCGTGGGTGGCCAAGCGGTTGAGCGTGCCCGCCGGCACCTCGCGGGTGATCCTGCCAGGGCTGTGCAACGGTGAACTGTCTGCGGTGGAGGGGGTGGCGAACGTGCCCGTGCAACGCGGCCCGGCCGACCTGCGGGACTTGCCCGAGCTGTTCGGCAAGCGCTCCGGCCCGCCCGCCGGCTACGGGACGTCCGACATCGAGATCCTCGCCGAGATCAACCACGCCCCGCGGAAGGCGGTCGAAGAAATCGTGTCGCTCGCCCGCCGGCACGCCGCCGACGGGGCCGACGTCATCGACCTGGGGTGCGACCCCGGCGGCGGGTGGAGCGGTGTCGGCGAAGTGGTGAAGGCACTGCTGGACGACGGACTCCGGGTGTCGGTCGATTCGTTCGACCCGGCGGAGGTGGAACTGGCCCTCGCGGCCGGGGCGGAACTGGTGCTGAGCGTGAACGGCACGAACGTCGAACACGCCCGCCGGTGGAATGAGCACTTCCCGCAGGTCGAAGTGGTCGCCATCCCGGACACGCCGAACGACCTGGATTCGCTGGACCGTACGGTTGAATCGCTCCACCGCTGGGGCGTGAAACACCGCCTCGACCCGGTCCTCGAACCGATCGGGTTCGGGTTCGCCGCCAGCCTGGGCCGGTACATCGAGACCCGTAAGCGACACCCGAAAGCCGAAATGATGATGGGCGTCGGCAACCTGACCGAACTGACCGACGCCGACAGTGCGGGGGTGAACGTGGTGCTCGCCGGGGTGTGCCAGGAGCTCGGCATCCGCAGCGTGCTCACGACGGAGGTCATCAACTGGGCGCGGAGTGCGGTGAAGGAGTTGGCGCTGGCTCGGCGGTTGGTGTACCACGCGGTGACGCACAAGGTGCCGCCGAAGCGGCTGGAACCCGACCTGGTGTTGCTCCGCGACCCGAAGTTACACGTTCACGGCGATCGGGAGTTGGCCGAACTGGCGGAGCGGATCACCGACCGCAACTACCGCATTTTCGCCGAGCGGGGCGAACTGCACGTCATGAACGGCGAGTTCTACCTGCGGGGGACCGACCCGTTCGAACTGTTCGCCGAGATGATGAAGCGGGACACGAAGCTCGACCCGAGCCACAGCTTCTATTTGGGGTACGAGTTCGCCAAGGCGGTGACGGCCCTCACGCTCGGGAAGAATTACGAGCAGGACCGGGCGCTGCGGTGGGGCTTCCTGACGGTGCCGGAGAAGAGCCACCGAAAGTAGTAGGCACACTCCGTGTGCCGTCCTCAGAACGGCACACGGAGTGTGCCTACTACTCTGTGCCGCCCGCCTCGCCACACCTACCTTGACCCTCACGGCCATCCGGCCCGAGGAGTCAACCATGAGTACTGCCAACACCCACGTCGTGATCGAAACCAGCCAGGGAACCATTGAGGTCGAACTGTTCACCGACAAGGCCCCGATCACGGTGGCCAACATCCTGAGCTACGTGGACGACGGGTTCTACGACGGCACCATCTTCCACCGCGTCATCAAGGACTTCATGATCCAGGGGGGCGGGTTCGAGCCGGGCATGAAGCAGAAGAAGACGAAGGGGACGATCAAGAACGAATCGACGAACGGCCTGGAGAACAAGCGGGGCACGCTGGCGATGGCCCGCACCCCGGCCCCGGACAGCGCGAGCTGTCAGTTCTTCATCAACACGGTGGACAACGGCTTCCTCGACCGCGCGCAGGCGGCCGACGGGGTGGGGTACTGCGTGTTCGGCAAGGTGACGAGCGGGATGGAGGTGGTGGACAAGATCCGGGGCGTCGCCACCGGCAACGCGGGCGGGCACGGGAACGTGCCGACCACCGATGTCGTCATCACGAGCGTGAAGCGGAAGTAGGGGGGCCGGCTATTCTTGTGGGAAAGTGCAATCACGCCCACCTCTCCCCGCTGGGGAGAGGTCGCCGCACCGAGCGACGCGAGGGCGGCGGGTGAGGGGCGCGATGCAAGACCCCTCACCCGCCGGGTTCACTGCGTTCACCCGGCGACCTCTCCCCAGCGGGGAGAGGTGGGCGTGGTGGATCCCTCGCCGAGGCTGTTGCGACCGCCGCAAATCACCGCTCTTCGATCAGGAACGTCGGCACGGTGCTGCCGCCGCCGGCCGTCACGTTCAGCAGGGCTTCGGTGCTGATGCGTGTCAGGCACCCGTGCATGTAATCGCCGAACGCTACGAACGGGTTGGTGTCGAGCATCCGCGGGATGACGTGCAACTTGCCCCCCTCGAACCCGGCGAACGGCTCGTAGGGCAGGTTCACCTTCTGCTGCACCACGTAGGGCGTCTCCAGGGCGTGCCGCACCGCCTGCTCCCAGATCGGCTGATCGACCGTCCAGCCCAGCACGATCCCCTTCCCGCCGTAGTCGTCGTTCGGTTTCAGCACCAGCCTGTCCTTGTTGGCAATCGCATACGGCACCAGGTCGATCGGCTGGCCGTCGAACGTCGTCTTCCGCTCCTCCATCACGCGGGTCCAGGGGATGTGGTCGCGGATGGCCTGGAGTTGGTCCTTCGTGAACAGGCCGGCGTTCGCCTCGTCGCTCACCACCGCGAAGCTGGCCTTCTTGAACAGGATCTTGCACCGGAAGGTGTTCGCCATGCACACCGCCCCATCGCGGACGGCTTGCACCACCGGGTGGTCCAGCCCGCCGCGCTCGATCAACTCCGAGATGAGCACCCGCTTGTAAATCAGCGTGATGTGGTAGTCGCCGTGCATCAGCTTGCCGTCGGTGTACGTCACCTCCCGCGGGTCCACGTTGCGGGCGTCGATGTTGTTCGCCCGGAAGTAGTCGTAGAAGAGGACGAACTCGCTGAACGTCGGCACCTCCCGCCAGTCGAGGATCGCAATCCGCGGCGGGTCGGTGCGGGTGCCCCGCCACTCGGCGTAGGTGCTCAGCAGGGCGTGCAGGATGCCCGGCTTGCACGGCACCGGCCGCACGTCGTACCGCCGTTGAAACTCCTGGAACACGGGCAGGGTGTAGAACAGGTCGGCGAGCGAGTCCGAATAGCCCGCACCGGCCGGCGTCTCGCTGTTGAACTCGGTGAACTTGAGCTCGCCGTCGGGCATGAAGAACGAGTCGAACCGGCTGGTCGGGCTGGGCTGCTTGAACCCGGGGTCGATGTCGAGCAGTTGTTCCTCCCAGTCGAGCAGGCGGAACTGCGAGCGGAACGCCGGGTCGGCCATCGCCTTGTCGTAGGCGGCCTGGAACGCCGGCAGCAGCACTTTCACCTTGTCGCGGAGGAAGCGGTACTGGTCCGGGGTGAGGAACCGCGGGCGGAGGACGCTGCACACCGGCCGCTTGCCGAAGAACAGCCCGCGGGCGGCCTGCAGGCGTTCCAGTTGCTCCTGCGAGTCGGCGGCGAGGCTGTCCGACGAGGTCAGCAGCTCGTGGTACCGCGAGATGGCGTCCGACATGGCGGGTTCCGGAGGCGAACGGGACGCGAGATGTTGTAGGGGAAATGGAGTCGGCGAGCCGAGCGGGTTAGAACAGCTTACTCCACCGCAGTTCCGACACCTGCGGCTTCGGTTCGTTCGCCATGCGGATGACCATGTCCGCCATGTGCGTCACGCACCACTCGAAGTACGACGGCGTCAGGCTGTTCACGTCCATGTCCGGGGCCGGGTTCATGAAGTCGATGGCGTACGGCACCCCGCCGAGCACCGCCCACTCGACCGTGTTCATGTCGTACCCGAGGGCCTTCACCAGCGTCAGGCAGTCCTTCACGATGCGGGCGTGCAGCTCCTTGCTCAGGTAGTTCGGGTCGGGGATGTACTTGCGGTGGTGGGTGTCGTAGGGCATGACCAGCACTTCGGACTGCCCCAGGCACATGCACCGCACGTACTGCTCCCACGGGATGAACTGCTGGGCGATCATCGTCAGCAGGCCGGACCCGTTGTAGTTATGGATGAGTTCATCAATCGTGTCGCACTTGTACACCCCCCGCCAGCCGCCGCCGTGCGCGTCCTTCAGGATGCACGGCATGCCCACGTACTCGGCCACCCACGCCCAGTCGAGCGGGTACATCAGGTTCCGCAGGCTCTCCGAGGGCACGATGCCCGGCACGTAGTCCTTGTTCGGCAGCACCAGCGTCTTCGGGTGGGCCAGGCCCAGTTTGCTGCACAGGCTGGCGCCGAAGAACTTGTCGTCGGCCGTCCACATGAACGGGTTGTTCACCACCCGCACCCCTTCCAGCACCGCGTGCTTCAGGTAGCTGCGGTAGTACGGCACCTCGTGCGAAATGCGGTCGACGATCACCGCGTACGGGTTCGGCTCGTCCATGCGGGTGCCGCCCAGCTTCACCAGCTCGGCCGTCACGCCGGCGTTCCGCTTGTTCACCTCGTCGATGAACCGCGGCGGGAACGACCACTCGCGGCCGCACAGGAGGCCAACTTTCTTCATGGCTTGGTCCTTGGTCCTGAGTGCTTAGTGCTTAGTGCCGAGGGCCACCGGATTGGTGACTGAGAACTGAGGACTAAGGACTAAGGACGAGGTTAATCATGCCCGCCGAGGTACATCTGGATCTGCCGCTCCCACACCGGCCAGTCGTGGGCGAACCCGTCCCACTCCCGCAGGGCGTTGCCCACACCCCTGTTCCACAGCTTGCCGGACAGCTCGCGGTTCTGGTGCACCAGGTTGTCGCCGGTGCCGACCGCCAGGATGATGTCCTGCCGACGCAGGTGGTCCAGCCGCCAGCCGTCGTGCTCGTTCGCCGCGAACTCCACCGGGTTGTGGTAGTACACGGTGTCGTTGTGGAAGCCGTCGGCGAACCGGCGGATGTCGCACAGCCCGCTCAGGGCCAGGATGCGGTTCACCCGGTGCGGGTGCTTCAGCCCGAAGTCGAGGGCGTGGTACGCCCCGAAGCTGGCCCCGACGGTGATCGTGTACGGGTGCGGGTTGCGGTGCTTGGCGAACGGCAGCACCTCGTTCAGCAGGTAGTCCTCGTACTCCTTCTGCCGCCACGCCCGCGCGCCCGGGTGCTTGTCCTTGGCGTACCACGCCTCCCCGTCCACGCTGCTCACACAGATGACGTGCCACCAGCCGTGAGTGAGGCCGTGCCCGATGGCCTTCATCATCCCGCGGTCTTCCCACTCGTGGAAGCTGCCGAACGACGTGGGGAAGACGACGACCGTCGCCCCGGCGTGGCCGAACTCGAGCAACTCCATGTCGCGGTTGAGGGTGGGACTCCACCAGCGGTGGTATTGGCGGCGCATGGGCTGGCGTGTGAAAGGCGGGAGGATGGGTAAAGTATGCGGACCGCAGCGGGGTTGGCAATCGGACGGGCGGCGGATGGGGCGAAAGGGTGGGTCGGTGGTAGGGGTTGTAATGGGGAACGGTAGCCGCGAGGCAACGCCGCGCGCGCCGCGGGGGCCCGGGCCGGAAAAAAAAACACCCCCCGCACCCCCCCCCCCCCCCCCGGCGCCCCC
>CAYMHO010000202.1:0-2381 GCA_964390195.1 uncultured Fimbriiglobus sp. | reverse complement strand
GGGGGGTTGGGGTTTTATGGGGGACGGGGAGCGGCGAGGCAAGGCCGCGCGCTCGGCGTTGCCTCGCGGCTAATCAACAACCTCCGCGATCACCCCCACCGTCCGCTCGGTCGCCCCCTGTTGCTCGTTCACCAGTCGGCGGGCCGTCTCGCCCATCTGTCGTCGCCTCGCCGGGTCGCCGATCAGCCCCGCCAACCCCGCCTCCAATTCCTCGGCCGACTTCACCATGATCGCCCCGCCGGCGTCCACCAGCATTCTCGCGGCGTCGCGGAAGTTCCACACGTGCGGGCCGAACACCACCGGCACCCCGTAGCCCGCCGGCTCGATCATACTCTGCCCGCCGCGTTTGCCGTCCAGACTACCGCCGGTGTACCCCAGGTCGGCCAGCCCCCACGCCGCCCCGAGTTCGCCGACGGTGTCGAGGAGCACGACCGGGGCGTCGGTCGGTTCGGTCAGTTGCGACCGGCGGGCGAACGGCAGGCCGGACTTCTGCAACAGCTCCGCGACTTCGGTGAACCGGTCCGGGTGCCGCGGGACGAGGATCAGCCGCAGTTGGGGGAAGGTGGCCCGCAGCTTGGCGAACACGCCGAGCAGGATGCCTTCTTCGGGGGCGTGAGTGCTGCCGGCGACCAGCACGATCTCGCTCGCCGTTGGCTCGCGGCTAACCAATCGTTGCAACTCCCGCCCCTTCGGGGTGTCCCGCTCGCCCGTCGCCCCGTCGTACTTCACGCTCCCGGTGACGACCACCCGCGACTCACCGACACCCAGTTGTCGCAACCGCCCGGCGTACTCCTCGGTCTGCACGGCGAAGGCGGTCACATGCCGAAAGAGCGCCCGCTTGAGGAGCGACTTCAGCCGCTTCATGCGATTGAACGTGCGGGGGCTGATGCGGGCGTTCGCCACCACCACGGGGATGTTGCGCTCGCCCGCTGCCGCCAGGAAGTTCGGCCACAGTTCGCTCTCGGCAAGCACCACCACCGCCGGTTTCACGCGGTCCAGCGCTTCGCCACACGCCCAACTGAAGTCGAACGGGTAGGCGATGACGACGAGGTCCGGGAACTTCGCCCGCGCTTCGGCCAAGCCGGTGTCGGTGGTGCTGCTCACCACTACTCGCCAATCGGGGTGCCGTTTTCGGAAGGCGGCCACGAGCGTGACCAGCAGGTGAATCTCGCCGACGCTCACGCCGTGGAACCAGACGGTGCGGGCGGACGTGGGCGGAACGTCCACGCGGCCGAGCAGTTTGGCGGCGAGGTGTTGGCGGTAGCGGCCGGTGCGGACGCCCCGCCAGAGGAGCCAGGGTGAAAGCGCCACCCCGGCGAGCAGGTAAAACAGGTCGAAGAGGAACCGCATCGGCGTAACATAGCAGAACCGCCCGCGGTGTGAGGAGCGATGGCCGACGACACGGACCCCGAAGACGACGAGGACTCGCGGCCGACCCGCGAGCTGCGCCGCATCGCCGGCGGGCGGTGCCAGGACTGCGCGACCGCGTTCTCGGCCAGAGAGGCGGTGTGGAGCATCGCCCTCGGGTTCAAGAACGCCCCGCGATGTCTGGGTTGCCTGTGCCTGCGGCTCGGGCGGGAGGAGGCCGACCTGCGGACCTCGTTGACGGAGTACGTCCACCGCCGCGAGTGCTACCTGCGGGCGTGGCGGGAGGCCGAGACGATGGACGCGAACATCCAACAACCGCCGGTTAGCCGCGAGCCAACGGCGAGCGAGCCCGAAGCCGACTCGCTCGCCGTCGGTTCGCGGCTAACCACCGACTGGGACGCCGGCGACCTGGGGTGCGGCGACCTGGTCATGCAGTTACGTATGCGGCTGAAGACCATGACCGCCGGGAGCGTCATCAGAGTAACCGCCACCGACCCGGCCGCCCCCGAAGACATCCCCGCCTGGTGCCGCCTGACCGGGCACACCCTGCTGGCCGCCGCCCACCCGACCTACACCATCCGCCGCAAAGAGGACTGACCGATGGCCGGCAAGTTCACCGTCACCCTCACCTACGCCAAGGACAACGCCGACAAGGCGACCGTCGCGTTCGTCATCGCCAACGCCGCCCTCGCGTCCGACAAGGACGTGGTGGTGTTCCTGACGGTGGAGGGGGTGCGGCTGGCCCAGACCGGGTACGCCGACGACATCGCCGAGGAAGGGTTCGCCCCGCTCAAGCAACTGATCGATAACTTCGCCGCGGGTGGGGGCAAGATTTACGTCTGCTCGCCGTGCTTCAAACGCCGCAAACTGGACGAGACCAAGCTGATCCCCGGCGCGCTCATCGTCGGCGGGGCGAAGCTGGTCGAGTTCATGGGCGAGAGTTGCCCGAGCGTATCCTTTTAAGGTGAACCGGCGGGGGGGGGGGGGGGCGGGGGGGGGGGACCCCCCGCGCC
>CAYMHO010000201.1:7539-12741 GCA_964390195.1 uncultured Fimbriiglobus sp. | reverse complement strand
AGAGACCTCACCCCCCGTCCCCCTCTCCATGTCATGGAGAGGGGGTGTTCAAGGGGGAGACGCTTATGATCTTCGCAGCGAGCCGTGCGAGCGGGCGCCAGCCACCGACACGAACACCCAACCAGGAAGCAGGTTGAACACCCCCTCTCCATGACACGGAGAGGGGGACGGGGGGGAGGTCCGGAAAAGCCAACCCCCATTTCGGTTGACACGGAAGACTACAAGGGACAGAACATCAGTAACCCTCTCCGAGATTGCACCAATGCGGAACGTCTTCGGGCTGTTGGCACTCGTGCTTGTCGGCGTCGGCGTGCGTGCTGCGGAGAAGGTGGACTTCCGCCGCGACGTGCGGCCGATCCTGGCCGAACACTGCTTCTTGTGTCACGGGCCGGACGACAAAGCCCGCAAGGCGAAATTGCGGCTGGACACGAAGGAGGGAGCGCTGGCGGCGGTGGTGCCCGGCAAGCCGGCCGAGAGCGAACTGGTGAAGCGGATCGCCACGAAGGACGCGAAGGACGTGATGCCGCCGCCGAAGCACAACAAGCCGCTGAGCGACAAGCAGATTGCCACGCTGACCGCCTGGGTGGAGCAGGGGGCCACTTACGACGCCGGCCACTGGGCCTTCACCGCCCCGGTCAAGGCGACCCCCGACCGCAAGGTCGGGGGTGCGACCCCCATCGACGCCTTCGTCCGCTCGCGGCTTGAAAAAGAAGGCCTGTCGCCTTCGCCGGCCGCGTCACCGGAAGTGTTGATCCGTCGCATCTATCTGGACGTGATCGGCCTGCCGCCGACCCCGAAGGAGATCGACGAGTTCGTCGCCGCGTGTGCGAAGGACCGCCCGGCCGCCGTCTCGGCGCTCATCGACAGGCTGCTCGCCAGCCCCCGGTACGGCGAGAAGTGGGCACGGCACTGGCTGGATGTGGCACGCTACTCGGACAGCAACGGGTACGAGAAAGACCTGCCCCGCGACATGTGGGTGTACCGCGACTGGGTGGTGAACGCCTTCAACACGGACATGCCCTACGACCGCTTCCTGATCGAACAACTGGCCGGCGACCTGCTGCCGAACCGCACGCAGGACCAGCTCATCGCCACCGGCTTCCTGCGGAACAGCATGATCAACGAGGAGGGGGCGATTGTCCCCGAGCAGTTCCGCACCGACGAGATGTTCGACCGCATGGACGCGGTCGGCAAGGCGGCGTTCGGCCTGACGTTCCAGTGCTGCCAGTGCCACACGCACAAGTACGACCCGCTCACGCACGCCGAATACTACGGCATGTACGCCTTCTTCAACGACACCTATGAGGCCACCTCGTGGGTGTACACGCCTGAGCAACAGAAGACGATCGACGCCATCCGGGCGAAGACCGCGGCGGTGGAAGTGAGGATCAAAGCGGCCCGGCCGGAGTGGGCGAAGCAACTGGACGCGTGGGCCGCCGAGCGGGCGAAGGGGCCGACGTGGACGCCGATCGTGGCGACCGAACTGGCCAGCACCAGCGGGCTGAACCACCCGACGCAGGACGCGGGCGGCACCATCCTGACGCTCGGCCACATGACCAGCCGGAGCGACATCTTCGCCATCTGCGAACCGGACACGAAGGGCGTGACGGGGATACGGTTCGAGATCCTGACGCACGGCGACCTGCGGTTCGGCGGGCCGGGGCGGAGCAGACTCGGGACGTGGGCGATGACCGAGTTGGAAGTGCTGGCCCAAAAGCCGGGCGAGAAGAAGTGGGAGAAGCTGAAACTGGTGAACGCGACCGCGGACTGGGCCGAAGGCGAGAAGAAGCTGGAGGACGAATGGGCGTCGGCGTCCGACAAGGAGAAGAAGCGGACGGTCGGCGGGGCGACCTTCGCGATCGACGGTAGCGACCTGACGGCGTGGCGGGCGGACCGCGGGGTTGGCCGGCGGAACAGCCCGTCGGTGTTGGTGGCACAGTTCGAGAAACCGCTCGAGTTGCCGGCGAAGACGCAGCTCAAGATCGTGTGGAAGACGATGCACAGCGGCGACACGTCCGACTTCAAGAACACGCAGATCGGCTGCTGCCGCGTCTGCCTGACCACCGGCGACAAGCCGAAGGCGGAGGCGGTGGACTACGCCGCCGTGCTGGCCGCCCGCGTGCCGTCCGACAAGCGGAGCGGCGATCAGAACGCCGCCCTGTTCGCCGGCTGGAGGCGGAGTGTGCCGGAGTTGAAGGCGGTCAACGACGAGATCGACACCCTGTGGAAGCAATACCCCGAGGGGCACACCACCGTCCTTCACCTGGCGTCCCGTGCGCCCGACCAGCACCGCCCCACGAAGGTGCTCGACCGCGGCGGGTGGGACAAACCGAAGCAGGAGGTGAAGCCGCACACCCCGGCCGCGCTGCACGCCATGCCCGACGGCACCGAACACCCGCGGCTGCGTTTCGCAAAATGGGCGGCGGACAAGACCTCTCCGCTGGCGGCACGGGTGGAGGTGAACCGCGTGTGGCAGGCCGTCTTCGGCGTCGGACTGGTGGAGACGGCCGAGGACTTCGGCACCCGCGCCGCACTGCCCGACCACCCGGAGTTGTTCGACTGGCTGGCCGTCGAGTTCATGGAGAAGGGGTGGAGCCACAAGCAGCTCGTCAAACTCATCCTGACGAGCGACACGTATCAGCAGAGTTCCAAGACCACCCCGCAGTTGAAGGAGAAGGATCCGAAGAACCGCCTGCTCGCCCGCGGGCCGCGGTTCCGGGCGGACGCGGAGGTGATGCGAGACGTCGCCCTCTCCGCCGCCGGGTTGCTGCACACGCCCGCCGACACCGGCCCGAGCGTCTTTCCGCCGGTGCCGGCGAGCGTGCTGGAGTACAACTACTTCAAACCCACCTACTGGAACGTGCCGACCGGCCCGGACCGCTACCGCCGGTCGCTGTACGTGTTCCGCAAGCGGTCGATGCCCGACCCGGTGCTGAGCACGCTGGACGCGCCGAACGGCGACTTCGCCTGCGCCCGCCGGGTGCGGTCGAACACCCCGCTGGCCGCGCTCGTGGCGCTGAACGAGCCGGTGTTCGTCGAGGCCGCCCGCGGGCTGGCGTTGCGGGTGCTCCGTGAAGGCGGGACGACCGACGCAGAGCGGATCGAGTACGCCTTCCGCCTGACCACCGGCCGCAAGCCGACGAAGGAGGACACGGCCGACGTGCTGGAGCTTCTGAAGTCGCAGAAGGCGAAGATCGGCGACGGCTGGCTGAACCCCCGCGAGTTGACCACCGGCGACCCGGCCAAGCTGCCGGAGTTGCCGAAGGGCGTGACGCCGACCGACGCCGCCGCCTGGGTGCTGGCGGCACGGGTGCTGCTGAACCTGGACGAGACGATGACGAAGTGAGAAGTAAGGAAGCAACCACTCGTTCGGCGGAGGGATTGCGTTGGGCGTGTTTCAGTGTCCGAAGCACGGTATGCAGGGCCAGTACCACGGGTGCCGCCACGCCGTCGTCGCCGTCGATACGGGTGGCCACGACCCCGGCCTGACGTGGTGGGAGTGCCGACTGAGCGACGACCCCGAACCGATGATTGGGCACTGGCTGTGCCGCAGGTGCATCGAACAATACCGGCTCCCGCCGTCGGTCGCCGTTCTCGACGCCCCGGCGTTCCCGCCCGACGAGCAGGTGCCGAGCGGGGAGTTGGCCCTGCCGATCTGTGGGGCGTGCTTCGAGGAGTGGCGAACAGCACACGGCGAGGCGATTACCGGCCCACGGTACACGCCCTTCGCTCAAGCGGTCGAACCCAACCACCCGCCGCGGAGCGGCGACAGAAATTAGCCAGGGGTGGAGTCGGCGAGCCGAAGGCGAGCGACGGAACCCCTGGACCCGTTGCGGAAATAGAAACAAGCCCCGGAGGGGCGATAGACGGGTTCTGCCGCCCCTCCGGGGCTGGGTGGGAGGTGTGGCCGAGGTCCAGGGGTTCCGCTCGCATCTGCGATGCTCACTCCACCCCTGGCTAACATCTGCCGCCGCTCCGCGGCGGGTGGTTGCGGTCCCCTGAATGTGAATTGGCCCCTGCTCGTGCGTCGGGCGAACAAGCGGTTCGAGCCGCAACACTTGAACCAAACACCCAACGGTGCCGCCTTGCCTTCATCACCCCCCTGCACGTCGCTCGCCCGCCGCTGGTTCCTCCGCGATTGCGGGCTGGGCCTCGGGGCCGCCGCCCTCAACTCGCTCCTCGCGGCGGAGAAGAAACCCGCCGACACCACCAACCCCCTGGCCGCGAAAAAACCGCCGCTGTCGGCGAAGGCGAAGCGGGTCATCTACCTGTTCCAGGCCGGCGGGCCGAGTCATTTGGAACTGTTCGACAACAAGCCGGAGCTGACCAAACGCAACGGCCAGTTGCCGCCGGCGGAGTTGCTCAAGGGCTACCGGGCGGCGTTCATCAACCCGAACTCGGCGCTGCTCGGGCCGAAGTTCGGGTTCAAGAAGTACGGCCAGTGCGGGGCCGAGTTGAGCGAGCTGTTGCCGCACACCGGGGCCATCGCCGACGACCTGTGTTTCATCCGCACGGTCCACACGGAAGCGGTGAACCACGCCCCCGCGCAGATCATGATGAACACCGGTAGCCAGCAGTTCGGCCGTCCGGCGTTCGGGGCGTGGACGCTGTACGGCCTCGGCAGCGAAGCCGCCGACCTGCCCGGGTATGTGGTGCTGACGAGCGCGAAGGGGACGAGCGGCGGGGCGAGCAACTACGGGTGCGGGTTCCTGCCCACCGTGTACGGCGGGGTGCCGTTCCGCCCGACCGGCGACCCGGTGCTGTACCTGTCCAACCCGCCGGGGGTCGATGAGGACTCGCAACGCGCCTCGCTCGACACGCTGAACAGGCTGAACCGCCGGAGCGAAGCCGACACGGGTGATCCCGAGGTGACGGCCCGCGTGCAGAGCTACGAGCTGGCGTACAAGCTGCAAACGAGCGCCCCGGAACTGATGGACCTGAGTAAGGAGCCGAAGGAGGTGCTGGAGCGGTACGGCATCACCGACCCGAAACAGCCCGGCTACGCCCGCAACTGCCTGCTCGCCCGCCGGCTGATCGAACGCGGGGTGCGGTTCGTGCAGTTGTTCCACGAGGCGTGGGACCAGCACGGCGGGCTGGCCGGCGGGGTGAAGCAGAACGCCAAGGACACCGACCGGGCGAGCGCCGCCCTGGTGAGCGACCTGAAGGCGAAGGGGCTTCTGGACGACACGCTGGTGGTGTGGG
>CAYMHO010000201.1:0-7529 GCA_964390195.1 uncultured Fimbriiglobus sp. | reverse complement strand
GGCCGCACCCCAATGACGCAGGGCGGGACCGACGGCCGCGACCACCACAACCGCTGCTTCACCTACTGGCTGGCCGGCGGCGGGGTGAAGCCAGGGATCAGCTACGGCACGACCGACGACCTCGGGTTCAACGCCGCCGACAACCCGGTTCACGTGCACGACCTGCACGCCACGCTGCTCCATCTGCTCGGGTTCGACCACACCAAACTCACCTTCCGCTACCAGGGCCGCGACTTCCGCCTCACCGACGTCCATGGGGAGATTGTGAGAGGCGTCCTCGCCTGAGCCGTTCCCGCTTGCGTCCGCCGCCCGCTCGGGTACAGTCAAATCATTCTTCACCGGCCCGTGGGCACACACGGGGCGGTCGGTTCTTTCTCTCCAGAGGTGTGTCATGTCCCCGTTCGCCCGCCGGTCGGCGTTCACGCTGATCGAGCTGCTGGTGGTGATCGCCATCATCGCAATCCTGATCGGACTCTTGTTGCCGGCCGTGCAGAAGGTCCGCGAGGCGGCCGCCCGCATGAGCTGTAGCAACAACATCAAGCAGATCGGCCTGGCCTGCCAGAACTACCACGACAGCTTCGGCACCCTGCCGCCGTCCGTGCTCATGCGGAACGGCATCGGCAACGTGGCCGATTACAACCAGAACTTCGGCCCGAACTGGGCGGTGCTCATCCTGCCGTACATCGAGCAGGGGAACCTGCACGCCCAGGTGCAGCAGAGCATCACCAACTACCCGAGCACCGGGGACAGCGGGTGGCGGAACGTCCGCGGCACCACCATCAAGACGTACCTGTGCCCGTCGGACGTCGGCCAGGAGGTGTTCTGCGCCCGCGCCGGCGGCGGGTGGGCGCGGGGCAACTACGGGGCGAACGTCGGCCCCGGCATGATGTGGATCGGCGGGGCGGACGGCGTCGTCACCAGTTCGGGCGGGGTGCTGGCCGAGCAGATCCCGCAGTTCAGCGGCGCGTGGGGCTACCCGATGGCCCCCATGTCCGGCGGCGGGGCGTTCACCGTCAACAAGGGCGTCACCCTGGTGGGCATCTCCGACGGCACCTCGAACACCATCCTGATCGACGAACTGCGGGTCGGGCCGACGGCGAACGACCTCCGCGGCACCTGGGCGATGGGCCAGGCCGGGGCCAGCCTGTCGGCCGGGAACGGGCGGAGCGACACCCCGACGCCGAACGTGTCCTTCTCCGGGTGGGACGACATCCAGGGCGGGGATGACCGCCCGGACATCGGCATGGGCGCGTGCGGCGGGTGCGGCAGCTGGCAGGTGACGGCCAAGAGCCGTCACACCGGCGGGGTGATGACCGGGTTCGCCGACGGCAGCGTGCGGTTCGTGCGGAACGCCATCACCCAGACGAACTGGTTCCTGCTGCACAGCCGGAACGACGGCCAACCCACCCCGGCCGACTTCTAACGGAGGGTCGCCCATGCCCACCCGACCGCGGGCGGTCGCCGTCGCGACCGCCCTCGTCTGCCTGTTCGCCTGCGGGTGCGGGGCCGGCGTCGGGCGGGTGAAGGGGAGGCTGACCGACAACGGTCAGCCGCTCGCCTTCGCCCCCGGCGCCCAGGCGTCCGTCGTGTTCACCCTCCTCGGCCCGGGCGGCCAGCCGGACGTGGCCCACACGTACACCATGATGCTCGAACCGGACGGCCGCTTCGAACTGCGGGCGTCGGGCGGGGAACTGCCGCCCGGCACGTACAAGGTGACGCTCGACGTGGCCGGCAAGGAGAAGGCCAAGTTCCAGCGGTTCTCCGCCAAACAGGAGGTGAAGGCGGGGGACAACACCGTCGAGTTGGACCTGGCGAAGACGGGGTGACGGCGGGTCAGCCGTCGGCCCGCCGTTCCAACCCGATCAGGACGGTGGTCCGTAACTCGGCCGGGTTCTCACACCAGTGGTCGTACACCTCCACCCCGAGGGCGGTGGGGGTCTCGCCGAGTCGGGCGAGGTGCGACCGGAGGTCGGCCCAGAGGGCGGGCAGTTCGGAATACGGGCCGGTGTGAGCGGCCCGCAGGTAGCGGGGGAGCAGGACGTCGAGCGATTCCAGCCCCTCGACGCCGGCGGACGGGTCGGTCAATTCGACCCCGGTGAACATCTCACCGCCGGGCGGGTACACCCAGTGGTTGATCCCGCGGGTGGCGGTGTCCCGTTCGCAGACGGCGGCCCACAACTGACCCATCAGTTTGAGTCCCGTCGGGCCGTAGCTGGCGTCG
This sequence comes from uncultured Fimbriiglobus sp., assembly GCA_964390195.1. Taxonomy (GTDB): domain Bacteria; phylum Planctomycetota; class Planctomycetia; order Gemmatales; family Gemmataceae; genus JALHQU01. The sequence goes on along the minus strand of CAYMHO010000201.1, from coordinate 5,308 downwards.
GGGACTGGTCCCCGCTTCCCGACGAGGCGGAGGCGGAACGGGGTGTCGATCAGTTCGGCGTTCATCGCCCGCCCTCGGGGTCATTTCTTCAGCATCCCTTCCGTGCCCAGGAATTCGACGAACCGCTGCGGCCAACTCTCCACCGGTTTTCCCGTCGCCTTCGCCGGGCGGTAGCCGAACCCGTGCCCGACCTTGGCGTACACGTGCAGTTCCGCCGACACGCCCGCCTTCTTCGCGTCCTGGAAGTGCGTCACCAGCCAGGTCATCGCCCCGTCCTCGTCGCCCACCAGCGCCCACAGCGGCGGGCAGTTGTCCTTCGTGATCGTCTCGCCGCGGATGCCCTGCGGGCCGGGGTACACCAGTGCCTGGAAGTTCGGCACGGCACTCTCGCGGTCGATCGGGTCGGTCGCCTTCGGGTCGCCCTTGTCCGCCTTGCGGCAGACCAGCCCGACCACCTCCCCGCCGGCCGAGAAGCCCATCATCCCCACGCGGGCCGGGTCGAGGTTCCACTCCTTCGCCTTGCTCCGCACCAGCCGCAGTGCCCGCTGGCCGTCCTGTACGGCGTGGACGTCGATCTTGTACGGCGAGTCCTTCTCCCGCGCCAGCCGGTGCCGCAGCACCACCGCCGCGATGCCTTGTTCACTCAACCACTGGGCGACGTTCTCGCCCTCGTGCTTCACCCACAGCTCGCGGTGCCCGCCGCCCGGCACCACCACCACCGCCGCCCCGGTCGCCTTCTCCTTCGGCGGCAGGTAGACGGTGAGGTACGGGTTGTGAACGCCAGTGACGCAGTACTCGCCGGTATCCTTGTTCTCTTTCGCGCGGGTCTCCTTCACGTCCTTCTTGTCCTCGAACCCGGGCGCCCCCTTCTCCCAGAGGGGGACGACCAACGGGTCGGCGGCGAGGGTGGGGGCGATGAAGAGCAGGGCGGGGAGCAGGGAACGGAGCATGGGCATGGTCTCGCGGTGTTCGAAGTGTCGTCTTCGCCGCGAGCAACGCGAGCGCCGTCCGCGGTTGGCGCTCGCGTTGCTCGCGGCGAAGAAAGGGAATGCCTCACTTCGCCTTCCTGGCGTTCCAGGCGGCGTCGTTCGGCAGGTTGCCGTTGTCGGCCAGCACCCACCCGCGGACGCCCGTGTCCGTCACGATCCCCTGATACGTCTGCTCCACGTCGCGGCCGAACACGCGGGTCTTCACCGCGAACATCAGCTTGTTCCCGTCCATCGCCCCGTCCGCGACGACCGTGCTGACCGGGTCGGTGTTCCCCCGCTTGGTTTCGAGCGTGCCGGCCGGCTTACCGTCCTTCATCTCCACCGTCAGGGTGTAGCTGGTCGTCACGTTGTTCTGGCGGGTCTCCCAGGTGTACTTGCCGGCCGGGTTGACCTTCGACTTGGCGTCGTACCCGGCGAACAGTTCGACCTTGTCCGCCTTGTACTGGGTGGCCAGTTTCACCAGGTCGTCGTCCGACTTGGCCACGTCCGGGTGGTCCCGCCAGATCCACCGCAGCATGAACGGCAGGATCGCCCCGCCGTGGTCGTCCGAGTGCCCGCCGTTCCCGATCACCGAGGCGAAGTCGTACTTCTTCTCCTTCAGCGCCTGAATCATCAGCTGGTTCTGCAGGTACCAGTCCCGCTTCGGGTCCTGCGGGCTGCGGTTGTCCATCGCCCCGTCTTGCAGGAACACCCGCAGCGGCTTCGGGTCCGCCTTCTTGATCAGCTCCGGGTACACGTGCCCGCCCTTCAGGTTGGTGAAGCTGCCGATCAGGCTGATCACATTGCGGAACTCCTTCGGCCGCTCCCACGCCACGGTGAACGCGCAGATGCCGCCGCTGCTCGACCCGCCGATCGCCCGGTTCTCGGGTTCCGTCGCCAGCTTGTAGGTCTTGCCCACTTCGGGAAGGATTTCTTCGATCACCATGCGGGCGTAGGCGTCACCGAGCGAGTCGTACTCGACCGAGCGGTTGTCCGGGTTGCCGGTGCCGATGCTGTCGGGGAAGGTGTCGCCCTTCTGCCCCGGCGTGATGAAGATGCCGATGGTCACCGGGATCTGCTTCTTGGCGATCAGGTTGTCGAGCACCTGCGGCACCCGCAGCACGCCGGTCGGGTTGATGGCCCGGGCGCCGTCCTGGAACACGAGCACGTTGGCCGGCTTATCCCCCTTGTACTGGTCCGGCACGTACACCCAGTACTTGCGAACCGTCTTCTCGATGACCTTGCTCTTGAACAGCACCGGCTCGCTCAGCTTGCCCTTCGGCACGTCCTTCTGCGGGAGCGAGTCCGGCCCGAGGGGGTATCTGGCCGGCGGGTCGGGGTTGCGGGTGAGGCGGGTCTGGGCGACGGCGACGGCAGCCGCCGCGAGGAGCAAGCCGACGGCCAGCGGGGTGCGGAGTGCGGACACGGGAGGGGCCTCGGGAGGGGTGCAGACGTTGTACCGGGAGCCGCCGGCGGGTGAATGCGGCGGGAGGTGCGTGGCCCGCTTCCGGGCGGTGAGGCGGCGGTTTGCTTCGGGCGTCGCTCAGAGCGGAGCGGGCCGACCGCTTCAGGCCAGCACCTCGCCGATCACCCGCCCACCCGGCACCAGCGGTTGCGGGCGGCCGACGCGGTCGGTCAGCGTCGTCTCCAGGTCGTACCCGAGCAGGTGCAGCGTCGTCGCCAGCACGTCTTTCGGTGACACCGGGTTGTCAGTGACCGTCCCGCCGTGCTTGTCCGTCTTGCCCACCACCCGCCCGCGGGCCACGCCGCCGCCGGCCAGGAAGGCCGAGTACGCCTGGCTCCAGTGGTCCCGCCCGCCGCCCTTGTTGTTGTCCAGCTTGGGCGTGCGGCCGTGCTCGCTCAGCACCAGCACCAGCGTGTCGTCGAGCATCCCGCGGTCGTCCAGGTCCGAGATCAGCCCGGCGTACCCGCGGTCGAACCCCGGCATCAGCTCGTTCCGCATCCGCGGGTAGTGCTCCCAGTGCGTGTCCCACCCGCTGCCGGCGAGGCCGAACTCGTCCCAGAAGCAAGTCACGAACTTGCTGCCCGCTTCCACCAGCCGCCGAGCGGCGAGGCACGACTGTCCGAACAGCGTGTGCCCGTAGCGGTCTCGGGTCTTCGGGTTCTCGCGGGTGACGTCCAGGGCGGTCCGCACCGCCTCGTTGCCGATCATCTCGTAGGCCCGCTCGCGGAACGGGTCGCCGGTCGGAATGCGCGTCCGCCGGGCGTCTTCCATCTGTTCGAGCAGCGACTTACGGGCGTTCAGGCGGTCCACCGTCACGTCGGCCGGCAGGCGGGTGGCGTCGCCCAGTGTAAACCGGCAGTCGGCGTCGATGCCCACATACGGCTCGTCGAACGTCTCGGTGGTGCTGGTCAGCGTCTTGGTGATCTGGCGGTTCGCCTTGCCCTGGAAGCGGGTGAAGTGCGGGTTGTACCGGCTGCCCAGGAAGGCGGCGTACGGGCCGGCTCGCGGCACCTCGCCCTTGCGTTGGCTGCTGAACGGGAAGGGCAGGGCGATGTTGTCCGGCACCGCCTTCCGTTTGCCGTTCTGCTCTTCCAGGTACGACACCACCGAGCCGAGGAACGGCCAGTGCTTCTGGTCGTGCGGGTTCAACTCCATCGCCACGTCGATTTCCGGCACCGCCGTGGTGGCGAAGGCCACCCCGTGGATCGGGTGCTTGTGCGTCATCGACCGCACCACCGTCACCTTGTCCATCACACGGGCGGTGTGCGGGAGCAGTTCGCACACGTCGCACCCGGGCAGGGTGCTGCGGATCGGCTTGAAGTCGCCGCGGATCTCGACCGGCGCGTCCGGCTTCATGTCCGCCATCTCGATCTGACTCGGCGACCCGTACAGGAATAGGAGGATGCAGCTCTTCGCCTTCCCCGCGACCGGCTTCCTCTCCGCCGCCTTCAGGTGGCCGGCCAAGTTCAGCCCGAACAGCGACAGCCCGCCGACGACGAGCGAGTCGCGGCGGGTGAGGCCGTCGCACAGGGTCTTCGGGGAGCCGAGGACGCGGAGCATGGGGGAGGGTCCGCTGTGTGGAGGTGAACGCCGGCAGGTGCCCTGATGATGCCCGATATGTGCGGATGTGGCAAGGGAAATGACGAACCGGACACCCCCTCTCTCGTCCCGCGCACGCGAGTCGGGCGAACGAGAAGGGAGGGGGGGCGGGGGAGGGAGGCCCTCGCCGCTTTACTTCTTGGCCGGCTCCGACTTCGACTTCAGGGTGCCGCTGATCTTCACCGTCACGTCCTTGCCCATCACCTTCGCCTTCACCTCGCCGTCCAGCTTGCCGGCCGACGACGACTCGTACACGGTGCCGTCGATGCACCCGTCCACGCTCATCGACACCTTCAGTTGGCTGCCGGGGGTGGCGTCCACCTGCCCGCCGATGGACGCCACCGGCAGCTCGACGGTGTACTCGATCACCCCGTACTTGGCCTTGTTCTTGTCGTACACCTTGACCAGCTTGCCGGTCGCCTTCACCTTCTTCGAGTCCACCACGAACTCCTCGCCGAACATCTTGTCCACCGCCTTGGCCGGCACCTCCCAGGTGTCGCCCACCTTCACCGGCTTGGTCGGCAGCATCAGCTCCTCGGTGTCCACCTCTTGGTTGAACTCCTGGTCGAGCAGCTTGGCGGCCGACTCGCCCACCGGCTTGCCGCCGACGCTGAAGGCGAACTTCTCCTTCCCCTTCGCCTTCTCGATGAGCACCGTCTTCCCGGCCAGCCCGTGGTCCACCTTCTCCCCGGCCGTCTGGTCGAGCGTCTTGTACGTCCGCTCCACCTTGGTCGGTTTGGCCTTCCCGTCGCCTTCCAGCACGGCGTCGGTGTACTCCTGCTTCGTCCGCACTTCCAGGGTGGGGGCGGCCATGCCGTCCACCGACTGGGTGACGTCCACCTCCTCGGAGCGGGTGTCGGTCACCGCCTCCCCCTTGGCCGGCTTCTTCAGTTTGACGGTGACGGCCTCGTCGGCGGCGACGGCCGGGCCGAGCAGGAGGCCGCTCGCCAGGATCGCCCACAGGTGCTTGTGCATGGTTGGTTCTCGGGTGGGTGGGTGGGGGCGGACGGCCCGCCGGCTCCGGGGGTAGTTTATGGTCTGGGAACCCGACTCCCTTTTCATATCATGCCGTGAGTTTGCGCCGACCCTTCCCCCGATCGCACGCCAATGCCCAAACGTACCGACCTCAAGAAAATTCTGCTCATCGGCTCCGGCCCCATCGTCATCGGACAGGCGTGCGAGTTCGACTACTCCGGCACCCAGGCGTGCAAGGCGCTCCGCGAGGAGGGCTACTCGGTGGTGCTGGTGAACAGCAACCCGGCCACCATCATGACCG
>CAYMHO010000200.1:0-12762 GCA_964390195.1 uncultured Fimbriiglobus sp. | reverse complement strand
AGTACTCGCCCGGCATGTTCCCCGGGTAGCTGCCGAACGGCACCTCGCACACCGCGTCCACGCACAGGAACGGGATCTGTGTCATGTGCGGGTCGCGGCGCATCTCCGAGTGCGGCACCAGCCGCTCGCAGGTGATGATGAGCCGCTTCGCGGCCCGAGAGAGGTCGATGTCGGCCACGCTGGTGCCTTTGAACCGGCAGTTGCCGTAGCGGTCGGCCTCGTGAACGTGGATCGCGGCGACATCCGGGTACAGCGCCGGCACCGCCACCAGCTTCTCGCCGGTGAACGGGCAGGTGATCGCCTTCGCCGAGCTGCGGGCAAACGTGTCCGTCCCCTGCATCACCCGCGTGACGGCGAACGGCACCCCGACCGCCGCCGCCGCGAACCGCAGCGCCAGCCCGTAGTTGCTCCACTCCTGCGTCTCCACGTCCCCGCTCTGGATCACCCGCCGGGCGTGCGGCGACAGGCCCCGCGCCTCCAGCCCGAGTACGTACGAGATGTCCACCTTCGCCAGCGTCTTCCCGCGGCCGGTGCGGTTGCCGGCGCACAGCACCTCGAAGTCGTGGGTGGCCGTGTGGCCGGCGAACCCCAGGTTCTGCTTCCCCTGCCGCAGGATCTCGTGCAGCACGGCGGTGGGAATGCGGTTGCTGCCGAACCCGCCGCTACAGAAGTAGTCGCCGTCGCGGACGAACGCCTTCACCGCGTCGGCCACGCTCATCACCTTGTCCACGAGCGCGCGGGGCTTGGCGGCGAACGCCTGGCGGGCGGCGTCGGACGCCGGGGAGGTGAACGGGGAGGCGGACATGGGGTTGGCCCCGCGGGGATAGCGGAGAATATACCGACCCGGCGGCCGTGTGTGCCTCTCCCTGCGGTCGGCACAGCCGGCCGCTTCCCCCAGTTTTCGCTCGACTGTTCGACGCTCGCGTGATACGACTGACGCCCGGACTCGTCCGCCCCACCGGGTGCCCGCCGTGAACGACCCCCTGCCGTCCGCCGACCCCGACCGCACCGCCGTCCGCGAGCCGTCCGATCCCGACTCGACCCTCGACCGGACGGCGGACAGCACCCGGCCACCGCTGCCCGATGTGTCGTCGGAGACCGCCGGCCCGCGCGGAGCCGGAAACGCCGACGCCGTCCGCGGCCCGGACGCGTCCGGGCGGGCGGTGTCGGCCGCACTCGACCCGCCGCCCGGCTCGCCGGCCATCCCCGGCTATCGCATCACCGGGGAGATCGCCAAGGGGGGCATGGGGCGGGTGTACGCGGCCGCTGATCTGACGTTGGACCGGGAGGTGGCCATCAAGACGCTGCTGCCCGGAGCCAACGCCGATCGGTTCGTGACGGAGAGCAAGATCACGGCCAAGCTGCCACACCCGAACATCCCGCCGGTGTACGAACTGGGTGAACTGGCGGACGGCACCCCGTTCCTGGCCATGAAGCTGATCCGCGGGGAAACCCTGTCCGCACTGGTGAAGGCCCGCCCGTCCCCGCGACACGACCTGCCGCGGTGGGTGCAGGTGTTCGAGGGGATCGCCCAGGCGGTCGGGTTCGCGCACAGCCGGGGTGTGATCCACCGCGACCTGAAGCCGCTGAACGTGATGGTCGGCGAGTTCGGCGAGGTGCAGGTGATGGACTGGGGGCTGGCCCGGGTACTTGCCCCCCTCTCCCCTGGGGGAGAGGGGTTGGGGGTGAGGGGGACGGGGGAGGCAGTCACCCCGGGGGGGGATGCCAGCCACACCCAGGCCGGCACCATCATGGGCACCCCCGCCTACATGGCCCCGGAACAGGCCCGCGGGGAACCTGTGGACGCCCGCGCCGACGTGTTCGCGCTGGGGGCGATGCTGGCCGTCGTCCTCACCGGCCGGCCGGCGTTCGGCGGCACGTCGGTGGGGGAGACGATCCAGAAGGCCGCGAAGGCGGAGCTGTCCGACGTTCTCGCCCGCCTGGACGCCTGCGGCGCGGACGCCGACCTGATCGCCCTGGCCAAGCGGTGCCTGTCCGCCGACCGCGACGCCCGCCCGCCCGACGGCCGAGTGGTGGCGACCGAAGTGGCGGCCTACCGGGCCGGGGTGGAGGCCCGGCTGAAGCAGGCCGAGACGGAGCGGGCGGAGGCCGTGGTCCGTGAAGGCGAGCAGCGGAAGCGGCGGCGGGTGCAAGTGCTACTGATAGCCGCTGTGGCCGTGCTTGTGATGGGAGGTGTGTCCGTCGCGTGGTGGCAGACCGATCAGGATGCTGCGCGGCGAGACGCGGCGCTCCGTCAGCAAGTCGCGGACGAGCAACGGGCCACCGCAGACGCCGCCCGGCTGGCCCGCAACGGCGAGGCGGTCGCCGGGCTGCTCGCTCAGGCCGAGGTGGCGCTGCGGGCGGGCGACGCGGACCGGGCGGCGGTCGTGCTGGATGCGGCCCTCAAGCGCTCCGCCGAAGGCGGGGCCGAGTCCGACGCCGACCGGTTCAAGCGGCTGGCAGAGGACCTTGCACTGGCCCGCGAGTTGGACGCCGTCGACCAGTTCCGCTGGACCGTCGTCGAGAACAAACTGCCTGATCCGGCGGAGGTGGCGCGGCGGACACGGGTGGTGTTGGCGCGATTCGGGGCCGACCCGGACGCGGCGTCGGTGGACGACGCGGTGGCGCGGGTGACCGCCTCGGTGGTGCGGGAGCGTATCGTATCGGCTCTCGACCGGGTGTTGTTGCAGGAGCGGACGGCGGGGGTGCGAGACCTGCTGCGGAGAGTGGACGCCGACGCGTACCGGGACGCGGTCCGCGACGCGGTCCGCGCCAATGACGGGGTGCAGGTGGCGCAACTGGCGGGCAGAAAGGCCGCCCGGGAGCAGCCGCCGGGGTTCATCACGTTCCTAGGCGATAGCCCGTCGATCAGTTTAGGGCAACGACGGCAGTTGATGGTGTCGGCCGCGATTCAGAAGTCGGGTGACCTGAACCTGCTGATGACATTGGCCGGCACCTACTGGGGTCCGAAGGAGCAGGTGTACGAGGAGGCCGTGCGCTGGTATCAGGCGGCCGTCGCCGCCGCCCCGGACAACTGCGTTGCACGCTACGATCTGGGTGTCGCCCTGATGTCCAAGGGCCAGTGGGACGAGGGCATCGCTTGTCTCAAGAAGGCCATTGAGCTCGTCCCCCAGTACGCCCCGGCCCACGGAGCCTTGGGCGGCGCGCTGGTGTTCAAGGGCCAGTGGGACGAGGGCGTCGCCTGCCTCAAGAAGGCCGTCGAACTCGACCCCAAGAACGCCGTGGCCCACTACAACCTGGGCGGGGCGCTGATGTCCAGGGGCCGATGGGACGAGGCCATCGTCTGCCTCGAGATGGCCGTCGAATTCGACCCAAAATTTGCCGGGGCCCACACCGTTCTGGGCGGTGCGTTGCTGGCCAAGGGCCAGGTGGACGAGGCCATAACCTGCTTCAAGAAGATCGTCGAACTCGACCCCAAGAACGCCAAGGCCCACTCCGACTTGGGCTCCATGCTGACGTCCATGAGCCGGTGGGATGAGGCCATCGCCTGCTACAGGAAGGCCGTCGAACTCGACCCCAAGAACGCCAATACCCATTTCAACCTGGGCAACGCGCTGGCGGGCAAGGGCAGATGGGACGAGGCCATCGCCTGCTACAAGAAGGCCGTCGAACTCGACCCCAAGAACGCGGAGGCCTTCGTCGGTTTGAGCCGTGTGCTGGTGGGCAAAGACCAGTTGGACGAGGCCATCGCCTGCCTCAAGCAAGCCGTCGAACTCGATCCCAAGAACACCGAAACCCACGCCTTCCTGTGCATTATGCTGCTGTCTAAGAGCCGGTGGGAAGAGGCCATCGTCTGCTACAGGAAGCTCCTCGAACTCGACCCCAAGAACGCCGACGCCCGTCAAAACCTTGCGTTTGTCCAGCAAATGGAGGCGCAAGGCAAGAAGACGAACCGGGTGTCGGTGGGGGTCGTCTTCTCCGACGGCAACGATATCGCGGCCCGGGTCGTCGTGGTGAACACCGACGGCCCCGCCGGCAAAGGCGGAGTGAAGGTCGGCGACACGATCACGAAGTTCAACGGTGACGAAGTCGCCAGCGCGAAAGCCTTCCGCCAGTTGCTGACGGGCAAGAAGTCCGGCGACGTGGTGAAACTGACCGTCCGCCGCGGCGGCGAGACGGTCACACTGTCCGTCACGCTGAGCGAGAAGTAACCGGCGGCAAAGGAGGAAGTGTTGCCCGCGCCGCGGGCTGAGAAGTAATCGGCCTTACCCGACCACCTGCCGCACTCGCACGTCCTCACCCGGTTGCCAGTCGAACAGCACGAACGGGCCGCGGCTGCCTACCAGCACCGCCGGCACCGGCAGCCCGAGCAGCGCCCGCGGGCGGACGCCCGCCATCTGGATCGCTTCACCCAGGCTCACCCCGCCGTGGCGGATCGCCCCGCTCACGCACACGTCCGTGAACACCCCGGACCCGGCCAGGTACGGCGTCCCCCGCAACACGATCCTCCCGCCCGGTAGCACTTCGACCTCCGTGCCCCAGTCCGAGTACACCCCCGGCGGGCTGCCGGCGAACGTCCCCGCGTCGCACGTCAGGATCACCCGCTTCGACTGCTTCCCGCGGATGAAACTCTTCAGCACGGCCGGCGGCAGGTGGTGCCCGTCGGCGATCAGGCTGGCCGTCAGGCTGTCATTCGCCAGTTGCTCCCAGATGTAGTTGTCGTGCCGCGGCAGGGTGGCGTGGCAGCCGTTGCCCAGGTGCGTGCTCAACTTCGCCCCGGCCTTCACCGCGTCGGCGATTTGGGCGGCGGTCGCGGCGGTGTGGCCGATGCTCACCACCACCCCGGCGGCGGTCAGTTGGTCGATGAACGGCAACGCGCCGGGCCGTTCCGGGGCGAGGGTGACGAGGCGAATTCGGCCCCCCGCCGCGTCCTGGAGCTTGCGGAATTCGTCCCAGTCGGGGTTGCGGGCGTGGGCCTTCGGGTGTGCCCCCCGTGGGCCGTCGTCCGGGCAGATGTACGGCCCTTCCAGGTGAAAAGCGGGGATCCGCTCGGCGAGTTGGGGGTCCTGTTCGGCGGCGGTACGCAACGTGCTGAAGGCGTGAACCTGGGTGTCGAAGCCGGCCGTGATGACCGTCGGGCAGAACCCGCCGATGCCGTGTGCGAGACAGATGTTGGCCACCGCGGCCACGTTCTCGCATTGGAGTGTGGGGTTCGTGAACCCGACCCCCGACCCGCCGTTGATCTGAATGTCGAAGAACGCCGGGGCGATCCACCCGTCCGGGCTGTCGGCGGTGTCGGTGACGGTCGTCACCCGCCCGGCGGCCAGCCCGACGGCCAGTGGCTTGCCGGTGGCGAAGTGGCGGACGCGAAGGATTTGACTCAAGACCTCACCCCCCGTCCCCCTCTCCCAGGGGGGAGGTGGTGTTCAACACGAAATCGACACCCCCCGTTCGCCCGCGTTCGACCACGCCCGCAGGTTGAACACCCCCTCCCCCCTGGGAGAGGGGGAGGGGGGGTGAGGTGTTCTCCATGCCCTCGATTGGCTTTTCACCCCACCGGGCCGATATCATGTCTTTCCCGACAGCCCGGGTCGCCCGACCTCAGGAACGGTCTCGTATGGCGGAGGCTCCCGCTACCCGCATCACCCTGCTCAACCGCATCCGCGAGACGGACGACGCGGAGGCGTGGGCCGAGTTCGCCCGCCTGTACGGTCCAGTGGTGTACGGGTTCGCCCGCAAGCGCGGCCTGCAGGATGCCGACGCGGCCGATCTGGTGCAAGACGTCCTGCGGAGCGTCGCCCGCAACGCCCACCGCATCAATTACGACCCGAAACGGGGCACCTTCCGCGGCTGGCTGTACACCGTCACCCGCAACAAAGTGTACAACTTCTTGTCGGCCAACCGGAACCGTCCGAAGGCGGGCGGGGACAGTTCGTCGCAAGAGCGGCTGGACCAACTGGCCGGCAAGCCGGACGAGGCCGAGGCCGAGTGGGAGTTGGAGTACCAGCGGCGGCTGAGCGCGAAGGCGATGGAGCGGGTGAAACACGAGTTCCAGCCGAACACCTGGCAGGCGTTCTGGGGGACGGCGGTGGACGGGCGGGGGGCGGCCGAAGTCGGGAAGGAGTTAAACATGACGTCCGGGGCGGTATATGTGGCTAAGAGCCGCGTCCTGGCACGCCTCCGGGAAGAAGTCCAACAACTGATGGCCGAGGCCGAACCGCCGGGGTAACTCGCCCTCCGGTGACTTCGCCCGCTTGACTGTGTGACACACCGATGCCCCCTCCCACCTTCTCCACCCGCACCCCCCCCGACGCCAACGGCCACGGCTGTCAGTGCCCGTCGCGGGACGACTTGCGGGCGCTCATCCACGGCGACCTGGACGCCGACCGGTCGGACGAGATCACGATCCATGTGGGCGACTGCACCGACTGCCAGGGGGCGATCGAGGCGGTCGCGTCGGGCGAGGTGCCCACCCTGCCGACGGTGGTGCGGAACCTGCCAATGCACGAGCCGCCGGCGTCACTCTGGAAGGCCATCGACCGGGTGGTGGTCGAAGTCACCCGCACCGGGGCGTACCCGGCCCTTCCCAGGCAAGCGTTGGACGACGACCTGGCGTTCCTCACCCCGACCGATCTGCCCGACCGCATCGGCACGTTCGGCGATTTCGAAATCGTCCGGATGATCGGCCGCGGGGGCATGGGGGTGGTGCTGCACGCGTTCGACCCGGACCTGCAACGGGACGTGGCGCTGAAGGTGCTCGACCCGGACCTGAGCAGCAACAAGACGGCCCGCCAGCGGTTCTGCCGGGAGGCCCGGGCGGCGGCGTCAGTCACCCACGAGAACATCGTCACCGTCCACCAGGTGAACGAGGACGAGCGGAGCGGGCTGCCGTACCTGGTGATGCAACTGATCAGCGGGGAGAGCCTGGAGCAGCGGCTGCGGCGGGTGGGCAAGATGGGCGTGGCCGACGCCGCCCGGCTGGGGGCGCAGGCGGCCGCCGGGCTGGCCGCCGCCCACGCCCAGGGGCTCATCCACCGCGACGTGAAGCCGGGGAACATCCTGATCGAGGCCGGCGACAAGGTGAAGCTGACCGACTTCGGCCTCGCCCGTGCGGCCGAGGACATGAAGCTCACCCGCACCGGGTACGTGTCCGGCACACCCCTGTACATGGCCCCGGAGCAGGCCCGCGGGGACGAGGTGGACGCCCGCGCGGACCTGTTCAGCCTGGGGGTGGTGCTGTACGAGGCGGTGGCCGGCAAGCCGCCGTTCGACGGCAAGACCCCGCTGGCGGTGCTGCGGGAGGTGGCCGACACCCCCCACCGCCCGCTGCGGAAGCTCACCCCGGACGTGCCCGAGTGGTTCGAGGACGTGGTGGACGGGCTGCTCGCCAAGACGCCCGACGACCGGTTGAACTCTGCCGCCGAGGTGGCGGCGGTGCTGGCCGCACACACCACCGCCCTGAACGGGGTGTGCGAGTCCACGCCGTCCGCCCCCTGCCCGGTGGTGCCCGGCAGCGGGCTGTCCAAGGTGGCCAAGCGGAAGTACCGCCGGCGGATGCTGGCCATCCTGGCCATGCCGTTCCTGCTCGGGCTGGGGGTCGGCGGGGTGGTCAGTTGGGGCCTCCTGGCCGGGCCGCGGGCGGCGACCACCGTGACCGTGGCGGGCGAGGCCCCGCCGCCCGTGACCGTCCAGGGGCCGCCGCTGGTGATCGCCGGCGACCCGCCGGTCGAGAACAGCCACAAGTACGAACTGGAAGGGGCCCGCGGGTCGGTCTGGTCGGTGGCCGCGTGCGGGGACGGGAAGACGCTGGCGGTGGGCACCGAGGACGGCAGCGTGCGGCTGTACGACCTGACCGAGTTGGGCGCGTCCCGGCGGGCGAAGGTGACGGTGGAAAAGCACAAGGGCCCGGTGTGGGCGATCGACTTCCACCCGAAGAACCACACCCAGTTCGTCACCGCCAGCGGGGACGGGACGGTCAAGCTGTGGGACACCACCACCCAGGAGACGAAGGACATCTTCACCGGCCAGACGGGGGTGCGAGCGGTGGCCTACTCCCCGGACGGCGACTACCTGGCGGTCGGCGAGTCGAACGGGATGGTGACCGTGTTCAGCCTGCTGACCGAGACGATGAAGCCGGTCCGCGAGTTCAACCACGGCGCCTCCCTCACCGCCATCGCCTTCTCCCCGACCGGCAAGGGCGCCCACCACACCCTGGCCACCGCCGGGTCGGACAGGGTGGTGCGGGTGTGGGAGACGGACGGCCGGTCGGCCGACCCGCAGCTGCCGCTCGAGGGGCACCGCGGGCCGGTCTACGCGGTGGCGTTCAGCCGGGACGGGAAGCGGATCGCCACCGGCGGGTGGGACAACACCATCCGCTTGTGGAACGCCGACAGCGGGAAGGAGGAGCGGAAACTGGAGGGGAATGAGTACGGGGTGTGGAGCCTGGCGTTCACCCCGTGCTGCGAGTTCCTGGCCAGCGCCGGCCAGGACGGCACGGTGCGGATCTGGAACACCGACACCGGCAAGGAGGAGCGGAAGGTGCAGGCGCACCGCCCGGTCGCCCACGTGGTGCGGTTCACCCGCGAGGATACCGGCATGCCAGTGTACCTGCTGTCCGGCGGCCGCGACGGGGCGGTGCGGCTGTGGGAGATGAAGAAGTAGGACAGGAGCGGCCGGGTTGATTCCGACCGCTCCTGTTCGGACGCTCACCGCTCGGTCTTGGTGGTCAGCACGTCCGGGCGGAGGGGCGGGGCGGCGCCGATCTTCTCGTCCCGCACGTACTGGTGACACCGCACGCAGGTGAGGGTCATCTCCACATAGCCGAGGGCGGCCGCCTCGACGCTCTTCTTCTTGGCCGCCTTCTGGATCTCCTCCAGGTGCTTCTGGAAGTCGTTCGCGTACACCTCGTACTTGGCCGTCTTGCCGACCATGAAGGCGGCCGCCTGCCGCACCGTCACCAGGTCGTCCGCCCCCGTCTTGATCTTGTCGAAGTCCTCCAGCGCCAATCCCTCCAGAATTTTCTGCGACAGGGCCAGCTTCTTCTTCATCAGCTCCGCCTTCGCGTCCGGCTTGGCCTTCGGGTCGTCCTTCGGCTTGTCATCCCCGGCGGTGGCCGGCACGAACAGCAGCAGGGCGGCCAGGGTGGCGAGGGCGGCGGCACGCAGGCGAGTCATGGCAGTACTCCGGTGTGGGGACGGGGAACCGCCGGCAGTATACCAGGGGCGGCGGCGGGGTGTCGCCCCCGGCTCACTTGGCCGGCGGGCCGTCGGCGTGCACGACCTCGCACAGGCGGGCGAGCACCCGGCCCACCTTGTCCGCCGACCCCATCGCCTCCAGCGGCACGTCGGTCACGAACACGGCGAACAGCACCTCCCGCCCGGACTGCGTGGTCATCGCCCCGGCCAGCGACTTGCTCTTCAGCAGCGGGCGGCCGTTCAGCGTGTCGAACCACACGTAGGTGCCCGTCTTGGCGGACACCTTGCCGACCGCCGGACTCTCCTTGTCCACCGCCTTGCTCAGGGTGCCGTCCACCCCCAAGCTCGGCAGCCACCCGCGGAACGCCTCCCAGTCGTCCCGCTTCCGCAACCCGGCCAGCAGTTGCACCGTCGCCCGCGGGGTGGCCAAGTCGGTGCCGTTCCCCCCGGACCCACTCGTGAGCGACACCCCGTCCACGTCCACCCCCAGTTCCTTCAGGTGCTTCCGCTGCACCTTCAGCCCGTCCTCCTGCGTCTGCTTGCCGTGGCTGGCGGCCATCAGGCACGGCAGGGCGGTGCCGTACAGGTTGTTACTCGTCTTCAGCGTCACCTTCAGCAGTTCCCCGAACGGGGCGGAGGTGAACGCCGCCACCGGCTTCATCTGGGCGTACTCGACGGCCGTCGGCGGGGGGGCGTTCCCCGGCCGGGCGACGGCCGCCGCCACCTTCACCCCGGCCTTGCGGAGCGCCTCGATGAACACGCTCCGGGCGAACCCGGCCGGGTCGTCGATCGGCAGGCCCCGCACCACCACCTTGCCGTTCGCCGGCACCGACCCGCGGACGGTGAACTGCCCCGGCCCGAGCTGGTTGAGCATCACCGCCGCCGGGGCGATGGCGTCGGACGTGCCCACCTCGGCGTCCACGTTCAGCGTGGCCGTTTGCGGGCGGTGCGTCACCTTCGCCGGCTCGCCCGCCTTCGCCCCCGGGGTGATGACGACGTCGATGATGTTGTCGTTCACCGTGACGGCCGACAGCACCTCCGGGCCGCTCCCGGCGCTGCGGGTGCGGGCGAACAGGCGGTCGTCCACCAGCACGTCGCCAGTGACCTCGGTGACGCCGGCCGCCTTCACCTGCTCGGCCAGGGCCTCGAACGCGGCGAGCGGGTTCGTCCCGTCGGCAAGTGCCGCCGGCCCGCTGTTGGCGTAGCTGTGGTCCACGTCGGTGAACACCAGCTTGCCGGCGTCCTTCGTGTTCCGACTGCCGAACGACGGGTCGCCCTGGGCACGCAGGATCAGGTCGCCCCGTAGCACCCCCTTCTGGACCGGCCCGCGGGCGTACACCGGGGTCTCGAACTTGAAGTCGGCCCCGAACTCGCACAGGGCCGCCCCCGCGCTGAACACCTTCGACACCGACGCCAGGGTGAACAGCTTGTCGGCGCTTCGCTCGTAGATCGTCTCGCCGGTTTTTGCGTCGACGAACAGTACGCCCCAGTGCGACCGCTTGAACTCCGGTGCGTCCATGACCGTTTCCAGCTTCTTGGCGAGCGGGTCGTCGGCCGTAGCCAGCGGGGCGACGGCGAGCAGCACGAGCAGGGCGAACGGCGGCCGATTCACGGGCGACCCTCGACGGGACACAGGAACAGCAATCCTACCCGCCGGCCGAAAGCGGGCCAACGGGGGGTGGCACGACGTTTGCCGGGAGTGACGACCACCCGCCGCGTGGCGGCACCTCCCCCTGAGCTTCGCACATGGCCATCACCCCCGACACCAAGTTGACCGACCTGCTGAACGAGTTCGGCGTGGGTATGCTCGTCACCCGCACCCCGGACGGCAGCCTCCGCGGGAGGCCGATGGCCCTGGTCGCCGCCGACCCGGACGGCACCGTGTGGTTCGCAACCGACCGGCACTCGGGCAAGGTGGACGAACTGGACCACGACCGGCACGTCGCCGTCACCCTGCAATCGAAGGCCAAGTTCGTGTCGCTCAGCGGCACCGCCCGCACGGTAGACGACCGGGCGAAGCTGGCCGAGTTGTGGAAGGTGGAGTGGAAGGTGTGGTTCCCCGGCGGGAAGGACGACCCGAACATCGTCCTACTACGGGTGGAAGGCACCGCCGGCGAGTACTGGGACAACAGCGGGGCGAGCGGGCTGAAGTACCTGATCGAGGCGGGCAAGGCGCTGCTGAGTGGCACCCGCCCGGACGTGGGCGACGACCCGAAGGTGCATGCGAAGGTGGCACTGTAATTCGGTTTCAGGAGGCGACCCCGCGCGGGGTCGCCTCCTGGAACTCACGCCGCCTCGGCGGCCAGTTCCCGCATGGCCGCCGCGACGTGCGGGTACTGCGGCACCGAGTGGCCCTCGTACACCTCTTGCATGCCGATGCCGGGGACGTGCTTGCCCATCACGGTGCGGGGCTTCACCAGCAGGTCGTAGAAGTGCTCGTCCACCACCCGGCGGAGCAGGTGCTCGCCGAAGTTCGTCACCTCCGTGTCCTCGTTGGCGATCAGCACCCGCCCGGTCTTCTCGACGCTCCGCGACACCAGATCCCAGTCGTACGGGAAGATGCTCCGCAGGTCGATCACGTCGAAGGTGAACCCGAGTTCGCGTGACAGCTCGTCCGCCGCACTCGCGCAGATCGGCACCAGCCGCCCCCAGGTGACGACGGTGGCGGAGTCGCCCTCCCGCACCAGGTCGCCCTTGCCGAACGAGATGAAGTGCTCCTTCACCTCCGGCCAGTCGGGTTGCCACTGGGTGCGGTCGCCGACGGGGGCGTCGATGCGGCGGGCCAGTTCGTCCCCGTCGGCCGGCTCGCCGGGGAGCAGTTTGTCGCCCTTCACCCGCATGAGTGCCTTGGGTAACAGCACCAGCACGGGGTTGGGGTCGGCGATGGCGGACAGCATCAGCCCGTAGGCGTCGAGCGGGTTGGACGGCATGACCACCTTCCACCCGGCCAGGCGGCTGGCCCAACTCTCGAAGCTGTGCGAGTGGTACACGCTCCCGCGGATGCCGGCCCCGTTCGGGGTCATCACCACCATCGGCATGGGGAACTGGCCGCCGCTGCACCACCGCTGGTTGCCGGCCACCTTCAGCAGGTCGATGGAGTTGAACGCGTAATCGCAGAACTGGATCTCGCACACCGGCCGCCCGCCGGCGTAGGCGATGCCCATCGCCGTGCCCAGGATGCCCCGCTCGTCGAGCGGGGTGTTCCACGCGGTCTTGAGGCCCTGCGTGGCGGTGAACACGCCCCCGAGCGGCGGGCCGACGTCCTCGCCGAACACGTCGGTCACGCCCAGATGCTTCTCGCCGTAGTGGAGCGCCAGCCGCACCGCTTGCACTAATGTCGCCATAGCAAGAACTCAGAAAAGGCGGCACGCGGATGACGCGGATCTCACCGCAGATGAACACGGATCAAGACAGAGATTCGATCTGCTCTGATCGGCGTTGACCCGCGCTGGGATCCGCGTCATCCGCGTGCCAATGTCTTCTACCGCCGCCGGGTGGGCAGGCCGGTGTAGTCCTTCGGGTAGACCGCATCGACCGGGCTGGGGGCGTAGGTGCCCATGTACACGTCGAGCGGGGTGGGGCGGGGTTCGGTGGCCACCGCGTCGGC
>CAYMHO010000199.1:0-12784 GCA_964390195.1 uncultured Fimbriiglobus sp. | reverse complement strand
CAGGGGCCGGGGGCGAGCGCGCGGGCGAGCATGGCGAAGGTGATCCTCGGCGGGCAGGCCCTCTCGCTGCTGCTCAGCCTGCTCGTGACGCCGGTGGCGTACTCGCTGTGGGACTCGATCGCGGGGCTAACCCGACGGGTGTTCGGGTGGGTGTTCCGCCGCCCGCCGGCCGCCGCCGGCCTCCCACCGCCCGAACCGGCCGCCGGCGAGACGGTCGTCGAGGCGGAGGTGGTGTCGTTGGAGTCGGCGAGGTGATCGGCGGACTCACCTCACCCCAGGCCGAACAGCCACCACCGCTTCTTCCGGACCGTGGGTTGTGGCGGCTTGGGCTGGGCGAGCGCGGCCAGCACCTCCGCGGCCGACTGGAAGCGGTCCGCCTCGGCCTTGGAGAGCAGCTTGAGCACCAGGTGGTCGAACCACTCGGGCAGGTCCGGCCGTTCGCGGGAGGGGGGGGGCGGGTTCACCTCGCACACCTTCTTCAGCACCCCGAACATGGTGTGGTGCTCGAACGGCGACTGGCCGGTGGCGGCGGCGTACAGCACCGCCCCCAAGCTGAACAGGTCGGACCGCGGGCCGACCGGCCGGCTGGTCGCCTGCTCCGGGGACATGTACAGGGGGGTGCCGACCAGCCCGCCGGCGGCCGTCAGCCGCACGTCGGTGTCGATCTGGGCTAGGCCGAAGTCGGTCAGCTTGGCCTGCCCGCTCGCCCGGTCGAGCAGGATGTTCTCCGGCTTCACGTCGCGGTGGACGATCCGCCGGGCGTGGGAGGCGACCAGCCCGCGGGTCACCTGCACGGCCAGGGTGGTCAGTTCGTCCACGGTGAGGGGCGACCCGCCGGCCACGCGGTCGGCGAGGGACGGCCCCTCCACGTACTCCATCACCAGGTAGGTGAACGGCCCGTTCTCCTTCACCGCGTGGATGGCCACCACGTTCTCGTTGCGGATGGCCGCCACGCTCTTCGCCTCGCGGATGAACCGCTCGCGGAAGTGCCCGTGCTCGGCCAGTTCGGGCAGCATCATTTTGACCGCCACCGGCCGGTCGAGGGTCAGGTCGCGGCCCTCGAACACCACCCCCATCGCCCCCCGACCGAGTACCCGCTTCAGCTCGTACCCGTCGAGGTAGCAGCCCCCGGCGGGGAACTGATCGAGACACTCCGGCCGGAACTCGGGCAGCCCGGGGATCGGCGCCGGGGTGCTGGACCTGCCGCCGTGCGGGGGGATCGGAGTGCGGACGGTCGCACCCACCCCCATGGTGCCGCTCCCCACCGTCAGCATGAACAGCTCACTGCTCCCGCGGGCGAGGGTGTCCGCGTAGTTCGGGCACGCGCCCACGTCCACGTTCAGCAGGGCGGTGAACTCCTCCACCTTCGGCACCACCCCTTCCAGGAAGCGGACCAACTCGGCGTGGCCCACCCCGTACTTGGTGCGGGCGGTCTCGAGCAGGGCGTCCACCTCGCCCGGGTTGCGGGCGACCACGTTCAGGTGGGTGAGGGCGTCCACGAACCCCAGCCGCTCGGCCCGCGCCCGCACCTCCGGGGTGGCGTCGGCGAGTGCGTCGGGCTGGTGGTGGTAGCGGATCGGTTGAACCAGCGAGTCGGGCAGGTTCCAGCGGCGGAGCAGTTCGCCCGACGCCTCGGCGTGGTCGATCCCGAACGCCTCCCGCTCGTCCTCACACATGCGGCCGAACGACCGCCCCTCGTCCCCGCGGGCGAACCCGGCGTACTCCTGCGGGAACACCTGTTGGAGCACGAGTTGGCCGATGTCCCGCAGCAGGCCGCACAACATGTCGTCGTCGGCCGTCGGCACCCGCAGCCGGACCGCCAACTCGCGGCCGATCACCGCCCCGCCCACCGCCGACTGCCAGAAGTCGCGGAACCCCCTGTCCGTTCGCCCGCCCGCCTGCATGGCCGGCAGGGAGACGGCGAGCACGAGACCGCGGACGGCGTTCAGCCCGAGCAGTAGCACCGCCCGGTCGATCGACGTCACCTGCTCCCGCATGCCGTACACGACCGAGTTGATCGCCTTCAGCACGCGGGCGCACAGGGCCGGGTCTTGCCGCAGGATCTCGCTGATGCGGGCGGAGGTGACGTCCGGGTTGGTCGCCTCCCGTACCACCTGCATGGCCACCGCCGGCGGGGTGGGCAGGTGTTCGACGGTGAGCAACCGTTCCAGGGCGATCGTCCGCTGGGATGGCGGGCTGACCGGGCGGAAGTGGGTCTCGTCCGGGGCGGGGGCGGTGTTCGGCACGGCGACGACCATGACGCGGGCGGGGGGATCCGGACGAAGTCTAGGACGCGAATTCGGCTTGGGGGGGAATACGGCGCAGGCGGGACCGCTTCCGCTCTCACTTTTCCGACCCACGCATCACCCGCCGTCCGAACCGGCCGTCGAGCCCGACGCTGTGTCGGCGGCGGCGGTCAGGTGGGACGTGAAACCGGCGCCGGCCTCGGGGGGTAAACTCTCGGTTCCCTTCGCCCGCGGAGCCGCCCCATGACCCGCCTCGCGTTCGCACTGGCCGCTCTCGCCGGGTTGGCCGTCGCCGCCCGCGCCGCCGACCCGCCGCTCGTCGAGCAGCACCTGCACTCCGGCCAACTGGCGAAAGGCGAGCAGGTGCTGGAGCGGGCCATCGAAGGCAAGCCGAAAGACGATCAGGCGAGGTTCGGGCTGGGCGTGCTGCGGGTGGTGCGGGCGGTCGAGCGGCTCGGCCAGTCGCTGCACGAGTACGGGGTGAAGCCGGAGTCCACCAGCGTGCCGTTCCTGCGGCTGCCGGTGCCGGAGAACAATGACCCCACCCCCATCTCCTACGCCGCCCTCCGCCGGGTGCTGGAGCGGTTCGCCGACGACCTGGGGAAAGCTGAGGCCACACTCGCCGACGTCACGGATGACGGGGTGCAGTTGCCCCTACGGTTGGCCGACGTGACGATGGACCTGGACGGCGACGGCAAGCCGACCGACAAGTTGCTGCCACAGCTCAAGAAGCTGCTCGGCGTGGCGCGGTTCGAGTTCCTGGAGAAGAACGCCGACTTCCGGGTGACGTTCGACCGCGGGGACGTGGCCTGGCTGCGGGCGTACTGCCACCTGCTGTCGGCGATGGTCGATTTCAGCCAGGCGTTCGACCTGAAGCCGCTGTTCGACGCCTTCGGCAAGGACCAGTTCGCCAAGCCGAAGACGTCGTCGGACGACGTCAACGGGATGCTGCTGAAGCTGATCACCCGCATCGACGTCCCCGAGCCGGCCCGCCTCGGGTCGTTCCGCCGGCACATGCTGAAGGTGTGCGAGCTGAACCGGGAGACGTGGAAGTACATCCGCGCCGAGAAGGACGACGACCACGAGTGGCTGCCGAACCCGAAGCAGAACGGTGTGCTCGGCTTGCCCGTGACCGACGCCATGATCGACGGCTGGCTGGCCGGCGTCGCCGAGATGGAGGGGCTGTTCACCGGGAAGAAGGTGATCGACATGGGCGGGCTGGTGAAGACCGACGGCCACGGGCTGAACTTCAAGGAGTTCCTCGACCACCCGCCGGAGTTCGTCAGCATCAACAAGATCTTCACCGACGGGGTGGACAAGAAGTACTTGACCAAGCTGACCGCCGAGAACACCTTCGACAACCGCACCCTCGGCCGCATGCTCGGCCTGTTCGACGAGTCGTTCGGGTTCGCCTACGGCCTGTGGTTCAACTGACGCCTCCTGCTGTAGCCGGGGTCGGTGACCCCGGTTCCCGACCGGCCTCACAGACCACGGCTACAAGGTCGGCGAATCTGGTACACTCGCGGGCGGTCTTCCTCCCCCGCGGGTGTCGCCATGACCTCCCCCCACCGCCGCACGTTCCTCGCCGCCGCCGCCGCCGCTTCCCTTCTTCCCCGCCTGTCGGCCGCCCCGCCCAAGATCGAGCCGGCGCTCGACCCCAAACCCGACGTCGCCCAGAAACTCGCCGCCCTCAAGCCGAACACGGCCGTGCTGCTCGGCAACGCGGACGTGGTCGGCGAATTCAACGACACCGCAAAGAAGTACGACCTGCACAAGACCGGGCCGAAGGGACGCGACTTCACCAACAAGATGTGCTGGGCACCCGACCGCGGACGGGCACTGTTCTGTGGAGCGAACCACGCCGTCCCGCACCGCCTGAACGACGTGTGGGAGTTCGACCTGCCGTCGCTCACCTGGGCCATGCTGTACGCCCCGGACCTGCCCCGCGGGTACGGCGACCTGGGCAAGGATACCTCCGACTGCGAGTTCAAGGACGGCCTGCTCGTCACCAAGCGGGGCGGGCCGGCGGTCATCGCCCACACTTGGTGGGGGCTGACCTACGACCCGAAGCGGAAGGCCCTGCTGTTCATGAACACCTGGGTGACGGACCGCAAGAAGGCGGTGGAGGCTCTCGGCGGCAACCCGGCCGACCTGTACAACGGCCCGCCGCTGTGGGCGTACCTGCCGGGCGAGAAGAAGTGGAAGGCGTTCAAGGCGGAGAAGCCGTACCCGGTGGCCATCTTCGGCGGGCTGTTGGAGTACATCCCGGAACTGGGCGGGAGCGTGTGGCACGCGAACAACTGGCAGATGCACGGCACCTGGCTGCACGACTACGAGAAGGACGCGTGGAAGGACCTGAAGGCGAACGGCGGGGGCAAGGGGTTCGAGAAGGAGGCCGCCGAGCCGGAGCAGATCGGGTACTACGACCCGAAGCGGAAGGTGCTGGTGGTGCAGCGGCACCACGACACGCACCACTACGACGTGACCAAGAACGAGTGGAAGAAGGTGCTGACCGGCAACAAGGAGGACGGGAAGTCGCCCTACGGCCACGACGCGCGGTCGGTGTTCCACCACGACCCGAACAGCGGGCACGGGCTGCTCACGCAGTTCGACACCGAGAAGCAGGAGAAGTCGAACACCGTGTGGGCCTACGACCCGGACAAGACGGCGTGGACGAAACTCGCCCCGGAGGGCGACCCGATGCCGACCGGCGGCAAGCGGCTGGCGTACGTCGATCCGACGGCCAACGTGTTGGTGGTGCTGGATGGCGTCAAAGTGTGGGCCTACCGGTACGCCAAACTGTAGCCGGCCTCTGTGAGGCCGGTCGGACCGGCCTCACAGAGGCCGGCTACACAAACAGGCGGCACCTACCCCCGCTGATACGTCCCCACCAGTTCGCACCCGGCGAGGATGTGGCCCTTCATCGCCGCTTCCAGGTCGGCCTTGCTCGCCCCGGGCGGCAGGGGCGGCATCACGTCCAAGGCGTACAGCTTGAAGAAGTAGCGGTGCGGGCTGCCCTTCGGCGGGGCCGGCCCGCCGTACCCCACCTTGCCGAAGTCGTTCTTCCCCTGGGCACTCCCGTCGGGCAGCGTCGGCGTGGTCGGCACCCCTTCGGGTAAGTCGGTGAGCGTCGACGGCAGGCAGTACAGCACCCAGTGGACCCACGTCTTCTTCGGCGCGTCCGGGTCGTCGCAAATCAGGGCGAGGCTCTTGGTGCCGACCGGTACGCCGTCCCAGGCGAGCGGCGGGGAGGTGTCCACCCCGTCGCCGGTGTGCCGCAGCGGGATCGGCTGGCCGGGGGCGAACGAGGTGCTGAGCAGCATGAAGGGCATGGTGGAGTCCTCGGGGTTACTTCTTGCCCTTCTTCTTGGTCGCCTTCGGCGCACGCGGGGCGAAGATGTCGGCCACCGGCAGGGCGAACCCCGGCAGCACCTTGCCGCCGTCGAGGGTGTCGGTTTCGCCCAGCACCTTCTTCCCCCGCTCGCGGCCCTTCGGGTACACCGTCACCGTCTTCGCATCCGGATCGACGTACCACACCAGTTTCACCCCGGCGGCCGCGTACTCGCCCAGCTTGATCTGCATCTCGCGGGGGGTGTTGCTCTCACTCAGCACCTCCACCACCAGATCGGGGGCGACGTGCAGGAACGGGCCGGGCAACACGTCCAATTCGGCCGGGTCGTCCACGCTGTCCCAGCGGATGAACGAGAGGTCGGGCATCCTCACGATGTTGGGGAACAACCGCGAGCCGCCTTGCGACCCGAAGAATTTGCCGAGGTTCTCGCGGGAGGCGAAGCCGAACAGTTGGGCGCCGAGCCAGAAGGCGATGGAGTCTTCGTCGGCGCCCATCGGTTTCTCTACGAGGATGCCGTCGATCAGTTCGACCCCCCGGCCGTGAGTGACGGACGCGTCCAGCACATCCAGCACGGTGCCGGTGCCGAGTGGGGGCTGTGTGAGGATGCGGTGGGCGGGCACGTTCCCCACCCGCTCCAGGGCTTCGTCCAGGGTGCGGAAGCGGACGACGGGGGTGGCAGGGGCGGGTGCGGTGGCCATGATGCCCTTGTATCGGGTGTGTGACGTGGACTCAACCTCTCTTCCCCGCACCCCGGCCCCCGCTCGCAGAGCGAGCAAACCACTTCAGGCGGCGAACCCGTGTTGCTTGCGGTGGTATGGGCCGTCGTAGTTCTGGGTGCTCTTGCTCGGCTCCAGGCGGCCGTCGCCGGCCACGTCCTTCACCTTGTCTTGCAGGGCGGCCATCTCGGCCGGTGTCATCGGCGTGAACCCGGTGCCGATCTTCAGCGCCTGGTCCAGGTAGTTCTCGGAGTCGATGCCGACCACCAGCGAACTGACCGGCGTGCTGAGGGCGTACCGGATGGCCTCCTCCGCCGAACACACCCCGCTCGCCGGGATGACCCCGCCGTTCGCCAGGTTGCCCCCGCCCAGGCTCTTCATGCCGATCGCCCCGATGCCCTTCTCGGCCAGCTTCGGCATCACATCGTTCAGGCTGCTGCGGTACCAGTAGTCGCACACGTTCACCGGCAGTTGCACCGTGCTCCACGGGTGCAGCGGGAGCATCTTCAGGAAGATGTGCGGGGCCTTGTGCCCGGTGAACCCGAGGAACCGGACCTTCCCCTCCTGCTGGGCCTTGATCGCCTCGGCGAGTGCCCCGCGCTCGACGATCCAGTCCGGGTCGTTGTCGTAGTTGACCTCGTGGAACTGCCACAGGTCGAGGTAATCCGTCTTCAACCGCCGCAGGCTGTCTTCCAGGTGCTGCCGCGTGCCGGCCGCGTCGCGGGCACAGTTCTTGGTCATCAGGAACACGTCCTTCCGCCGCCCGCCCTCGGCCAGAGCTTTGCCCATCAGTTCCTCGCTCCGGCCCTCGTGGTAGTCCCAGGCGTTGTCGAAGAAGGTGAACCCACTGTCGGCGGCGCGTTGGACGAGGCGGATCGCAGACGCGTCGTCCAGTTCGGGCTGGGCGAAGTGCCAGCCGCCGAAGCAGAGGAGCGACACGTTCGCCCCGGTGGTGCCGAGCGGGCGGGTGGGAAGGGACATCGGACGGCCTCCGTATGGGTGGGATGCGGTACCGATGTTGTAACCGATCGGCGGGCCGAATACCCTACCGGCGACGACATCTCACCCGACCGGAACGGAGACCCCATGCGCCACCTCCTCCCCCTCGCCGCCCTGCTGCTCGCCGGCGGCCTCGCCACGGCCGACGACAAGAAGGCCGACACCAGCACCAAGGTGACGGGCACCCTGACGGTGCCGAAGGATCACCCGAGCATGGACAAGCTGGCGCTCGAAATCCGCCTGTACCAGTACGACCCGAAAATCGCCGACAAGGCGGCGGACCTGGTCGAGAAGGTGGAGGTGAAGAAGTTCACCCACGAGAAGGGGAAGGAGACGGTGGAGAAGTTCGAGGTGGGGGCGAAGGGGGCGATCAAGGACGGGATGGCGTACTACCTGACGGTGTACGTGCTGGACGGCGACACGCGGGTGTCCCGCGGGGAGTTGAGCCACGACGCCGGGTTGGGCAAGGTGCTGACCGGCGGGCACCCGCGAGAGGTGAAAGTGACGGCGAAGGCGATCGGCAAGAAGTAGCCGCGGGCCGCAGGCGAGCGCGTCCGAGGTTGGACGCGCTCGCCTGCGGCTCGCGGCTACCAGCGTGCCGCCACCGCCTTCTCCTTGTCGGTGTACACCTTCAAGTTGAACAGGTTTTGCAGGTCGCCCATCAGGCTGGCCAACTCCGGGCGGGCGCGGCAGACGGCCAGCGTCCCACCGGACTTCTTCAGCCACTGACTCAGTTCGGCGAACAGGCTGACCGCCGCCGACGACATCCGCCGCACGTTCTTCAGGTCCAACAGCACCCGCAGGTTGCGGGCGTCCAGGTTCTCCTGGAACTCCTTCTTCAGGTGGGCCAACTCGGCCGGCTCGACCAGGTACACGTCGTTGATCCGCACGACCGTCACCGGCCCGTCGCGGGCGATCCGCAGGCGGCCCCGCACCACCCCCTTCATGGCCGACGCCTTGTTCAGGATGGCGTTCGCCGCCGCCGCCGCGCTGTCGTACTCGCCCTCGCCCGCCTTCATCGCCTCGTCGATCTCGTCGAACGCCGACTTCCGCGGCCCGTGGTCCTCGTCGAGCGTCTTCAGCGCCCACTCCTCCAGGTCCCGCTGCGACAGTTGCTTCTCGCTGAACGAGATGCGGAACTCGAGCGGGCCGGCGGTGATCATGTCGTTCTTGTGCAGCGGCCACTCCTCGCTGCCGGGCAGTTCGGACCCGTTCACCAGCGTGGGAAAGCCGCTGCCCAGGTCCCGCACGAACACCTTCCGCCCGCGGGTGACGAACGCGCACTGCTGCTCGCCCATCTGCGGGTGCTGGGTGCGGAGCTGGCAGGTGGGCGTCTTGCCGATGACGAACAGGTCCACGGTGATGGGGATGGGCAGCCCGCGGTGCTTCCCCTTGGCCACGATCAGGTAGAATCGCATGTCGCCACCCCAGGCAGGAGAGTACGGGGACGGCTGAAGATGGAAAAGTTGATGAAATCGTACCCCACGCCGCTGCCGCTCGCAAGGCGACCCGCTACAACTCACCGCTTCGTCATTCCTGACCCATTCTGTTGTCGGCACGACCGGAGGAACCATGCGAATCGTCATGATGGGCACCGGCACGTTCGCCGAGCCGACGTTTGAAGCACTGTTGCACGCCAAAGAAAATGTCGTCGGGCTGGTGACGCAGCCGGATCGCGACAGCGGCAACAAGCGGGGCAGCACCCGGCAGACGGGGAAGGGGATGGCGGCCATCGCGGCCGAGGCCGGGGTGCCGGTGATTCAACCGGAGAGCATCAACACCCCGGACGGGCTGGCACAGTTGAAGGCGTTCAACGCCGAGTTGCTGGTCGTCGCGGCCTACGGGCAAATCCTGAAGCCGGAGGTGATCGCGGCGGCCACGCACGGGGCGATTAACGTTCACGCCTCGCTGCTGCCGAAGTACCGCGGGGCGTCGCCGATCGCCCACGCCATCCTGAACGGCGAGACCCGCACCGGGGTGACGATCATCCGCATCACGCCAGGGTTGGACGCTGGCGACATGCTGGCACAAGAAGCTGTGGACATCGGACCAAGCGAAACGACAGGCGAACTGGAGGCGCGGCTGGCCCCACTCGGGGCGAGGCTGTGCCTGGACGTGATTCAACGGATGAAGGCTGGCCCGGTGAGCGGCACGAAGCAAGACCCGGCGTTTGTGACCAAGGCTCCGAAGCTGAAGAAGGAACACGGGCTGATCGACTGGACACAACCAGCGGAGCGGATCGCCAACCACATCCGGGCGATGCAGCCGTGGCCGACGGCGTACACGTTCTTCCACCGCCCCGGCAAGGAGCCGATGCGGGTGATCGTGTGCGGCGTGCGGAAAGCCTCATCGCATTCCCAAGACAAGTCATTCTGTGGTGTCTGTTTCGGTGAGCCACCGCTTGCCGGCCTGCTGGTCCAACAGGGCAGCAAGCTTTGGGCGGCAACCGAGAACACGGACGTGATGTGCCAAATCCTCGAACTCCAACCGGCGGGGAAGAAGCGGATGACGGCCGAAGAGTTCCTCCGCGGGTACCCGATCCAGGACGGCTACCGCTTCGGGCCGGAGGTGCTGGCGTGATATACTGGTTCAACGTGCCGCCGAGGAGCCGACCATGAACGCGACCATCGACCTCGCCCCGATCCTCGCCCTGCCCGTGGAACAGCGGCAAGCGATCGCCGACCTCATCCTCGACAGTGTGGCCGCTGACACACGGGATGAAACGGATGAATTGCCGGAGGCATTCGTGGCCGAACTCCGGCGGAGGGTGGCCGATCACCAAGCCAACCCGTCGTCGGCCATTCCGTGGGAGGTGGTGAAGGCGCAGATCCTCAGTCGGGGGAAGCAATGAGTTTGCCGGTGGATTTCCGTGAGGAAGCCCGCGACGAACTACGGGACGGGCACGATTGGTACGAGGGGCGGCGGACTGGTGCCGGTGTCCGTTTCATGTCAGCGGTTCAGGCGGCGATCGATCACATCGCAGCCTTTCCTCAGTCCGGACGGGTGTTGCTCGACGACATCCGTCGCGTACTGGTGAAGAAGTACCCGTATGCCGTCTTCTACCGTGAAGAGGCCGGGCGGATCATCGTCACCTCCGTGTTCCACACCAGCCGCGACCCGGCAATTTGGCAAGGCCGCCGATGACCACCGCCCGCCAGACCGCGGCCGCCGTCCTCCACCGCTCGCGGCAGCGGGACGGGTTCGCCCCCGAACTGATCGACGAGGCGTCCGCCGGGCTGTCCCCGCAGGACCGCCGGTTCGTCGTACAACTCGTCATGGGCGTCATCCGCCGCAAGGGCACGCTCGACGCTCTGATCGGCCCGTTCCTCACCCGCCCGTTCCGCGATCTGCACCCGGACACGCTCGACTTGCTCCGGCTTGGTGTGTTCCAGCTCGTGTTCCTCACGCAGGTGCCGCGACACTCGGCGGTGGACGAAACCGTCGAGATCACCCCGCCGATCGTGAAGAAGTTCGTGAACGCCATCCTGCGGAAGGTGAGCGACGCGGTGACGGACGAGTACGTTGGCGAGATGGGGGCGACAGCGGTGCCTGTTGACGAGCCGCGACCGCCAGGGAGCGGAAGAGAACACCCGCTCCCTGGCGGTCGCGGCTCGTTTCGCAAACTCGCCCGCCCGCTGCTGCCAGACCCCCGCCGCGACCTTCCCGCGTACCTGTCGGCCGCGTTCAGTTGGCCCGGCTGGCTGGCCGAGCGGTGGCTGCACCAGCACGGCCCGGACGAGTGCGTGCGGCTCGGGTTCTGGTTCAACAGCCCGCCGCCGCTCTGGATTCGGGTGAACAGCACCAAGTTCATCCGTGACGTGTACCTCACCAAGTTGGCCGCCGCGAACATCCCGGCCGAAACCGGTGACCACCCGCTGGCGGTGAAGTTGACCGACGGCGGCCGCGTGCCAGACCTGCCGGGGTTCGCGACCGGCGAGTTCGCCGTGCAGGATCACTCGTCCATGCTGGTGGCGTCCGCCCTCGCCCCCAAGCCCGGCTGGCAGGTGCTCGACCTGTGTTCCGCCCCCGGTGGGAAGACGACGCACCTCGCCGAGTTGATGCACCACTCCGGGCGGATCGTGGCATGCGACATCATCGCCAAGCGACTCGATTCGGTCGCTGAACTGTGCCGGCGGATGGGCGTGCGGATCGTCGAACCGCGACTGTTGAAGGACGGCACCGACGCCCCGTTCGGTCCGTTTGACGCGGCGCTGGTGGACGTGCCGTGCAGCAACACAGGTGTGCTGGGGCGTCGGCCCGAGGTGCGGTGGCGACTCCAGCCGCACGAGTTCGAGCACCTGATCCGCTTGCAGAAGAGTTTGCTGACCACCGCCCTGAACCGCGTGAAGTCGGGCGGGGTGGTGGTGTACAGCACCTGTAGCATCGACCCGGACGAGAACGGCGGGGTGGTGCGGGCGGTGCTGAACGAAGTGAAGGGCGTGACGCTGGAGGCGGAACACACGTCGATCCCCGGTCGGCCGTCCGACGGCGGGTACTGGGCACGGATCAAGAAAGGCTGACGAGCCGTGACCGGCAGGGAGCGGGTGTGAAATCACCCGCTCCCTGCCGGTCACGGCTCGTTCGTCACCGCCCGCCGACCACGGGGACCTTGCCCATCAGCCGCTCGACCGTCTCCCGCTGGCCGGCCGGCACTTTCTCCAGGCTCTCGTACTCCTTGCTCTCCCGCCCCTCCTTGATGACGATCTTGCCTGGCACCATCTTGCCGCCCTTCGCCGTGCCGGTGACGGTGTACCCCACCCCGTCCACCGTCCCCTGGAGGGTCACGTCGTCGTTGTCGATCTGAATCTGCACGCTCTCGTTGGCCCCGCCACCGGCAGCGGCCCCGCCGAACCGCCCGCCCAGCCCGCCCCGGCCCGGCTGCTTCGACTCGGGCAGTTCGATCCCCTTCACAGTCTCCTTCTTACCCTTCCGCAGCACCACCGCGTCGACCTTCTCGCCCGCCTTCAGCTTGCCCACCAGCGCGATGAACGCCTCCGGGTCGGTCGGCACGTCCTTGTCGGCCAGTTTCAGCAGCACGTCGTTCTTCTTCAGCCCGGCCTTCTCGGCGGCCCCGCCGGCGGTCACGTCGGTGATGACGATGCCGCTGTCCTTCGGCAGATCCAACTGTTCGGCCAGCACCGCCGACACCTTCTCGATCTGCACCCCCAGCCGCGGTTGGCCGGCGTTCCGCCCGAACGGGGTGATCCGTCCGTCCGGCCCGAGCACGAACCCGCCGCCGAACTGCCCGAGCCCTTCCAGCCCCTCGAGCCGCTTCACGTCCTCCAGCAGTCGCTTCTCCATCTGCCGCTGCATCTCGATCAGCCGCCGCAGCGCCTCGTCGTTCGCCCCGCGGTTGGCACGCTCCGCCTGCTCCATCTTCTTGCGGGCGGCGTCCAGTTCCTTACGGGCCTCGTCCGCCTTCTTCAGCGGCTCCTCCATCGCCTTCTTGTACTCGTCGCGGGCCTTCTCCA
>CAYMHO010000198.1:9568-12840 GCA_964390195.1 uncultured Fimbriiglobus sp. | reverse complement strand
CTTGTCCAGGTGATACCGCACCCAGATGGGGCGGTCGGCGTGCATGCCGACGAGCGTGCCGAACGGAATCCGCGTGCCGTCGATGGCCGCTTCCAGGTGGGAGACGAACGTGTTCATGCGGGGAAGTGTAGGGATGGGACATGCAGCCCCGAAGGGGCGACCGGGAATAGCCAGGGGTGGAGCGAGCGAAGCGAGCGGATCCCCTGGTCGGGGCATGCAACTACCCCCACCCCTCCCCGCTGGGGAGGGGGTCGCCGGGGTGAACGTAGTGAACCCGGCGGGGGTGGGGATGGGGGAACGAATCCCCACCCCCGGATCGTCGCTTCGCTCCCGATCCGACCCCTCCCCAGCGGGGAGGGGTGCGGGTGGTTGGGTGGTCAGACCAGGGGTTCGGTCGCGCCTTCGTGGCTACTTACGCTGCTTCGGTTGTTGCGACTTCTCAAATTCGCTCACGAGGAAGTCAGGTGTGCGGCAGATCGCGTAAGGTTTGATGAAGCCGGCGGCGATGCGCTTGCCGGAACTCCGAAGCTCCAACTCCTGGGGTTCGTGGTCGTCGGCGGTGAGTTTCCGCACACAGTCCACGGTGTAACTGGTTCCTGCATCGGTCAGCACGATTTCGGTGAGCAGCGCCCAGTATTCCATCCGACTGCAATCAGTTGCGTTGCCAAGCAGCACCGGGAAGCTGACGCCGGCTGCCTGTGCCTGTTGCCAAAGTCGGTAGCCGGTAGCCCACTTCTTCGACTCCCGAAACGTGGCATTCCCGCCCTGCTGCGCTTTGGCAGCCAACTCATCACCTTTCACGATGGTGTAGACGCAGTGTTCCGCCAGGGTGTCTCCCATCGGAGGCTCCTTGTGGAGTTGGTCATAGTGTTCGATCAGCCGCTTCGTGCGCTGGGCATCCCAACCTGGCGGGAATTTCTTCTCACTCATTGGTCCCTCGAATGCTCCAGAGTGCCGCTCCGCAAGCGGCACCTACTTGGTCGCCTTGTACCACTCCAGGGCCGCCTGCATGCCGTCGGCGAAGCTGGTGGCCGGCGAGTACCCCAGTTCGGTGCGGGCCTTGCCGATGCTGAAGTCCAGGTTCAGGCCGGCGAACTTGAGTTTCGCCTGCGTGATCCGCGGGGGGTGCGGCTTGTTCTTCTTGCGGAACACCGACTCCCGCCAGTTGGCCAGAAACCGCCCCAGGAACAGCGGGATGTTCCGCTTCGGCCGCGGGATGCCCAGCCCGTCCGCGATCGTCTCGAAGAACCGCCGCTTGGGCACGAACTCGCCGTCGGTGATGTTGAAGATCTCGCCCACCGCCTTCGGGTTCTCCGCTGCCAGGAAGATCGCGTCCACCAGGTTGCCGACGTACGTCGTGTTCAGCGCGTACTTTCCTTTGGCGATGTAAATGATCCACCCCTCGCGGAGTTGGTCCACCAGCTTCGGCAGCACGTTGCGGTCCCGCGGGCCGTAGATGAACCCCGGCCGCAGGATCGTGACGGGCACCTTTTTCTCGCGGTAATACTTCGCCGCCAGCGCTTCGGCTTCGACTTTGGATTGCGTGTACCCGTCGATGTGGAACTCGGGCAGCGGCTCGGCTTCGGTAGTGCCGAAGTGGTGCCGGGCCTCGTACACGCCCAGGCTGCTCAGGTGAACAAATCTGGTGAGGGGTTTACCAACCACGGCATCGAGCAGGTAGCGAAGGCCTTCGACGTTCACCTGGCGGTACTCGTCGACGTGGCCCCAGTCGCCCACCTTCGCGGCGGAATGCACGACGACATCGACGCCGGCGAGGGCGTCGGCCAACCCGGTCGGGTCGGACAGACCCCCCGGCACGATCTCCGCGCCGACGGACTTGAGGAAGGTAGTATCCGCCGAAGGGCGGGCGAGGCACCGCACGCGATGCCCGCGGCGGACGGCCGCCTCGGCGACGTGCGAGCCGACGAACCCGGTGCCGCCGGTGATGAGGTAGGTTTGCATGCGGGGTGTTGTAGGGAGTGGTTGTACTCCCCGCCCCCTCACCCCTAACCCCTCTCCCTCAAGGGGAGAGGGGAACCAATCACTCCCCCAGCCACCACCGCCGCTTCACCTTCTTGCCGTAGCTCAGGCCGAACTTGCCCACGGCCACGTCGGTCACGTGCTTCACCACCTCGGCCGGGTCGTCGCCGACGTACAGCTTGTCCAGGTCGATCGGGTCGATCGTCTTCTCGGCGACGAACTTCCGCAGTTGCTCGATGCCCGGCGCCCAGTACTCGCGGCCGACGAGCGCCACCGGGAAGTCTTGCAGTTTGCCGGTCTGGATGAGGGTGAGCACCTCGAACAGTTCGTCCAGGGTGCCGAACCCGCCGGGGCAGACGATGAACGCGTAGCTGTACTTGATGAGCATCAGCTTCCGCACGAAGAAGTGCTCGAACTCGACGAACTTGTCCAGGTACGGGTTCGGCTTCTGCTCCATCGGCAGCTTGATGTTCGCCCCGATGCTCCTGGCCCCCTTCACGTCCTTCGCCCCGCGGTTGGCCGCCTCCATGATGCCCGGCCCGCCGCCGGTCATGACGGTGAACCCGGCCTCGGCCAGCCGCTTGCCGATCAGCCGCGCCTGCCGGTAGTACAGGTGGTTCTCGTCGAACCGGGCCGACCCGAACACGGTCACGCACGGGCCGACGAAGTGCAGGCGGCGGAACCCGTAGAGGAGTTCCCAGAAGATCCTCCACGCCTGCCGCAGTTCGAACCCGCGGTTCTGCGGGCCTTGCAAGAACTTGGTCTCGGCGGTGTCGGCCTCGGCCGGCAGACCCCAGCGGAGGATCTGCGACTCGGTGACCGGGCGGGGGGCGGTATCGGGCATGGGAGAGTGCCTTCCTTACGAGCCGCGACCGCGAGGGAGCGGGTTCCGATCCCGCTCCCTCGCGGTCGCGGCTCGTCGTATTATTCGCGGCCGATGCCGGCCGCGCGCATCAATCGGTCGGTCGCGGTGTACGCCTCGGCCACCCAGTCGGCGATCTTGTCCGGCTCGGGCGAGTACTCCAGTTCGATGCTGATCGCGCCGGGCACGTCCAGCCCGGCGATCTCCTTCAAGTATGGCACGAAATCGACCACCCCGCGGCCGGGCGGCAGGTCGCCGTGGACCTTCCCGTCGCAGTCCGAGATGTGGACGTGGACGGCCCTGCCCTTCAGCGCCCGCAACTCCTCCGGCTGGCTCCCGGCCAGGCACAGGTGGCTGATGTCGATGTTCGCCCCCACCGCCGGGTGGTTCACGTCGTCCAGAAACCGCACCATGTTGGGCACGTCGTTCA
>CAYMHO010000198.1:0-9468 GCA_964390195.1 uncultured Fimbriiglobus sp. | reverse complement strand
GACGGCGACCCGTCGGACATCCTGGTGATGGTGAACGAGCCGACCTTCCCCGGCTGCCTGATCGAGGCGCGGGTGGTGGGCATCTTCCGCATGAAGGACAAGGGGTTCAACGACTTCAAACTGCTGGCGGTGCCGCACAAGGACCCGCTGTTCGGGCACATGAAGAAACTGGAGGACGTGCCCAACCACTTCCTGCGGGAGGTCGAACACTTCTTCAGCACGTACAAGACGCTGGAGGGGGTGAACGTGGAACCGCTCGGGTGGGCGTCCAGCGAGGACGGGACGAACGAGGTGCGGTCGAGCGTCGAGCGGTTCCGCGGGACACTGGGTAGCGTGTACGGGTAAAGGCGAGCCGAACGGCGTGAGCCGCCGGGTGGCACTCTCAACCACCCGGCGGCTCACGCCGCTCGGCTCGCCCGGTTCGGCCCGGTCACTTCGCCGACAGGCTCGTCCCCGATTCGAGTGGGGCGAGGGCGGCGTCGGCCTTGCCGAGCAGGTCCTTCAGCCCCTTCCGCAGGCCGTCCAGGTCGGTCTGGGCCTTCGCCAGTTCCTCGCCGCGGGCCTTGATTTGCACCTTCAGGGCGTCCCGCTCCTTTTCCGCCGCCGCCCGCTTGGTCTGCTCGGCGGTCGTCTGCTCCTTGGCCGTCTTCAACTCCTTCTCCAGCTTCTCCACCCGCGCTTCGAGGGTCTTGTCGGGGGCGGGGGCGGAACTGGACCCGGACTGATACGGGCTGCACCCCCACAGCACGACAATGACGCCGAGCAGGATGGGGAGGGCGATGGCGGCACGAGACATGACGGCATCCTTGGTGAGTGTCGGGGAGGGCGATACAACCGGCACGACCGGCCGGTGGGCTGTCAGCTTTCCCCCATTCACTCGGCGGACGGGTCGCATGCCGATCACCCAAATTCGCCCCGCCCCTCGACCGGCACATCTTCACGCCGTCGGATTCGCCGGTTGTGCCGCCGGTGCCGATTCCATCAAGCCGTCGGCCGCCGCCACCGCCACCCGCACCGCGTCCGCCAGCACGGTTTCGCGCCAGTCGGTTGAAGCCGGGCAAAACGCTTCCGCCAGCTTCCGCTTCGTCCACTCGGCCGCCCCGTGGTGGTGGGCCATGTTCTCCGCCCGCAGGGCACCCATCATGCGGATCGGGCCGTAGGTGCCGAACTCGGCGCACGCGAACAGGTAGCTCCGCTCGCCCCGGCGGGCGTAGCACCACGGGCCGAACCCGCCGCGGGCGTCGTAGGCCGTCTGGTGCGGGTTGCACACCTCGAACGCGTCGGCCCCGAACCAGCGGTTCAGCCGATCCAACTGCTCCGGCGTCGGGGCGATGTCGAGCAACAGCTTGTGTGTGGCCCACCTCCCCAGCCCGGTGTGGAAGTCCAGGTGAACCACGTCCTGCGCCCCGCCGAGCCACCGCTCCCAGTGGTCGCCCAAGATGCGCACCGACTGGCTCGGCCCCCCGCCACCGAAGAACAGCCCGCGGGGGAAGTCGTACTGCCCGGCCGCGACGGCTTGCTTCAACTTCGGCATGCCGTGCCGTAGCACCGCCCACGCCGCCCGCACGGGAAACGGGTCGAACCGACTCGGCGGGTGCGGCGGGTTCAACAGCGAGTTCAACTCGGCGTACCCCGGCGGCGACCCGCGGTAGTCGTCGCCGGGCAACAGGAAGTTGCGGTTCAGGTCGGCGTTGTCCTCGTTCGTCCGGCGGCGGTGGGCGAACCCCCACGGGTTCACGCTGTGAATGAAGACACACCGCACCGGCGGGGCCGTCTTCCAGCGGTCGAGCAAAGCGAGCTGCACGGCCGACCCGAACGGCGCTTCGACGCCGTGAACACCGCTGCTGACGACGAGTGTTTTCGTCGGGTCGCCCGGCCCGTGCGCGGCCACGTCGATGAACAGCCCTTCGCCGTGTGGCCCCTTCGCCGTGATCGCGTGCGAGTCGACGGCCCACCCGCGGGCGGCGGAGGCGTCGAGGAACCGCCGGCGGGCGGTGGTATAGTCGGGCGGGAAGAAGTCGGCCATGACCCGGCCTCCGGTGGCGGGGTCACTGTAGCGAACGACCGCGAGGACTTCGTGATGACCTTTACCCTTCCGGACGACGTGCGGGCGCAGGCCGAACGGCAGGCGAAGGCGGACGGGTGAGGGGAACAGTCGTAAACCGGAGTGACGTGTCACCAAGCCGGAACCCACCGATGCGACCGACCAAATCCCGCGGGGCGATGGAGGAGGAGATCACCCAGGCGGTCATCCGCTTCGAGAAGGAGTACATGGGCCGCGGGCCACTGGAGGCACGGACGTACCTGGTGGACGACCTGGTGCTGGTGCGGCTGAAGAACGTGCTCACCCCGGCCGAGCACAAGTTGGCCGGCGGGCCGGACCCGGAACGGGGCCGCGACCTGATCAAGCAGCTCCGCCAGCAGCTCATCGAGTCCGGGGCGCCGCTGCTCGTCGCCGTGGTGAAGGACGTGGTCGGCGTCGAGGTGCGGAGCATGCACACCGACATCAGCACCCGCACCGGCGAGCGGGTGATCGTCTTCTCCCTGGAGGGGAAGCCGGTCGGGTGACGGCGAAAAATTTGTTCCCGCCCGTTTGACTCGCCCGCCGGCGGCGGCTATTACTCTGCTGACGCTTGGGGCGACGCGCGCCGGCCGAACGCCGGACCGCTCGACACGGGCGATGACACACCGCTGACAGCCGCCCTTCCCGGACCGGGACGGGTGGACATAGGCCGGAGACCGATCCCCCCTCACTTTCCGAGGGGGATCGGTCTCCGGCCTTTTTCTATTTCCCGGAGGCCGCCGATGCTCACGTTCTTCCGCAAACCGACGACCGCCAAACCGACCCACCCCGCCGGGCAACGGACCGACAGTGTGGAGCAGATCCCGACCGCCCACCGCTACCGGTACGCCATCGAGGTGGCCTACTACCACTCGCCGGCCGGGCTGGCCGACTGCCTGGCGGTGCCGGCGGCCGGGCGGCGGGTGGTGCTGTTCGGCGGGGCCGGGCCGCTGCCGGCCGAACTGGCCGAGATGACCGACGAGGTGGTGCGGGCGGCCGGGGTGGATCCGTTCAAGGCGGCGGTGGTGGCGGTGGCCGGCCTGCGGGACGGCGACACCCTGACCGTGCTCCTGCCCGACGAGTGGGCCGGCCCGCCGGCGGAAGTGTTGATCGAGCACGCCCGCCGCTGGTTCAGCTCCCCGCACAGCCGCGAAGACGAACTGAGGTAACTCACCCCCGCTCGCACGCCTCCACTGCGAACACCCCAACCCAACCTAACCCCGGAGTTTCGTTCCATGCCCGTGAAGACGGCCGACGGCAAGACCCTGGTCACCCTCATCCCCGGCGACGGCATCGGGCCGGAGTGCGTGGAGAGCGCCCGCCGCATCATCGACGCCGCCGGTGTGAAGATCGAGTGGGAGGTCCGCCACGCCGGCGAGAGCGTGTTCAAGCAAGGGGTGCCGTCGGGCGTCCCGCAAGAGACGATCGAGAGCATCCGCAAGACGCGGCTGGTGCTGAAGGGGCCGCTCGGCACCCCGGTCGGGTACGGCGAGAAGTCGGCGAACGTGACCCTTCGCAAACTGTTCGAGACGTTCGCCAACATCCGCCCGGTGCGGGAGTTACCCGGCGTCAAGACGCCGTACTCCGGCCGCGGGATTGATCTGGTGGTGGTGCGGGAGAACGTCGAGGACCTGTACGCCGGCATCGAGCACATGCAAAGCCCCGGCGTGGCCCAGTGCCTGAAACTCATCAGCCGCAAGGGGTGCGAGAAGATCGTGCGGCTGGCGTTCGAGTTCGCCCGCAGCGAGGGCCGCAAGAGTGTGGCGTGCGCGACCAAGTCGAACATCATGAAGCTGACCGAGGGGATGCTGAAGCGGACCTTCGAGGATGTGGCGAAGGAGTACCCGGACATCCAGAGCTGGCACGTCATCATCGACAACTGCGCCCACCAGTTGGTGAAGAAGCCCGAGCAGTTCGACGTGATCGTGACCACCAACATGAACGGCGACATCATCAGCGACCTGACTTCGGCCCTCGTCGGCGGGCTGGGGTTCGCCCCGAGTGCGAACCTCGGGAATGAGGTCGCCATCTTCGAGGCGGTCCACGGCTCCGCCCCGAAGTACGCCGGCAAGAACGTCATCAACCCGACCGCCGTGATTGGCTCGGCCGTCATGATGCTGCGCTACATGGGCGAGTTCGACGCGGCCGCCAAGATCGAGAACGCCCTCATCGTGACGATGGAAAGCGGCAAACACCCGACCGGCGACATCGTCGGGTACGACCACCCGAAGGCGACCACCACGTCGGCCTTCACCGACGCGATCATCGCCAACCTGGGGCAGAAGACGGCGAACTTCGCGGTGCGGAGCCACAAGCCGATCAAGATGCCGGAACTGCCGGCCGACCCGGTGAGCGTGCGGCCGAAGGCCCGCCGGGTGGTCGGGGCGGACATCTTCGTCGAAACCCACCTGCTGCCGGCCGACCTGGGGCCGAAGCTGGAGGCGCTGGCCGAGGGGAACGCCCTGAAACTGAAGATGGTGAGCAACCGCGGCACACAGGTGTACCCGGCGAAGGGGGCGATCACCGACTGCGTCGACCAGTACCGCTGCCGGTTCGTGCTGCGGGACGCCGCCGGCGAACTGAACGAGGTGGCGCTGATGGCCCTGCTGAACAAGGTGGGCGGCCAGTTCCGCTGGATGCACGTCGAGAAGCTGCAGGAGTTCGACGGCCAGCCGGGGTTCACCAAAGCTCAGGGCGAGGACTGATGAGATCGTGGGCCGGTCGCAGGTTGCGTGCGACCGGCCCGGCTCTCACCGCTTCGCCCCTTTGTGGGCCTCGTGGATGTTCTGGAACTGATTCGGCGGCTCGACCTTCGTCCGCCACTTGTCCAACTCCTCGGCCGCCGGCGGCGTCTGGTACGCCCACACGAACCCGGCCGCCACCACCACCGCCCCGGCGATCGCCAACCCCTGGAACAGAATCCGCCGGCTGCCGCCGTCGCCCTCGCGGTCGAGGTGCGGTTGGTGATACTTCGACGCCGCCCGCCGCCGGGCGTACTCGGCCTTCTCCGCCGGCGTCATCGCTTCGATCTGCTCGTCGGACAGCTCGCGCATGGGTCGGCTCCCTGGTGGGCACGCAACCGTAGTTCGCGTTCGGGGCCGCTGCCATTCCGACAGGCGGGGGCGGTCGGCCATGTCGGCGTTGCCACATCGGCAGGCCGTCCCACGCGATCCACACACCGCAAACCGTTATCCAGAGGCAGTTTAATCCGACGATCTTTACGGGCACGGTTCTTGCTTACCACGGCCGCACCACCCAGGATCTCGGAGACGTGCGACGATGAACCTCACCCCCATCGGCGACCGCATCATCGTCCGCCGTGAGGCGTCCGAAACGAAGACCGCCGGCGGCATCCTCCTGCCCGACACGGCCAAGAAGAAGCCGCAGAAGGGCACTATCCTGGCCGTCGGCCCCGGCAAGCTGAACACCACCGACGGCACCCGCGTCGCCCCGCAACTGAAGGTGGGCGACGTGGTGCTGTTCACCGCTTGGGCGGGCGACGAGTTCCAGGACAACAAGAAGGGCGGCGAGGTGCTGGTCATGCACGAGAGCGACGTGCTGGCGGTGGTCGGCTGACCGGGGCGGGTATGGGGTTTGGGGTTTGGGGTATCACCAAACCAACATCTCCAGCCCGCGCTCGTCCGGTCCGGCTGTTCTGACCACACCCCACACCCCACACCCCACACCCGATCCAGAAGGTGAGGCGCCGCCGGCGGGCTTGTCCTCGTGGTTCGAGCCTGTACCCGCCGGTGGGATTCTTCCCTCACCCGACTGACCCGCCGCGGCCGATCCCGGCCCCGGCCTTTCACCCGGAGTATCGATGAGCGCCAAGCAGATCGCGTTCGACCAGGAAGCCCGCGAGGCCATGAAGCGTGGCATCGCCAAACTGGCCCGGGCCGTCAAAGTGACCCTCGGGCCGAAGGGCCGGAACGTCATCATCCAGAAGTCGTTCGGCTCCCCCACCGTCACGAAGGACGGGGTGACGGTGGCGAAGGAGATCGAGCTGCCCGACCACTACGAGAACATGGGCGCGCGGATGGTGAAGGAAGTGGCCAGCAAGACGGCCGACGTGGCGGGCGACGGCACCACCACCGCCACCGTGCTGGCCGAGGCCATCTTCAACGAGGGCCTGCGGGCGGTCGTCGCCGGCACCAACCCGATGCTGATGAAGCGGGGGATGGAGAAGGCGGTCGAGTCGATCACCGACAAGCTGGCCAAGATGAGCACCCCGGTGAAGGGGCAGAAGGACCTGGAGAGCGTGGCCACCGTGGCCGCCAACGGGGACGACAAGATCGGCAAGATCATCGCCGAGGCGATGCACAAGGTGGGCAAGGACGGGGTGATCACCGTCGAGGAAGGGAAGTCGATCGACACCAACCACGAGTTCGTGGAAGGGATGCAGTTCGACCGCGGGTACCTGTCCCCGTACTTCGTCACCGACTTCGAGGCGATGGAAGCCGTCCTGGATGACCCGTACATCCTGATCCACGAGAAGAAGATCGGCAACAGCCGCGACCTGATCCCGGTGCTGGAGAAGGTGCTCGGCCAGCGGCGGCCGCTGCTCATCATCGCCGAGGACGTGGACGGCGAGGCGCTCGCCACCCTGGTGGTGAACAAGATGCGGAACGCCGACTTCCGGGTGGCGGCGGTGAAGGCGCCGGGGTACGGCGACCGCCGCAAGGCGCTGCTCGAAGACCTGGCCATCCTGACCGGCGGGAAGGCCATCTTCGAGGACCTGGGCACCCAACTGGATAAGGTGGAGTTGGAAGACCTGGGCCGGGCGAAGAAGGTGAAGATCGACAAGGACAACACGGTCGTCATCGAGGGGGCCGGGAAGAAGGACGCCATCAAGGCCCGCGTGGCGCAGATCCAGAAGGAGCTGGACAAGAGCACCAGCGACTACGACAAGGAGAAGCTGAGCGAGCGGATCGCCAAGCTGCAAGGGGGCGTGGCCAAGATCAACGTGGGCGGGGCGACCGAGAGCGAGGTGAAGGAGAAGAAGATGCGGGTGGAGGACGCCATGTTCGCCACCCGGGCGGCCAACCAGGAAGGGATTCTGCCGGGCGGCGGGGTGGCCCTGCTGCGTGCGAGCGAGGGGCTGAAGGCGGGCGACCTGACGCACGACGAGGAGGTCGGGTTCAACATCGTGGTGCGGGCGTGCAAGGCGCCGCTCAAGCAGATCGTGGACAACGCCGGCGAGGACGGGAACGTGATCGCCGCCGAGGTGCTCAAGAGCAAGGACACCAACTACGGGTACGACGCCCGCGCCGGCAAGTACGAGGACATGGTGAAGAAGGGCGTCATCGACCCGACGAAGGTGGTGCGGAGCGCCCTGCAGAACGCGGCCAGCGTGGCCATCCTGCTGCTCACCAGCGACGCGCTGGTGGCCGACGCCCCGAAGGACGGGGAGAAGAAGAAGGGCGGCGGCGGGTACGACGACATGTACTAGTCCGACATGGCGAGCGGCGCGGCGTCAGCCCGCCGGTCCAAACACCACCGGCCGGTTCTCACCGGCCGTTCGCCCAAACGTTCTCCCCGCCGCCCTCGTCAAAGCTGACGAGGGCGGCGGCGTTTCCGGAGGGGCGAAATGCGATTGCAGTTAACCGTTTGTGCGGCGTTGCTGTGTACCCCGCTGTTGGCGTACAAGCCGGCCCCGGTCCGAGAATTGGACTTCGCCAAGCCGACACCCGACGGCAAATTCCTGCTGGTGATGCTCCGCACCCGCGACACCGAACTGACGAAGACATACCCCCAGCCGGGGTTGTACCCGGTGGACGATCCCGGCAAGCCGGTGTGGACCCTCGACTGGTCCGCCAAGTGGGAAACGAGCGTGTTCGCCTCGGGCGATCGGTTGTTCGCCGGGATTGTGGCCGAAGGGCAAGAATCCCAAAACACAGCAGGATGTGTATTCCTGCCCGCGGGAGATGCGGGCACAGGTGTACCCGGTGACCATCGGCCCCCGATCGACTGGTCTGGGGGATGACACCGCCCTATTCGTCTACCGAGACGGTAAGTTGGAACGGCGGCTGACCTTCGACGCACTTTTCGACTCGGGCAGGTTCAGCGACTTCGATTGCCACTTCGGACCCGCCCTCGTCATCAGTTCCATGGACGACCAAGCCGGACTCGTGGTGGTGGAAACGGTTCACGAGGACGGCGGGTGGCAGAAGGCGAGGGTGAACTTCCGCACGGGCGAAGTGGTGCAGCGGACGAGCCAGCCAGGTGAGCCAAACCAGCCGAGCCGCATCGAGCTACCGGCCGGCGATCCGCCGACGAACCACCACGTGCTACTGTGGGTGAGTGTGGCCGCGGCGGTCGTTCTCGGCGTCGCGGTCGCGGTGCTGATTCGCCGACGATCCCGGAGGGCGGGGTGATGCGGACGACGTTAATGCTGTGCGGGTTGGCGCTCGCGGCCCCGGCGGTCGGCGGCTGGCGGTCGCGTGCGGGCTGGCGGTGTGGCTGGTGCGGCGGCACGGGAAACGTGGTCCGGTCGCGGTACGACCGGACCCACCAGCCGCGGGTTAATCACCTTGGATGGGGAGCACCACGCGGAAGCCGGTGTACGGGCTGGGGCGGCCGGCGAACTGGGTCTGGGGGTCGGTCGTCCGCTCGCGGAGCAGTTCGCCGAAGGTGAGGCCGTCCTTGAGGGTGTAGTTCCGCCCGCGGAGGACGAGGATGTCGTTCATGCCGAAGTCGCCTTTCAGGCGGTCGAGCACCTTCACCGGCTTGCCCGAATCCAGCACCCCGCACGTCCACTCGCGGCCGTTGCCGGACATGTCGTACAGGCCGTAGATGCTCTCGTCCGCGTCGAGGCCGGTGCGGGCCGGGGACGGCCCGGCCTTGTTCACCCACGGCGTCCCGCCGGCCTTCCACAGGTTCGTCTTGTTGCGGTTCGGGTCGTGCAGGCCGGCGGCGTGGTCCCACTCGTCCGGGGTGGGCAGTCGCCCGCCGGTCGCGCGGAAGTGGTCGGTGCAGAATTTCACCGCCTCCTCGGCGGTCACGTCCGTCACCGGCACGCTCGGCTCCCCGCCCACCTTGCCGAACGCCCCGCGGGTGACCTTTTGCTCGCTGATGTAGAACGCGCGGGTGTCGTCCGGCGGGCCGGCCTGGATCAGCCGGAACCGCATCGTCTCACCGTTCACCTTCTTCGCCACCCACTCGTACACCTGCCGGCCGCCGGGCAGGTCGATCACCTTGCTCCCGCCCGACCG
Organism: uncultured Fimbriiglobus sp.; assembly: GCA_964390195.1. Lineage (GTDB taxonomy): Bacteria > Planctomycetota > Planctomycetia > Gemmatales > Gemmataceae > JALHQU01. The sequence goes on along the minus strand of CAYMHO010000198.1, from coordinate 195 downwards.
CTCGGTGTCCGGCGGGGTCCACACCGGGTCCGGATCCGGGTCTTTCTTGGTGGCCTCGGTCTCCTTCTTTGTGGTGGTCGTTGGGACGACAGGGTCGGTGCTGTTCGGGTCGCTCGCGCTGGTGGTGGGCGGGGCTTTCGGGCCGAACACCAGGAAGGCGATCAGGGCGACGATGGCGAGGATGACCCCGGCGGC
>CAYMHO010000197.1:10507-12858 GCA_964390195.1 uncultured Fimbriiglobus sp. | reverse complement strand
GTGGACGACCTGGTGTGCGGCGACGCCTACCTGATCGACGGGCAGTCGAACGCCGTGGCCACCGACGTGGGCAAGGAAGACCCGAAGTACACGAGCGAGTGGATCCGCACCTTCGGCGGCACGGCCGGCGACCCGACCAACGCCCGGTTCAACAAGTGGGGGCACGCGGTGATCCGCAGCCGGACCGCCGGGCAGTTCCAGATCGGCTACTGGGGCATGGAGCTGGCGAAGCGGCTGATGGAAACCCACAAGGTGCCGGTGTGCATCCTCAACGGGGCGGTCGGAGGCACGCGGATCGACGAGCACCAGCGGAACGCGGCCGACCCGACCGACGCGGCCACCATCTACGGCCGGCTGCTCTGGCGGGTGCGGCAGGCGAAACTGACGCACGGTCTCCGGGCGGTGTTCTGGCACCAGGGGGAGAACGACCAGGGGGCCGACGGGCCGACCGGCGGGTACGGGTACGAGACGTACCGCCAGTATTTCGTGGACATGGCCGCCGGGTGGAGGACCGACTACCCGAACGTGCGGCAGTACTACGTGTTCCAGATCTGGCCGAAGGCGTGCGCGATGGGGGTGAACGGGTCGGACAACAAGCTCCGCGAGGTGCAGCGGCAGTTGCCCACGCTGTTCTCGCACCTGCACGTCATGTCCACCCTCGGCATCCAGCCGCCGGGCGGGTGCCACTTCCCCATCGAAGGGTACGCCGAGTTCGCCAAGCTGATCGGCCCGCTGGTGGAGCGGGACTTTTACGGTGCGAAGGCGAAGGCGTCGATCACCGCCCCGAACCTGAAGCGGGCCCAGTTCACGACCGACAAGGGCGACGAGATCGTGCTCGAGTTCGACCAGCCGGTGAAGTGGGACGACAAGCTGGTGAGCGAGTTCTACCCGGACGGCGAGAAGGGGAGGGTGGCATCCGGCTCGGCGAGCGGGGCGGTGGTCACGCTCAAGCTGAAGGCCCCGAGCGCGGCGAAGACGCTGACGTACCTCGACAGCGCGACGTGGAGCCAGGACCGCCTGCTCCGCGGCGAGAACGGCATCGCCGCGCTCACCTTCTGCGACGTGCCGATCCAAAAGTAGTAGGCACACGCCGTGTGCCGTCACAAGCAACGGCACACGGCGTGTGCCTACTACTTTCCCGGTGGGCGTCACTTGTAGAAGCTCGGCTTCTGCGGCACCACCTTCAGCTTCTGGTAGTTGAACCCGCTCGGCAGCGGCTTGTACTCGCCGACGACATCGACCTTCGACTTCGGGTCGATGTCCTTCTCCATCTCCATGCACCAGTACGCGGCGTTCACCGTCAGCCGCCGCAGCCCCTCGTTCTGGTAGTCTTCCGCGCTGCCCATGGTGGTGTGGAACACGCGGGCCGTCTTGCCCTTGTCGTTCGTCCACGTCTTCACCCACGCCACCGGCAGTGCGATCAGGTCGGGGTTCACCGCGTCGTCCTGCTTGCGGCCCTTGAGCGGCTGGCCGTCGAGCAGCGGGGTGCAGTCGGCCGGCAGGCTGCCTCCTTCTTTGAACGTGCGGTACACGTCCGTCAGCCCCCACACGTCGGTCACCCCCTTCAGCACGGCGTGGTCCTTGTTCTTCTCGACGACGATGCCGCGGGTGGAGTCGGCCTGCCAGCGGCCGTGGTGGTTGCGGAACGACCCGCCGAGGATGTCCTCGCCGAAATCCACCTTCTTGCCGCCCTTCTTGTACTCGAACCCGAGGAACCCGTGGTTGGCGGTGCGGATGCCGATGACCGGCTTGCCGGCGTCCAGGTAGTCGTAGATGTGCTGGAGTTGCTTCTCGGGCGGCGAGATGAGCCGGCTGAACACAACCAGCAGGTCGGCTTTCGCCAGGTGCTCCAGGCCGGGGATGTTGTGCGTAATGGTCTTGTCGTCGTACCGGATCTTCAGGGTCGGATCGACCTCGTCCTTGTCGTTCAGGCTGAACAGCACTGTGCAGTGGAAGCCGTGGTGCTTGGCCATCATTTTCGCCAGCATCGGGAGGGCGAACTCGCTGCGGTACTCCTGGTCGGCGGCGATGAACACGACGTGCTTGCCCTTGCCCGGCCCGTCCCCGCCGGGGAAGGTGAGCCACAGCGGGCTTTCGGGCACGGGGTGGTCGGCGGCGTGAGCCGCGGCGGCGGACAGGAGGACGACGACGATCAGCGCGACCCGCATGGCGATTCCTCGATCGGTGGGGCGGTGCATTGCAACTCACGTGAGGGGTGCAGCCACCCCCACCTCTCCCCGTTGGGGAGAGGTCGGCGAGACGAAGTCGAGCCGGGTGAGGGGTTGCTCACCCGCGACAGGGGCCCCCCCCCCCCCGGGCCCCGCGGGCGCCCCCCCGCCAACCCCCCCGCC
>CAYMHO010000197.1:0-10497 GCA_964390195.1 uncultured Fimbriiglobus sp. | reverse complement strand
CGCCGGGGAACTGCGTTCCCTCGACGACCTCTCCCCAGCGGGGAGAGGTGGGGGTGGTTGGCCCTCAATTCAGGTGCTACGGACCACGCCGGCGGTCACTTGGCCGCGGGGATCTCGTTCACGGTGTAGTAGGCGTGGCGGTGCAGCAACTCGTCCTTGTCGCGGCTGCGGACGGCCCCCAGGTCGAACTCGTGGACGTGCCCGCGGGTCATTTTGTCCAGCGTGACGGTAGCGGAGAGACCATCGGCGGCGAGGACGACCGACTTCACCGCCGGCGTAGTCTTGTCCACCTCAGGGCCGCCGTACCCGCCGTGATACGGGTGGGTGAAGGTGATCACCTTGTACGCCTTCGGGTCGCCGCCGGTCTTCGCGTCCACCGGCTTCGTGAACGCGACCTTGAACCCGGTCGGTTCGATGGTGACCTTCTGGATCTCGAACGGCATCTTCCCGCTCCACTCGATCCGCTCCAGGGCGAACGGTTTCACGCCACGCACCGGCCAGCCGCGGTTCGTGCCGCCGCACAACAGGTTCCCGCCCTGGGTGAACTGGACGTTCAGGATGCCGGTCGAAAGCCCCTCGCGGAACGGGTAGCACGCCCCCTGCCACACGCCGTTCACCTTCTCGGTGGTCGCCCGCATGATGAGGGATTGCGTGTAGTCGCCGAGGAACATCTGCCCCTCGAACGGGCCGAATTTGCCCTTGCTGGTGTCCACCGTGAACCCGGTGATCGAGCGGCCCATTCGGATGTACGGGAAGACGACCGCATACGGCGTGAGTTGCGTCACCCGCTCCTTCTCGGTGACGATCCGCGTGCCCGACTTCGGCTTCTCCGGCACCCCGCCCATCTCCGGCGCGTACTTGTACCAGTTGAAGCTGGCCGGGTGCCCCATGAAGCCGCCCGGCGTCACCGCCTTCAGGCTGCACGAGCAGTTCCACGGCCCCTGGCTCTCGATGTAGAACAGCGCCCCGTGTTCGTTCGCCCCGATGCCGCCGGGGCTGCGCAACCCGCTCGCCACCGCCGTCGTCTTCCCCTTCGGATCGACCTTCAGCACGAACCCGCGGAACAGGGCGAACGAGTCGTAGGAGTTGGACAGTCCGAGGGCGACGTGCAGGTTGCCCTCGGGGTCGAACTTGGAGCCGAAGGCGTACTCGTGGTAGTTGGCGTACCCCCAGGCGTCGGAGAGGGTCTCGAACTTGTTCGCCTTGCCGTCCTTCTTCGTGTCGGTCACGCGGGTGAGTTCGCAACTCTGCGTGACGTAGAACGCGCCGTCCTTGTAGGCCAGCCCGAAGATCTCGTCCAGGCCGGTGGCGTACAGCTTGAACTTCGGGTCGGGCTTCTTGGCGTCGACGCCGTCGATGATGTGGATCTCGCCGTGCCGGGTGCCGACGGCCACGCGGCCGTCGGGCAGCAGGCAGAACGCTCCCGCTTCGACCACCAGGTCTTTCGGGATGGGCAAACTGACTATAGGGTAGAACTCCCGCTCGCGTTCTTCCGTGCCCCAGCGGTCGCCGACATCTTCGGCACGAGCCGCTGAGAGCACACAGGCCGCGAGCAGCAGAGCGCACAAGTTACGGGCGCGGGTCATACGTCAGGGTCCGTGTGGATTTGCCTTTGGGGATGTCGAACTTGAGCAGCAACTCCGACACCTTCGGGTCGGCGGTGGCACGCAGCGTGGTCGGCACCGCCGGGACGGTCAGCGTCAGGTCGGTCCGCTTGAACACCTCTTTCGACTCGCTCTCGATCGCCCCGGTGAGCGCCCGGAACCAAACCGTGCCGGCCTTCGGCGCCTCGAACGTGAGCGTCCGTTCCAACCGCGGGCTCTTGTCCCCCTTCACCGCCACCGAGCGGTCCGCGACCGTTACGTCGCCGGTCATGTAGAAGAAGGTCGGGACGGAGGCGTCGTCGAGTTCGTACCCCTTGAACTGGTAGCCGAGGTTCTTCGGGTACAGCGGGTCGGGGTTGGCTGGGGCCTCTTTGGTCATCACCGGGCGGAGCGGCCACGCCGCCTTCTCGTCTTTGAGTTCGGCAAACGACACGTCTTGGGGGAGGGCGACCACCTTGCCGAGCGGGTGGAAGTTGCCCGCACCCTGCCCGCCGCGATCGACCCGCACGTACTCCCCGTGCCACAGCGCCGTCAGCGTGCCCGTCTCGGCGTTGAAGGCGTAGCTCAGCTTCTCGGGGAAGCCGACGGCGATCCCGCGGAAGCCGGCCACGTTGCTCCGCCCGCGGTACGTGCGGGTGGTGTCGGTGACGGCCAGTTTTGTTTCGGCACCACGGACCCCGGACGGGTCTTGGGCCGACGTGCCGAGCGACAGGTAGTACCAGATGGCCAGAATCTGCGTGTCGGTGTCGCCCTTCAAGATGGTGTCGTGAACAGCCTTTCCGTCGGGCCACGAGGTGGGCATGACGATGCCCCGACGGAACGCACTCGGGTTGCGAACGAAATGGTAGAACCAGTCCGGTTGGAGCCGCTCGGTGAACGTCAGCAGGTCGATCCCCGCCTTGCCCGGCTTCTTCCCGTTGAACGTGTGGCAGGCGGCGCAGTTCAGCCCTTTGTCGCCGACCAACTCCCGCCCGCCGGCCCGCCACTCCTTCTCCCGCGCTCGCTCCTTCTCGCCCCCGCCCTCCGCTTTGGGCAGTGCGAACTCGACCGGCTTGACGCGGTCCAGTTTGGCGAACAGGTCGGGCAGGTGGCGCAGGTTCGGCTCGCCGAATTGCGGCATCCGCGTGCCCATGTACGGCCGCACCGCGTCGCCGTCGAACAGCACCTTCTTCATCGTCACCGGTTTCAGTTTGGCCCCAACCAGGGTGAGCGGCGGCGGCAGGCGGCCGTCGTCCCCCAGTTCCTTTTCCTCGGAGGTGAAGTGGGCGTTGCGGTCGGGCGTCACCCCGCCGTAGTCGTCACGAGCGTGGCAGGCCGTGCAGTTGAACGCGGCCAGAGTCGTCGCCATCCGCACCTTGTCCGACGCCGGCTCGGCCTTCTTCGCCAGCGCCGCCCGGATCGCCTTCCGCTGCTCGTCGCTCAGGTCGAACCGCGGGCCTTTCGCCGGCTTGTCGGCCAGACACCCGCGGGTGGTGTCCGACGTTTCCAACTCGCCGACCGGCTTCGCGGCGGGGGTGTCGCCGAGTTTGTGGCACGCCGCACAGTTCAGCCGCTGGAAGTGCTCCTTGCCGGCGGCGACCAGGTTCTCCTGCGGCTTGAACGGCGCCGCCTTCGCCTCCCCTTTGCCGAGCAGGTAGCTGGCAACCGCCTTCGCCTCGGCGGGGGTCAGCTTCATGTCCGGCATCCGACCGGACGGCCGCACGCGGGCGGGCTGGAAGAGGAACTCGCCGAGCGCGGCGGCGCTGTACTTCCCGCCGACGTGAGCTAGCTCGACAACCCCGTCGCGGAGCACTTCCCTCCCGGCGTCGTCCCGCGGCGAGTGACAGGCCACACACCCGACCGTGTGAAACAACCCCTTCCCGTCGGCGACGTCTTTCTCCGCCACCGCCTGCCGCTCGAACGTGTGCGGCGACTGGGCGACGAGAAAGTGCGTGATGGCTTCGGCGACCTTTTCCCGTTGGTCGGCCGGCTCGCTCGCCAGCAGGTCCGGCATGGTGGTGCCGGTGTGGGCCGACGCGGGCGACGTGATGAACCGCCGCAGGAACTCCGGCGACACCCGCCCGCCGACATCCGACAAGTCCGGGGCGGCGCGGTCGGGCGACGGGGGTGCGTCCTTGCGGGTGTGGCAGGCGGCACACTTCAACTCGGCGATCAGCAGGTGGCCAACCTCCGCCTCCGACAGCGGGTGTTTCTTCTTCGGGCCGATCACGTCCTCGTCGGTCGGCGGGGGCAGCTTGGCCAGGCCGGGGATGACCGGGGCGGCGGACACCGCCGAACCGACGAGCAGCACGGCCAGCAAGGCACGGGCGAACGAGTTCACACTCCCTCCTCTCGGCACGGGCCGCGGGTGGAGTGTCATCGTATTCGTGGCGGGCGTTCGTCGGCGAACGGGATTCGCTTGCCCGCCTTCAGCCGCCACCCCGCGGCCGGTGCCCGACACGTTGGGATCAGCAGGCATCGGCCACTTTCCATCTGTCGACAGGCCCCGTCCATGTCACGGGCGGACCCACATACCACTCACTCACCCACGAGTCGCTCCCCGGCGCACGACCCACCCGCCCGCCGTCAACAGTCCGCCGAACACCAGCACGGCCACCGGCTCCGGGGTGCTCACCACGCCGGGGGTGGCCGAGAAGGCGATCGGGCTGAAATCGGGGCTGTTGAACGACGAACTCGGGTCGAGGGTGATCAGGAATGAACTCGCGCCTCCCGGACCGGCGACCAGGTCGAGCCAGGCGAGCAGGGTGTCGGTGGTCGGCACCGGCACGCCCAGGCCGGAGAGTGTGCCGTCCCCGCCGACGTAAGTGTCGTCCGCCAGGGTGGTGGTGAACACCGACGAGGCGGGCGGGCCGAAGAACGCGGCCGCGCTATCCCCGGCGAACAGGTACCCCAAGGATGTGAGGTGCGAGTCGGACTGCGGGTTGGCGAACGACACGAGCGACGACCCCGGCGGGTACGAGACGGGCGTGATGCGGAAGGTCAGGCTGGCCAGGTCCAGGGTGTCGCCGCCGGTGCTGCGGACGAACACGTCCACGCTGCCGGTGCCGTTCGGCGATAGGCTGGTCGAGCCGACGGTGACAATCAGCGCGGCGTCGGCGAGCGGGGCCGCGGCTAGCACGAACAGCAGGGCTAAGAGCTGTCTCACGGGCGATTCTCCGGGTGACAAAGAAACAACAGGGGGTACGAGCCGAAGTCGGCGACGGGAACACCCGCCGCCGGCCCGAAGTGGGGCCCGTCAGTCGTCGAGGGTCAGCCCGCCGGCTAGCGACCGGCCGAGGCTGCGGATGGCCAGGGTGCGGTCGGCGGCGTTCACCACCCCGTCGCCGTTGGCGTCTCGTTCCGGGGTGGTGGTGCCGAAAGCGGTGAGGATCAGGTTGGCGTCGGTGGCGTTCACCGTGCGGTCGCCGTTCACGTCCCCGAGCAGGCGGTAGAACGAGCGGCTGGTGTCGAACGTGCCGTCCCCGTCGGTATCAATCTCGAAGCGGTAGTACCCGTCCCCCGCCTTGCCGTTGCGGTCGCCGCCGATGTCCTGGGCACCGAAGTCCACCGTCAGCACGTTGCCGGCCACCGACACCAACCCGGCCAGGTTCACGTTTGTCCCGTTCGCCCCGGCCAGGTCGTACTTGGTGAGTTTGAACCGCGACGGATCGGCCGCCAGCGCGGTCAGCACCCCGCCCGACTCGGCGAACGTCAGGTCCTGGTAGCGGACGAACGACCGCTGCGTCTGCCCACGCTGCACGTCGAACGCCAGGATCTCGTACACGTTGCTCAGGGTGATCGTCACCGTCGCGTCGGTGGTGGTCATGCCGTCGTCCGCCCGCACCGTCAGGGTGAACACCGGGTTCGTCTCAAAGTTGAGCGCCATCGCGTTGGCGACCGTGATCTGCCCGGTGAGCGGGTGGACGGCGAACGCCCCGCCGGTGTTCCCGCCGACGATACTGAACGTGAGCGCGTCGCCGTCCACGTCCGCCCCGCTCACCGCCCCGACGACCAACCCGTTCGGCCGGTTCTCCGGGATGGCGAACGGCCCACCGCTCACCGTCGGCGCGTCGTTCCGCCCGCCCACGGTGATCGTCACTGTGCCGGCGCTGGTGCCGCCGTCGCCGTCCGACACCGTGTAGGTGAACGTGTCCGTCAGGAACTGACCGGGTTTGAGCGACTGGAAGCCGGCCACCGCGGTCGGGTCGTAGGTGAACGTGCCGTCCGGGTTGACCACCACCGCCGCCCCGAGGGCGCTGCCGGCCGAGTACCCGATCACCACGAGCGGGTCGGCCGCCCCGGCCGGGTCGGTGTCGTTGGCCAGCACGTTGCCGACCGACAGCAGCGTGTCCTCGTCGGTGGCGAAGGCGTCGGCGTTGGCGGTCGGCGGGGCGTTGGTGACGGCGAGCGAGCCGGCGGCGGTGGCGGTCAGGCTGCCGTCGCTCACCCGCACGCGGATGGTGCCGACGTACGGCCCGTCGTTCACCCCGAGCGCGACGAGCTGCGCCCAGGTGAGGGTGGGGGCTGCCCCGAAGGCGTCGGTGTAAACCCCGTCGCCGTTCACGTCCCAGGAGTAAGTCAGCAGGTCGCCGTCCGGGTCGGAACCGGAGGCGGACAGACTGAGCGACTGCCCTTCGGTGATGACGAACGGCCCGCCGACGATGACGGTGGGGGCCTCGTTCACGTTGGTGACGGAGATGGTGAACGACTTCTCGACCCACAGCCCGGCGGCGTCGGTCGCCCGCACCCGCACGGTGAAGTTCGACCCGGTTTCGTAGTCGAACACGACAGCCGTGCGGAGTTGGTTGCCGACGAGTGCGAACCGCCCGTCGGCGTCATCGACCAGGTTGAAGGTGTGCGTGTCGCCGGCGTCCGGATCGATCGCCGCGAGCGTGCCGACGACCGTGCCAACCGGCAGATTCTCGGCGAATGACGAACTCGACAGGGTGACATCGGTCGGGGCACGGTTGCCGTCCGACCAGATGAACACGTCGCCGGCGATGTTCGTATCGTCGGGAACGAGGTTGGTGGCGTTGCTGTAGAAGACGACGGACCGGCCGTCGGCCGAGATCGAAGGGCCATCGCTGTTACTATTCCCCTGCGTGCCGGTGGCGTCCGTACTCAACCGGGTGAGGGTGCCGGTCTGCCGGTCCTTCAGGAAGACGTCGGTGACGGAGTTCGTGTCACCAGCAACGAGGTTGTTGGCCGCACTGACAAAAACTACGAACCGCCCGTCGGCTGAAATCGTCGGCACGTAGCTGGTGCTGTTCCCCTGCACGCCAGCCGACGAAGTGCTGACCTGCTCCACCGCCCCGGTCTGCAGGTCCTTCACGAACACGTCGTAACCGCCGTTCGTGTCACCCGAAACCAAGTTGCTGGCGTAGCTGGCGAACGACAAGTACCGACCGTTCGCCGACAGGCTCGCCCAGTCGCTGTAACTGTTCGCCTGGACACCGTTCGTCGCCGAGCTGGCGAGGGTGACAACTCCGGTCTGTAAATCCTTGACGAACACGTCGGCGGTCCCGTTCGTGTCACCCGGAACCAGGTTGCTGGCGTAACTGGTGAACGCGACGGCGCGGCCATCGGAGGACAAGTGTGGATTGAAACTGTGGGAAGTGAGAGTGCCCTGCCCGCCGCTGGCATCGGTGCTGGCTCGCACCACGGCGCCGGTCTGCAGGTCCTTCACGAACACGTCGTAGGCGTTGTTCGTGTCCCCCGTCACCAAGTTGGTGGCGTAGCTGTAGAAGGCCACGTACCGCCCGTCCGCCGACAGGCTGGGTGCAAAACTGTACGAGTTCGCCTGTCCGCCGCTGGCATCGGTACTGACCCGCACGATCGCCCCGGTCTGCAGATCCTTGACGAAGAGGTCATCTGTTCCGTTCGTGTCGTTCGCCACCAGGTTGCTGGCGACGCTACGGAACGACACGTATCGACCGTCGGCGGAAATCGCTGGATCACCACTGCCGCCGTTCGCCTGCCCGCCAGTGCCGCTGGTACTGACTCGCTGAGTCACACTGGTGAACGTGTCTCGAACGAACACGTCCTGTGTGTTGTTCGTGTCGCCGGGCACGAGGTTGTAAGCGGAACTTACGAATGCCACGTATCGCCCGTTGGCCGATACTGAGAACTGGCTGGTGGAAGATCCGCCGTCACCAGTCGCGCTCGATCGAGCACTCACCGTCGTCGTCGCGCCGGTTTGCAGGTTCTTCCGGAAGACGTCCCAGACGCCGTTGTTGTCCGCCGCGAGGGACGAGTCGTAGGTGGAGAAGATGACGGAGTTGCCGTCGGCGGAGAGCGACGTGGCGAAGTACAGCGGCCCGCTCGACTGCCCCCCGCTCGACGTAGTGTTCGCCCGCACCAGCCCGCCGGTCTGCAAATCCTTCACGAACACGTCGTAGGAGGCGTTGGTATCGTTCGCCACCAAGTTGGTGGCGTTGGACGTGAACGACACCTTCGTGCCGTCGGCGGAAAGCGACGGGATGTAGCAGTGCTGGTTCGCCTGGACACCGGAGGCGGTGAGACTGGCCCGCGTGACGGCCCCGCTGACGACGTCCTTCACGTACACGTCGGTGAATCCGTTGGTGTCGCCCGGCACCAGGTTACTCGCGGCGGTGTAGAACGCCACCTTGGTCCCGTCGGCCGAGAGGGAGGGGGAGTTGCTGTGGTGGTTGGCCTGGCCACCGCTGGCATCTGTGCTGGCTCGCACGACCGACCCGGTGGCAAGGTCCTTCACGAATATGTCGTCGAAGTTGGTGTCGTTCGGCACCAAGTTGTTCGCCTGGCTGCGGAAAGCCACTCTCGACCCGTCGCCCGAGATGGCGGGTTCGTTGCTGAGACCGTTCGCCTCAGTCCCGAGTACGTCAGTACTCGCCCGGACGGTGGTGCCGGTCAGCAAGTCTTTGACGAACACGTCGAGAGCGTTGTTGGTGTCATTCGCCACCAGATTGCTGGCGAGGCTGGCGAACACCACCCGCTGCCCGTCCGCCGACAGCGACGCCGAGTTGCTCTCGCCGTTGCTCTGCCCGCCGCCGGTGGCGGTGCTGGCCCGCACCACCGCCCCGGTCTGGAGGTCTTTGACGAACACGTCCCACTGGCCGTTGGTGTCACCGGCCACCAGGTTGTTGGCGAAGCTGCGGAAGGCCACATACCGCCCGTTGGCGGAAATGGTCGGTGACGCGCTGTTGTGGTTGGCTGGTAACCCGCTGGCGTTGGTATTCACCCGCTGGGTGATACCGGAGACGAGGTCTCGGACGAACACGTCCGAGTACCCTCCGGGGTTGGGTGTCGGTCCTAAGTTGGACGCTTGGCTTTCAAACACGACGTACCGGCCGTCGCCCGAGATCATTCGGTCGGTACCCGCCCAGGAAGCGGAATTCCCCGTGGTCTCGCGGAGGAGCGGGTCGGCCACCGAGACGGCCTGAATGGTCGCCGGAGTGCATCGGTCTTCCAGCCCTTCGAGGGTGAGGCGGGTGCGGGGGGCCGGGGAACGGAGCCAGCGGGTCCAGCGGGCGGACATGGGGGCGACTCGTGAGGGGGATGTCCGCAGGGAGAGCGTCATCCGCCGGCAAACCGACCGTGAAAAAGTGCGGGTTGTGCCGAGCAGTCCGGTCGGGCGTGCCCTGGACAGGCACCCGCGGGCGTTCGTAAGCCAATCCCCGCCGTCTCCAGACCGATTCCGTTTCCCGTCTCCGATTTTTCGCGGTCGGTCCGGTCGCCGATTCCGCCCCTATTCAGGTGCCGTCCGTGCCCTCCCCAGACCTGCCGCCGTGGGTGGAAACGTTCCGCCCGTACCTGCACCTGCTCGGGGCCGGGCAGCTCGCCCCCGCTCTGGCCGCCAAGGTGGACCTGTCCGGGGTGGTGCAACAGACCCTCGCCGAGTGCGCCGCCGACCCGCTCCCGGCCGACGAAGCCGCCGCCCGCGGGCGGGTGCGGACCGCCTTCCTGAACAATCTGCGGGACGCGGTGCGGTTCTGGACGGCCGACCGGCGGGACGCCCGCCGGGAGGTGGGGCAGGGGGCCGCGGCCGGGATCGACCCGCTCGCCACCCTGGCCGGGTTGACCACGCCCAGCCAGCACCTGGCACGGGCGGAGTTGCTCGACCACCTGGCCGCCGCCGTGGGGGCACTACCCGAAGACCAGCGGACGGCGGTGCTTCTGCACCACCTGCTGGAACTGCCTGTGAGCGAGACCGCCGCGGCGATGGGCAAGTCGGTGCCGGCGGTGGCCGGGCTGCTCCGCCGTGGGCTGGAGCGGCTGCGGCAGGTGCTCACCGAGTCGTCGCCCGTTGGCTGACCGAGGACCGCCGATGGCCGTCACCCCGACCGCCGACGCCGACGCCCGGCTGGACGAGGCCGTCGCCCGCCTGCTCCTGGCCGAGGAGCGGGGCGAGCCGCTCGCGTCGGACGAGTGGCTGGCCGACCAGCCGGCCGAGCTGCGTCCGCGGCTGGAGCGGTTCTTGGCCGACCGGGCGGCCACCCGCACGGCCTTCGCCGTCGCCACCGCCGACCCGGCCGCGGACGACGGGTTCGAGCCGGGCGCGGAGTTCGACGGGCTGCGGATCGTGCGGCTGCGGCGGGCCGGGGGCATGGCCCGGGTGTACGAGGGCGAACAGACCGGGCTGGGGGTGCGGCGGGCGGTGGCGGTGAAGGCCCTGCCCCCGGCCGGCGACGAGCAGCGGCGGGAGCTGTTCCGGGCGGAGGTGCGGGCGGTCGCCCTGCTGTCCCACCCGCACGTGGTGCCGGTGCTCAAGTGGGGGGAGCGGCTGGGGCGGCCGTACCTGGTGATGCCGCTGTACCCTGGCAGCCTGAAGGACCGGCTGGCGGCCGGCCCGCTGCCCCCGCGGGAGTCGGCGACGGTGGTGCGGGCGGTGGCCCAGGCGGTGGCCTTCGCCCACGCCCGCGGGTTCCTGCACCGC
>CAYMHO010000196.1:0-12958 GCA_964390195.1 uncultured Fimbriiglobus sp. | reverse complement strand
GCCGTCATCTTCCGCATGCTGTACGCCAGGCTGAGGGTCACGCTCATCGCCAGCCCTTCCGGCACCGCCACCACGATGATCGTCACGGCGATCATGAAGTTCCGCAGGAACTCCTGACCGGCCGCTTTCGGCATCCAGGTGGAAGGGTCGGCCTGAACCTGGTTGGTGGCGACGGCGATCCCCAGCACGATGCCGAACGCGATGGCCCCCAGCACCACCGCGACCAGCCACGGCATCGCCCCCGCCAGCCACCCGCCGCCCTTCTTCTCCCCCTCGCCCTCGCCCCCTTTCGCGTCGTCGTCATCGTCGTCGTCGTCCCCGCCGAGCCACGACGGCTGCGGCACGTCCCACCCGAGCAGCTCGAACCCGTCGTACACCACCGGCAGCCACACCTTCACCAGGGCGATGGCCACCCCGAGCGCCGCCCCGGCCGCCACCACCCACTGGCCGGAGTCGAGGACCAGGTGCCCGGTGAGGGCGGCCCGCACCACCAGCGCCACGAAGGTGAGCAGGGCGATGCCGAACCCGACCACCCCGATGATCTGGCTGAGCTTCGCCAACTGCGTGTTCAGGGTGCGGTTCTTGTCCGAGTCGCGGACGCTGTCGATGAGCGTCTTGCCGAACTCGGTGTGGTCGCCGACGGCCGACACCTCGACCGTCCCGTACCCGTCCACCGCCACCGACCCCCGCCGCACCTGGTCGTGCGGGATGGTGCCGGCCTCCCCGCCCTCGCCGCTCGGCTTCTTCGTCACCGGCCGGGCCTCGCCGGTCAACTTCGCCTCGCTCACGTCCAGCCCGACCGCCTCCACCACCTTGCCGTCGGCCGGCAGTTCCTCCCCGGTCTCGATCAGGATGAAGTCGCCCACCACCACGTCCCGCCGCGGCACCGTCGTCACCCGCCCGTCGCGGTACGCCTTCACCGGCACGTCGTCGTTGGTGCGGTTGAGCACGTCGAACTCTTTGCTCGCCCGGTGCTCGTTCCAGAACGCCAAATACGTCGCCAGGAAAATGGCGATGACGATGCCCACCCCCTCGGCCGCGACCTTCCCCTCCACCGCCCCGACCGTGATGGCGATGGCGGCGGCAATGATCAGGATGCGGATGACCGGGTCGTCGAACTTGCTCAGGTACAGCTTCCACCACGGGTCGCGCTCGGGCGGGGTGAGCACGTTCGACCCGTGCCGGGCGCGGCTGGCCTGCACCTCGGCGGCGGTCAGCCCGCGGCGGGTCTCGACGACAGTGACGGACATCGTGTGAACACCCAGGGCACGAGTGACGGAATGCCAGGACGGTTCTCAGGGATCGACAGTTTACAGAGACCTGACCCCCCGGCCCCCTCTCCGAAGGGGAGAGGGGGGTGTTCAACGGGGTGTTGTTCCCGGCTTGCCGCGAGTCGTAGGCGAGCGGGTGACGTGGCCCGCTCGTCTGCGACTCGCGGCAAACCCACAACCGTTGCAGGTTGAACACCCCCTCTCCCCTTCGGAGAGGGGGCCGGGGGGTCAGGTCGATTCAACCGGCTGGCGGCGGCGGTGGCGGTTCCGGGGCCGGCGGGGGCGGCGGGATCCAGCCGGGCAGGCCGCCGGCCGGGCGGAACTTCCGCTTCGGCGGGGGCGGCGGCTCCGGCGCGGGCGGGGCAGGGGGCGACGCTTCCGGCGGCGGTGGGCTGCCGAACAGCCCGCTCTTCGGCTTCAGCTTGATGGACGACTTCGGCTTCGCCTCCTCCAGCACGTCCGGCGGAATGACCGGGTCGGCGGGCGGCGGGACGACCGGCGGTGGGGGAGGCGGGGACGCCTCAGCCGCCGGCGGGGGTGAACCGAACGCCCCACCCAGCATCGGCCCGCTCACCTGCTTCATGCCGGCGCCCGGTGCCGTCGAGGCGGGCGTGGACGCGGGTGTCGATGCGGGCGTTGAACCCGGCGGGTTGCCGAACGCCCCGCCGAGGAGCGGCCCGCTCACCGATTTCAATTTGGTGGACCGCACCGGCGGGGAGATGACCGGCGGGGTGACGGTTGGCGGTGGGGGCGTGGGCGGCGGTTGTGTCGCCCGCGACACGACCGGCGGGGGAAGGGGCGGGGTGGGTGTGTCCGGGGTCAGGGAGACCGTCGGGGCAGGGGGCAGTGACGTGGCCGCCGGGCTGTCGTCCGGAGTCAGGGTGATGACCGGGTCGTCGTCGGCCGCGCTCGTCGTCCTGGCGACCGGCACCGCCGGCCCTGGCCGCACCGACACGACCGGCGCGAGCCGCACCGGCGGCGGTTGCGGCGGCGGGCTGACCGGCACCGAAGTGGGCGGTGGTGCCAGTTGCACCCCGCCGGCGAGCAGGGCGTCCCAGTCGGTCGGCTGCCAGACGATGCGGTCCGGGTCGGCGATCGGGGGGGGCAGCCCTTCGACCGGAGCCTGCACGTGGGCGTTCAGCACGATCTCGCGGCGGAGGAACGCCGTCTTGATGGCGATGGTGCCGAACAACAGGGTGTCGGCCATGAGCGGGTCGAGTTGCACCCGCACCTCGTGGGCGCCGGGCGTCAGCGACGACGGGTGCAGTTTGACCCCGGCGATTTCGGACGTGAGCTGGCACGGCACCGGCACCGCCATCCGCACCCGCAAGCTGTGCGGCACCCGGTGGGCGACCGCTCCCAGATTGAGTTGGTGCGGGTACCGCCACTCGCCCGCCTCGGCCGCCAGCCCGACCACCCGCCCGCGGACGGTCACGTTCTCCAGGGTCAAATGATCCGCCTCCACCCGCAGGGCCACCCCGGCGTTCGGCCCCTCGTCCGCCTGGTCGGCGGTGTACTCGATCCGCAGGTTGCGGAGGGTGACGTGCGGGGCGGTGACGCGGACGACCGGCCCGGCCCAGCCCCACACCGCCCCACCGCGGCCGTCCAGGGTGAGCGACTTGCGGACGACCACCGGCCCGGTCCGCTCCAAGGGCGGGTCGAGCACCAGCGTGTCGTCGCCGCCGGCGGCGTCGAGCTGCCGCTGGAACTGGTCGCGGGCCTGATCCTGGGTCGGGGTCATGCGGGGGTCATTTCGGGTGGTCGGGATGAAGGAAGGTTTGCCGCGAGGCGAAGACGAGCGAGACCGCGGCCCGCTCGTCTTCGCCTCGCGGCAAACCGGAGAACGGTTCAGCTACGGCGTGTACACCTCCACCTCGGCCAGGCGGCCGTGCGGGTCTTGTGCCAGGCGGAACGTCGCCCCGGCTTTCAGTTCGACCGCCGCCCCCGCCGGCACCCGGCTGCCGCCGGGCGACGTGAGCGTCGTCAGCTTCTCGTTGATGAGCAGCCACTTCCCCTGGTGGAAGGCGAAGTACGCCAGCCGGGTGCGGTCGGACTTCGCCCCCGGGAACAGGTTGTCGAAGGCGTGCCAGTTGAACAGCCCGCCGCTCCCGTGGACGACCAGCGTGCCGTCCGGCATCCACTGCCCCGGCCGCACTTCTTTTCGCAGCTTCAGCACCGGCACGGGGGCCTTCAATTTCGTCTTGCAGAACGGGCAGCGGGTGGACGTCGGGCTGTGAACCACGAACCACTTGTGCGAACACGCCCCGTTCGCGCACGGGTGCAGCAAATCCCAGGTGCGGATCAGCCCCCGCTCCCACTCGATGGCCGCCGGGCGGTCATTCGGGGCGTGCAACCCCTTCACGAAGGCCCGCTCGAACAGGCTGTGCAACTGCGGGCCGAGGTCGGCGGTGGTCGCCCCCAGGTCGGGCGGGCGGTTGCTCGAATCCGTCGGGTGCTCGACGAACAGCGCCCGCTCGCCCATGCCCAGGTGTTCGTCCTGCTCGGCCGACACGGTCGAGTGGATCTTCGGCCCCCGCAGCGGGTGGCGGAACAGGAGGTACTCGTACAGCAGCACCGGCAGGGCGTGCTGGTCGGTGCGGGCGGTCGGGTGCTTGCGGGCCGGATCGGTGAGCGGCAGGTGCTGCGTCGAGAGCACCTCCGGGGCGATGTACCCCGGTGTGCCGAGGACGTCCGGCGGGAACATGCCGGGCACCACCAGCGAGTCGATGTCGATGATCACGCACTGCCCGCGGACGGGGTCGAGCAGCACGTTGTTGCACGACAAATCGGAGTGGGCCAGCCCGGCCAAGTGCAGGCGACTGATGGCCCGGGCCATCTGGATGCCGATCTGGAAGTAGTTCAGCCAGGTGCCCCGCTCGACCTCCGGCAGGTAGGCCCGCAGCTTCGGGCTGGAGAACCACTTGCCCTTCTTCTCTTTGCCCTTGAACGGCCCGCTCTCGAAGAAGTAGTTGGACGGGTAGGCCGGGGCGACGATGCCGAGCATCGGCTTCGTCACCACGCCGGTCGGCCAGCAGAACAGCCGCTTCCAGTAGTCGCCGGTTTCGGGGTCGGTGGTCGGGTTGTACCGCCCGAGCACGGCATCCAACCGGGCATGGCGGTTGGCGTCGGCGGCCGCCTGCGGGTCGTGGAAGAAGGCGACCACCTCGGAGCGGTCCGGGGTGAAGTACACCTTCTTCATGCCCCCGGCCGGCGGGTCGGACACCTCCTCGTACTTGACCGTCCGCCCGTCCTTCAAAATGGCGGTGCGGGTGGTCACGGCAGCTCCTCCCGGTGCAGGGCGACCAGCGTGCGGTCGTCGAACGACCCGCGGACGTGGTAGGCGTCCAGCCAGAGCCGCAGCCGCTCGGCGGCGGTCGGGCCGGGGATGCCACCACCCCGGAGCGTCGCCCCCGCCCACAAGAGCGGACCCGACTTGATGATAGACTCGACCGGCAACCCCAGGTGTCCGGCGAAGGTGGCGGCCGAGCGGATGGTGACCGGCGTGCGGGTCGGCTCGACCACTTCGGACAGCACCTCGAAGTCGGCGGCTCTCACCGCGTCCGCGGTGGGCAGCTTCGTCGCGGCGAGGGCGGCGGCCACGCTCTGGTCGGTCGGCGGCTTCACACCGGGGATGTTGTTCACCACCAGGTCGGCCCACAGCCGCGGCAGGTTCTCGTCCGGCGGGAAGTAGTCGTCGGCCACCCCGTCGGTCATCACCAGCAGCGCTTGCAGCGGACTGATGAACACCACCGACTTCGGCAGCAGGGCGGCGGGGTCGGTTTTGCCGTTCGAGGTGAGGAACTCGGTTTCGCCCGAGTACCCGCCGCTGTCGGCCACGCCCAGCACACGGCACATGCCGTCCGGCCGCACGGCGCCGATCATCCCGTCGCCCACCTGGCAGGCGGCGATGAAACTGAGCGGGCGGCCGTCGATCACGACGATCCGGTGGGCGGCGAGCAGCAGCGTACAGGAGAGGTCGTTCGGGTCGATCGGCCGGCCGAGAATCTTCTCGTACTCGGGTCGGCCGTAGCGGGCGGAGGCGGCGTTCATGACCGCCCGGTGGGCGTCGGTGATGGCCTTCCGCACGGCCGCCGGCACCGCCTCCACGTCGGCCGCGGCGCACACGTTGTTGCCGTCCGGCTGGATGGCCGTCTGCCAGTCGGCCAGGGTGGTGTGGTCGGCGAACTGGTGTCGGCCGAGCGATTCGGCCATCGACCGCACCGCCTCCCCACACGCCGCCCGCGCCCCGACCCGGCTGAACTTCTTCGACCCGGCCCCGTCGGACACGGCCACCAGCGTCCACCCGCCGGCGGTGCCCATTTCGAACCAGTCGTCGCAGTGGGTACCCTCGTGCTTGTGCTTCTTCCCCCGCACGCGAGCACCGAAGGCGACGAACCCGGCGTCGGCGGCGGCGAACGGGCGGGCGTCGTACTCCGGGTGCGAGTCGGGTTCGTCGGCGTCGCCCGGCGGGGGGATGTACTTCCAGGCCGCGGTGGGGGACGTCGGCGCGGCGGGCGGTGGCGGTGGTGTCATCGGTGGGGGAACGGGAGTCGGAGCCGGGCGGCCGGGGGTCGGCTGCGCCGGACGTGCGAGGACGGGGCGGATGGTGGTCGGGGCGGGCGGCCGCGGGGGAGGCGGTTGCTGCGGGCCGACCCGCACCTTCTCGGCCGCGATCGGGGTACGGGGCGGGGGGGGCTGTGGCGGCTGGCGGGGCGGCGGCGGGGCCGGGTCGGTGTAGTACTTCACCACCTTCTTCAACCGCTCGGCCACCTGCGGGGAGGCGGTCGCTTCGCTCATCTTCACGCAGGCGGCGAACAGGTCGGCCATCGGCAGCGCCCACGACAGGTGATCCGGGGTCGGCTTGCCGGCCACCTTCGCCCGCATGAGCAGGCGGAGCAGTTGGGCCACCTCGACGGCCACGTCGTCGGCCAACTTCTCCTGCCGCGGGCCGAGCGCCGCCCACTCCCGCTCGAGCGCCGCCTGGTCGCCGTTGTACGGCAGGCCGAGCCGCCAGCGGACCATCTGGATCATCTGCTCGGGGGACGACATCGGGCGGTCCTCAGTAGTAGGCACACTCCGTGTGCCGTCCTCGGAACGGCACACGGAGTGTGCCTACTACTCTCAGCGGGCCTGTCACGGCACGATCTGGATCTGCTGCGGCGGCGGGGGCAGGTTGATCGGCCCGTCGGCGGCCACCTGCTGCACGCTCGCCGAGGTCGTCTTGATCGAGTCCGACACCCACTTGAAGAACTGCTTCAGGGTGTCAGGCTGCAGGTTGTCCAGCTTCACCACGATCTCGGTGATCCGCTTCAGCGGCTCGACCGTCGCCCCGGCCCCGGCCGCACACGCGATGATGTTGCCCAGCTTCTTCGACTTCACGCTGTCGGCGGGGCCTTGCCAGTTGTCCGTCGGCTGGCCGTCGGTCATGACGAACACGAGCGGCCGCCAGTCCCCCTTCTGGGTGGGGGTGGTCTTCTTCACCTCCCGCTCGATCGACTGCTCCAGCAGCTTCATCGCCTCGCCGAGGGCCGTGCTGCCGGTGGCGTCCAGGTTCGGCTCGGAGAAGGACATGAGTTCGGTCAGCGGGCACACCTGCTTGGCCCCGCTGTCGAAGGTGATGACCGACAGGAACGCCGTCTCGAGCGCCTGCGGGTCGCTCCGCAGGTCCGCCAGCAGGGCCTTCACCCCCTGCCGCACGGCCTCGATCGGCTCGCCGCTCATCGACCCGGAGCAGTCGAGCACGAGGTAAATGGGCAGCCGCCGCCCGGTGAACTCGGCCATCGGTGAAGTCTCCTGGTTGCACTGGCGAGCGGCCCCCGTGAGGGGGCTGTTGGGGAACAGCGGGCTCACGCCCGCCGCGCGCCTGAACTTATCAGCCCTGCGACCGCCGCACGTCGAACGACCCGCCGCCCGGCCGCCCGCGGTCGAGTTGGGCCTTGCACCCGGGGCACACCACCGGCCCGCGGTTGGTCATCGACGAGCAGAACAGCGTGTCGCACGGGCACTGGCCGGCCACCTCGTTCTCGCAGTACGGGCAGTCGGGCACCCCGTCGAGCATGTCCGAGCGGATGGGCGGCATGTACTCGCCGGCGTCCTTCTCCAGGATGTCCAACTTGTGCGAGGCGATGGCCTCGTACCGCCCGTCGTACTCGCGGCGGGCGAACCGCATCAGGTACGGCTCGCCGGTCCGCTGGCAGCGGGCGGCCAGGAACACCTGCCGCGGCGTCGAGTCGTCGTACTCGTCGTCGTCGTCCGCCACACCCATGCCGGCGGGCAGCCGGGGCATGTCGCCGGCGGAGGTGCTGTCCAGCTTCATGCTGGCCGTGGACACCGACGCCGACAGCCACACGAAGAACTTCTTGAACCCCTCCGGCGTCAGGTCGTTCATCATCAGCACGATGTCCGACACCTCCCGCAGCACCGACGGGTCCACGTCCGGCCCGCACCCGATGGCGTACAGGTTGGCCACCTTGTTGTCGGCGTTCTTCAGCTCGTCGGCCGCCTTCTCCCAGTCGTCGGTCGGCTGGCCGTCGGTGAGCAGGAAGACGAGCGGCTTGTAGTCGCCCTTGGTGGTCGGGGTGGTCTTGACGATCTCCTTCTTGATGCACTTCATGAGCACCCGCAGGGCGGCCCCGAGGGCACTGCCGGACCGCACGGCCAGCTTGGGCGGCTGGAACTGCATCAGCTCGGTGAGCGGCACCACCTGCTGGGCGGTGCGGTGGAAGGTGATGACGCTCAGGTGGGCGGTTTCGAGGGCGAGCGGGTTGCCGCGGAGGGAATCGACCATCGACTTCACGCCCTGCTCGACGGCGGCCATCGCCGGCCCGGCCATCGACTCCGAGCAGTCGAGGATGAGGTACACCGGCAGCCGGCGGATCAGGTTCATGGTGAGGCCCTCGCGGTTGCTGGTCGGTTTGGTGAGCCGCGAGCCAACGGCGAGCGAGACGACCACGCGCTCGCCGTTGGCTCGCGGCTCACCGCGAAATCTTTAGCCCGCCCCGCCGGTCACGTCGAACCCCCCGCCGGCGGCGTAGGTGCCCTTCTTCGTGCACCACGGGCAGCTCAGGGTGATCGAGGTGCGGACGGGCGGGGAGCAGAACATTTTACCGCACTGGCAGACCGACACGGTCGGGTTGCGGCAGTACGGGCACGGCGGCGGCTCGCCCAGGCGATCGACTGGCACCGACGGGGTTGGCTGGCCGGGCGGGCCGAAGTCGAACTGGTCGAGCTGGTGCGTGGCCACCGCCTCGTAGTTCCGCCCCCGCTTCTGGAACCGCATGATGTAGAACTGCTTGTTCCCCACACACCGGCTGTGCAGGAACAGGTAGCGGTCGGGCTGCGGGGGCGGTCCGCCGGTCGGTTTCTCCTCCACGCCGGCCGGCAGCGGGGGCAGGCCGGGGCCGCCGTCCGGACGGGCGCTGGCCAGCGACACCGACGCCGACACCCACTTGAACAGCGCCCGCAGGGTGCCCGGTTGCAGGTCGGACCCCTTCAGCACGGTCGGGGTGATGCGGCCGAGCATCTCGACATCGGCATCAGGTCCGACGCCGACCGCCACCACGTTCGCCCGCTTGCCGTGGATCTCGTCCCGCACCAAGTTGGCCGCCTTCTTCCAGTCGTCCGTCGGCTCGCCGTCGGTGACGATCAGCACGATCGGCTTCCAGTCCCCTTTGGTGGTGGCGGTCGTCTTGACCACGTCGTTGTCCAGGCACTTGACGAGCAGCCGGAGGGCGGCGCCGAGGGCCGTGCCGCTGCCCAGAACCAGCTTCGGCGGCTGGAACTTCATCAGCTCGGTGAGCGGGCTGGCGACGGTGGCGGTGGTGCCGAAGGTGATGACGCTCAGGTAGACCGTCTCGAGGGCCATCGGGTCGCCGCGGAGGTCGGCGAGCAGGGCGGCCACGCCCTGGGCCATGGCCTCGATCGGCTCGCCGGCGAGCGACTCGGAGCAGTCGAGCACCAGGTAGAACGGCAGCCGGC
The DNA here is from genome assembly GCA_964390195.1 of uncultured Fimbriiglobus sp. Lineage (GTDB taxonomy): Bacteria > Planctomycetota > Planctomycetia > Gemmatales > Gemmataceae > JALHQU01. The sequence goes on along the minus strand of CAYMHO010000196.1, from coordinate 3,710 downwards.
GGTTGTACACGGACACGGGGGGCCACCTTCAGGCCGAAGGCCTGAGAGTTCTCAGCCCAGGGCAACGCCCTGGGTGACGAAGTCAACCACGCCGCAGGCTGAAGGCCCGCGAGCCTTCTCCCACCCCTTCGGGGTGGCGGGTCTTTTCACACGACGACCCAGGGCGTTGCCCTGGGCTGAGAACTCTCAGGCCTTCGGCCTGAACACATCACCGCTTCGGCACCACCACACTTTGCCGAATCCGCTGGTCGCCCACCTCCAGCTCGAAGAAGTCGGACGACGACGGCATGCGGAACGTCACCCGCGCGGTCATCCCGTCGGTGAAGTTCTGCACCACCGCCCCGGTGTTGTCGTAGATGCGGGCGGTCGGGGCGACGATCACGTTCTCCGACACCACCTCGGCGAAGATCTCCACCACCCCCCGCATGTCGGCCGCGATCTTGTGATCCCAGATGTCCACGTCGGTCCCGCTATCCAGGTCGTCCAGCTCCTCCATCTGCTTCTCGTTGATCTGGTCGCCCACGCCGATCAGCACACACTTCACCGGGTTTCGCTTCTTGTCGGCGATCTCCCGACACAGCTTCTTGGTGTACCACTTCACGTCTTCCAGGTCGTTCAGCTCGCCGTCGGTGATGAACACGTACATGCCGTTCTTGGCGTCCGCGAACCGCTCGACGAAGTACCGCACGGCCGGGGTGAGCAAGGTGCCGTTGCCGAACCCCTTCTGGAGCGGGCCTGGAAACTTCGTGCCCTCACACTGGTCAGACGTCAGGTCGCCGATCTCCTCGATGTCCGACCCGTGTTCGCCGCACGCCCAATAGATGACGGTGGTACCGCCGTCGGCGTCCAGGTTGGCCGCCAGGTAGGCGGTGAACTTGCGGGCGGTCGCCTCGATGGTGTTCTTCGACCACTCGAAGTAGCCCTTGTCGACCAGGTCCTTCTTGCACTCGTCGGACAGGATGGGGAACTGCTGCCCCTGGTGTTCGACCAGTTGGAGCAGCCCGCGGCGGTGGTAGTCTTCCCACACCTTCGGGGGCGGGTTGCCGCGGCGGCCCTTCTCCAGCCCGCGGCCGAACACCGGCTCCATCGACTTGCTGCCGTCCAAGGCCACGCCCGTCTGCCAGCCTTCCGCCTCTTTGCCCTGCGGCTCCATCAGCACGGTGAACAGCACCTCGGTCTCGCCCCCCACCCGCTTCACGTTCACCTCGCCGAACTCCTTCGCCACCATGGTGCTCGGCAGTTGCACGCTGGTGGTGGAGGTGACGGCCGGCTTGCCCTTGCCGGCCGGCTTCCCGCCGCCGTCGTCGTCGCTCTTCCCGCCGAACAGCTTGTTCCAGAATCCCATGGGGCACCTTGCGTGGGGGTGAAGGCCGGGAGGTCGGGTATTCTCGCTGAGCGTCGCAACTCGTCGGAAGTGGGCAGAGATTTTTCGGTGAGCCGCGTGGGTGCGTACTCCCCAGGCGGCTCACCCTCTCAGCGGCTGGCGGATGCGGTGTTCGCCGACCTCCAGTTCGAAGAACTCGGCGCCGGCCGGCAGGGTGGCGGTGATGCGGGCGGGCACGCCGTCGGTGAACCGCACCACCACGCCCCCGGCCGGGTCGAACAGGGTGCCGAGCGGGGCGACGGTGGTGTTCTCGGACACCACCTCGGCGAAGATCTCCACCACCCCCCGCATGTCCGCCTGGATCTTGTGATCCCAGACGTCCACGTCGGTCCCGCTGTCCAGTTCGTCCAGTTCCTCCATCTGCTTCTCGTCGATCTGGTTGCCGACCCCGATCAGCACGCACTTGACCGGGTTGCGGGTGCCGGCGGCGATCTCCTTGCACAACTGGGTGGTGTACCGCTTCACCTCGGCCAGGTCGTCCAGGCGGCCGTCGGTGACGAACAGGTACATGCCGTTCTTGGCGTCCGGGAAGCGGTCGACGAAGTACCGCACGGCGGGGGTCAGCTTGGTGCCGGTGCCGAAGGGTGTCTCCTTCGGCCCGGTGACGGTGAGGGTGCGGCACTGGTCGGCGGTGAAGTCGCCGACCACCTCGGTGGCCGAGCCGTCCCCGCACGCCCAGTAGATGACCGTGGTGCCGCCGTCGGCGTCGAGATTCGCGGCCAAATAAGAGATGAACTCGCGGGCGGGGGCCTCGACGATGTTGGTGGTGAACTTGAGCACCCCCCGCTGGAGGGCGTCCTGGTGGGCCTCCCGCTGGAACACCTTCACCCGCTGGCCGTCGTCCACGCGGGTCGTCACCCACCCCTTCTGCTCGTACTCGGCTTCGAGCTCCTTCGGCACCTTGCCGACGAGGGCCCGCCCGTACCAGTTCCGCATCGACGCCGACGCATCCAGTGCCACGCCCGTCTGCCACCCTTCCGCCTCTTTGCCCTGTGGTTCCATCAGGATGGTGAACCGCACCTCACGACCGGCGGGGGTGTCGGCCACGTTCACCTCGCCGAACTCGGGGGCGACGACGGAACTGGGCAACTGGTGGAAGACGGGGTCGGCCATGGGGAATGTGCTCGTTCCCCTCTCCCCAGGGGGAGAGGGGAACCATCTAGCCGGTGATGTCCTGGGTCACGCTCCCGCCGGGGAACTCGACGGTGAACGACGTGGACCCCTTCGGCAGGGTGAACCGGAGCATGGCCGGCAGGCCGTCCGGGTAGTCGGCGCACGGGGTGCCGGCGTTGTTCACGATCCGCCCGGAGGCGGCCACGGTGGCGTCCTCGCTCACCACCTCGGCGAAAATCTCCTCGATCTTCTTCATCTCCGCCGCCAGCTTGTGGTCCCACAGGTCGATCGGGCTGCCGTCCGGCATCTTGATCCCGGACCCCTCGAACATGTCGTCCAGCTCCTCCATCTGGCTCTCGTCCACCTCCTCGCCGACGCCGATGAGCACCAGTTTGGCGAACTGCCGTTGGCCGGCGGCGATCTGCTTGGCGAAGTTCAGGCAGTACGCCTTCACGTCGGCCAGGTCCTCGATCACGCCGTCCGTCACGAACACGCAGATGGACCACGGGGCGGCCTTGAACAGGTCGTCCACGAAGTGCCGCACCGGCGGCAGCAGCTTGGTGCCGCGGCCCCACGGGAATTTCTTCGGGCCGGGGATGGCCACGGTCTGGGCCTCGTCCTGAGACACCGCGGCGATCGGCTCGACGGCGTCGCCGGCCGGGTTGACCGCCCAGTAGATCAGGTCGCACTTGCCGGTGGACGAGAACTGCGCCAGGTAGGCGGCCATCGTGCGGGCGACCGGCTCGACGAAGTTGGTCGCCCCGGACGCCTTGGCGAACACGCTGCCCAGGGCGTTCGACGCCCCGTACAGCTTCTTCATCGACGCCGACGCGTCCAGCGCCAGCCCGGTGCGGGCGCCCTCGATGTCCGGCACCATCAGAACCGTGGCGACGACTTTGATGCTGCCGTCCGCCTGCGGGTAGGTGTTCACTTCACCGAACGGTTCGACCGGGTTCGAGAGCTGGCCCATTCAACCTCCGGCACGTTCGCGAGGTGTGCGTCTCGGGAGTGGAGTCGTCAGGGCGTAAGATGGCGGTTTCCGGCCGAGCTGTCAACGACACCGCTACGTTTCTCAGGATTTTCTCGGTGTGTAACGGGAGATGAGAAGTGGGCTGGGAGCGCGGGCGTCCCGCCCGCAATCAGAACAGGCGGGAAGCCCCCCCACCCACCCGGGTCACCCCCGCCACACCACGCGGAACCACCCCCCCCCGCC
>CAYMHO010000195.1:0-13157 GCA_964390195.1 uncultured Fimbriiglobus sp. | reverse complement strand
CAATATGACGGATTTGCCAAATACAAAATCCTTCGACAAACTTCTGGAACACGTGAAGGAGGCACCCCGCTGATGCCTCCATTCCCGCTTGCGGCTACACCTACCAGCAGTCCGGGACTGATCGACCCGTCGGCCCTGATGCGGATCAAGAGCCTGCAACTGCGGGCGCGGGTGGTGGTGGAGGGGTTCGACAAGGGCATCCACCGCAGCCCGTACCACGGCTTCTCCGTCGAGTTCAGCGAGTACCGCGAGTACACCCCCGGCGACGACCCGCGGTATCTGGACTGGCACCACTTCGCCCGCTCCGACCGGTACTACATCAAGAAGTTCGAGGACGAGACGAACCTGCGGTGCCACCTGGTGGTGGACGCCAGCCGGTCGATGGGGTACGGGTCCGCCGGCGTGAGCAAGTGGGAGTACGCACGCACCGCCGCGGCCACGGTGGCGTACTTCCTGTCGCGGCAACGCGACGCCGTCGGGCTGGTCACGTTCGAAGACACGGTGGTCGAATACGTCCCGCCCCGCGTGCGGCCGGGACACCTCGCCCACCTGATGGCACTGCTGCACCGCGAGCCAGTCGGGAAGGCCACCGATCTCATCGGCCCCCTGAACGAGGTCGGGGCGGCCACCCCGCGCCGCGGGCTGTTCGTGCTGTTCTCGGACTTGCTCGTGCCCGCCGAGGCCGTGCGTGCCGCCGTCGGCAACCTCCGCGGTGCTGGTCACGACGTGGTCGTGTTCCAGGTGCTCGACCCGGAAGAGGTGCGGTTCAACTTCGACACGCCGGGGTTGTTCAAGGACGCCGAGACGGGGCAGGAGGTGTTCATCGACCCGAGGGTGGCCGGCGGCACCTACCGGGCGCGGTTCGCCGCCCACGCCGTCGAGGTGCGGAAGGCGTGCATCGGTGTCGGCGCCGACTTCGAGCAGGTGACGACCGCCCGCCCGCTGGAGTTGGTGCTGTTCGACCTGCTGCGTGCCCGCCTGCGGCGTGGGCGTGCCCCCGGGCGAACGGCCGCGGGCCGGGGGGGTGGCCGATGAGCTTCCTCGCCCCGCTGTTCGCGCTCGGCTTCCTCGCCGTCGCCGCGCCGATCCTCTTTCACCTGATCCGCCGGCGGCCGAAGGGCACGGTGCCGTTCAGCTCGCTGATGTTTCTCACGCCGTCACCCCCGCCGCCGTCCAGCCGCCGCCGCTTGGATCAAGTGCTTCTGTTGCTCCTCCGTGCCGCCGCTCTCGTGCTCCTCGGGCTGGCCTTCATGCGGCCGTTCTTCCGGACCGAAGCGTCGGCCGACGCCGGCGGGTCGGGCCGGCGGGTGGTGGTGCTGATCGACACCAGCGCGAGCATGCGGCGGGGCGACCTGTGGAAACAGGCGGTGGCGAAGGCCGACGAGGCTCTTGCGGATTGTCGGCCGGCCGACCGCGTGGCGGTGTTCGCCTTCGACCACACCGTGCGGCAAGTGTTCGGGTTCGCCGAGTCGGATCAACTCGAACCTCAACAGCGGATCGCCATCGCCCGCGATCGGGTGAAGCAACTGACGCCGACGTGGGGGACGACCGCCCTCGACCGGGCGCTGATCGAGAGCGCCGGGGCGATCCTCGCCGCCGGGGATCGCCCGTCGGGGAAGGTGGTGCTGGTGAGCGACGTGCAACAGGGGGCGAGCCTGACCGAGTTGACCGGGTACGAGTGGCCGGCCGAGGTGGAACTGGAGCTGCGAACAGTGGCCGACGGCCGCGGGAACGCCGGTTTGACGATCCTGGCCGACCGTGCCGACAGCGAGAAGGGGAGCGGCCCGGCGCAGCTTCGCGTGCGGGTGACCAACGAGATCGGGGCGACTCAGGAGCAATTCAAACTCGCCTGGAGCGGCGTGACGGGTGCGGACGTCGAGGCGTACATTCCGCCGGGCGAGAGCCGGGTGGTGAAGGTGCCGCGGCCGACGACCGCGACGGTGTTGCGGCTGGCAGGCGACGCCCACGACTTCGACAACACGGCGTACCTTGCCGGCACGCCACGCCGCGAGTGGACCGTCTTCTTCTTGGGCACGGACAAGGCGGCTGACCCCGAGGGACTGCTCTACTTCCTCGACCGCACCTGGGAGGAGACCCCGGAGCATGTGGTGCGCGTGGTCGCCCGCAAACCGGATGAACCGCTCACCGCCGACGAGGTCCGCAACTCGCCGCTTGTGGTTCTGGCCGGTGCGCCGTCACCAAACACGACCCGCGTGCTGGAGAAATACCTGGACGACGGGGGCACGGTGCTGTGCGTGATGAGTTCACCAACTCCGTTGCCTTCGATGGCCGGGGCGACCGCGAAGGCCGTGGGTGAAGTGAGCGGCGATCGCTACGCGATGCTCCGCGACATCGCTTTCGAACACCCGCTGTTCTCGCCACTCGCCGGCCCGCAGTTCAGCGACTTCACCAAGATCCACTTTTGGAAGCACCGGAAGTTGACCGACGGGCACCTGCCGGGGGCGAAGGTGCTGGCCTGGTTCGACGACGGCGACCCCGCCGTGCTGGAGAAGATTTCGGGCCGCGGGCGGTTCGTGGTGTGGGCGAGCAGTTGGCGACCGGCCGACAGCCAACTCGCGCGGTCGTCCAAGTTCGTGCCCATGATGACGTCACTGCTGGAGCTGCGGCACGGGCGAGTGCAAACCGGCGCGCAGCACCGCGTCGGGGATCGTGTCCTCGTTCCCGCCAGCGCCGCGGCCACGCGGGTGCGGAAGCCGGACGGCACGACCGTGGACCTCGCCGCCGACGCCACCACCTTCGACGGCACCGATCAGCCGGGCGAGTACACCCTCGAAACGCCGGCCGGAGTGCGTCCGTTCGCCGTCAACCTCGACCCGGCGGAAAGTTTGACCGCCCCGCTCTCGGCTGAGACATTGGAACAGTTCGGCTGCCGACTCGTGAGCCGCGGTGCCGACGCCGCCCGCGCCGATGCCGAACGGCAGCAACAAAACACCGAACTCGAACGCAACCAGTCGATCTGGCGGGTCCTGATCCTGGTGGCGATTGCCGCATTGCTCGTGGAAACCGCACTGTCCGGGTGGCGCACCCGGTCCGCCCAACGGGAGGTCGTGACGTCATGAACCCGAGCACCGAACTCCGCGGCATACTCGATCGCGTGGCCGGGCGGTTCCGCCGCGTCCGCCTGTGGAGCGGGTGGGCCGTCTGCTGGGGTCTCCTGGCGGTGGGCGGGTTGGTCCTGGCCAGGGCAGCCGGAGCGAACCCCTGGTTGGCCGTGTCCCTCGCCGCGACCGCACTGGTCGTCGGCGCGGCGTGGTGGCTCGTGACACGCCGGTCGGCCGGCAACCCGAACTGGGTGGCCCGCAGGATCGAGGAACGGCACCCGGATCTGGCGGCGCTCCTCCGCACGGCCGTCGAGCTGCAACCGGTCGCGGGCGAGCGGGTCGGCTTCCTCCAGGCGTCGGTCATCGAATCGGCGGTGGCACACAGCCGAACCCACGACTGGGACGACACCGTCCCGCGGCACCGGCTGGTCACCTCGGGGTTGGCCAACGCCCTCACCCTCGTCGCCCTCGCCTTGGTGGTGGGGTTGCTCGGGTTCCAGGCCGCCGGAGTGATCACCCCGGACGTGCACCCGGCGAGCGGTGCGGGAGTGGCCGACGAAACCACCGCCGTGACGGTCGAACCCGGTGACACGCAAATCGAACGCGGCTCGCCGTTGCTCGTCACCGCCCGCTTCACCGGAGCGGTGCCTGCGGACGTGCAACTCTTGGCCGACGGCAACCCGTCTCGGCCGATGACCCGCACCCTCGACGACCCGAAGTTCGCCGGTTATTTGCCCGCGGTCGGCAGCGACCTGACGTACCGGGTGGAGTACAGTGGCGGGCGGAGCGACACGTTTCGCGTGATGGTGTACGAACACCCGGAGTTGGTCCGCGTGAACGCCCGGCTGGTGTTCCCGTCGTTCGCCAACACGGACCCGAAGGCGGTGGAGGACGTGCGGCGGGTGACGGCGGTGGAGGGCGCCGAGATCACTCTGTTCTGTCAGTTGAACAAGGCGGTGCCGCGGGCGGTGCTGGTGGACGAGAAGAAGCAGGAGTTGCCGCTGACGCTCCACGACGCCGAGAAGCATATTTACACGGTGGCCATCCGGCCGACCGAGACGCAGCGGTACCGCGTGCAACTGACCGACGCCGACGGCCGCGCCAACAAGCTGCCGTCCGACATCGCGGTGCAAGTCACCCGCAACCTGCCGCCGGTGGTGGCGGTGCCCCGTCCCGGCCGCGACACCCGCGTGTCGCCGCTGGAGGAACTGCCGCTGAAGGCCGACATCAAGGACGACTACGGCGTCGTGCGGCACGGGGTGAGCGTGATGATGGCCGGTCAGTCGGCGGTGGAGTTGGTGCTGGGCGAAACGAAGTCGTCCGCGCCGAAGCGGGTGCAGCCCGAACACCTGATCGCCTTCGAGGCGCTGAAAGCCCAGCCGGATCAGGTGGCGTCGTACTTCTTCTGGGCCGAGGACGTCGGGCCGGACGGCAAGCCGCGGCGGACGTCCGGCGACATGTACTTCGCCGAGGTGCGGCACTTCGAGGAGATCTTCCGCCAGGGCGAGCAGCAGACCCGGGAGCAGCAGGAGCGGGAACAGCAGGAACGCCAGCAGGGGCAAAGCCCCGCGGCCGAAGCCGCCGACAAACTGGCCGAGATGCAGAAGCAGATCGTCAACGCCACCTGGAAGCTGATCCGCCGCGAGACCGGCAGCAAGCCGACGGAGAAGTTCAGCGACGACGTGCGGCTGGTCCGCGAGTCGCAACAGGCGGTGATCGACAAGGCGGCCGCGGTCGCCGAGCAACTGCAAGGGGCGTCGGCCGACGACCTGAAGCAGGCCGTTCGGTTTATGGAAGAGGCACTGAAGCAGTTGGGCGAAGCGGACGAGAAGGCATCGCCCGCGGTGCTGCCGTCCGCACTGTCCGCCGAACAAGCCGCGTACCAGGCGCTGCTCAAACTGCGTGCCCGCGAGTTCAACGTGACGCGGAACAACAGCCGTTCCAACTCGCGGTCGCAGTCGAGCAGTCGCAGCCCGTCGCAGCAGCAAATGCGGCAACTCGACCTGACGGACGAGCAGCAGCGGTACGAGACGCAGACCGCCGCCCGCGCCCAGCGGGAGCAGCAGGCCCAGCGGGACCGCGAGCAGCGGGAGAACCAGGAGTTGGCCGACAAGCTGAAGGACCTGGCCCGCCGACAGTCCGACGTGACCGACCGCGTGAAGGAGTTGCAGTCGGCCCTCGAACAGGCCCGCGACGAGAGGAAGAAGGAGGAACTGCAGCAGCAGTTGAAGCGGCTCCGCGAGCAGCAGCAGGAACTGCTGCGGGACACCGAAGAACTCCAGGAGCGGCTGGAAGGGGAGCAGAACCGCGAGCGCCTGTCCGACGCCCGGCAGCAGGTGGAGCAGAGCCGTGAGAACCAGCAGAAGGCGTCCGAAGCCTTGGAGAAGGGGCAGTTGGGGCAGGCGGCCAACGAGGGCACGCGGGCACAGCGGCAACTCGATGCCGTCCAGGACCAACTCCGCCGCGACTCGGCGAACAAGTTCGGCGAGGAGATGAAGGACCTCCGCCAGCAGGCCCGCCAACTCGACGACAAGCAGAAGGACCTCACCAAGCAGCTCGAAGAACTCGACAAGCCGAAACCCGGCCTGAACGGCGCCGCCGACCGCGACCGCATCAAGAAGGGGCTGGAGGAGCAGAAGCAGCAGCTCGACAAGATCACCGAGCGGGCGGAGAAGACGGTGCAAGAGGCGGAGAAGTCGGAGCCGCTGCTGGCACAGGAGCTTTACAACACGGTCCGGGGGGCGGCCGAGCAGAAGGTGGGCGACTCGCTCGACTTGGCCCGCCGGCTGACCGACGGCGGCCGGCCCGAGGCGACCGACGCTTCGCGGAAGGCGGCCGAGGGCACCGAGCAACTTCGCAAGGGGGTCGAGAAGGCGGCCGAGCGAGTGCTCGGCGGGCAGACCGAGGCACTGAAGCGTGCCCAGAAAGAACTGGACGAACTGACCGACCAACTGAACCGCGAAGTCGCCCAGGCGACCGGGAAGGAGCAGCCGGGTCAGGGGAAACCGAACGACCAGAAGCCGCAACAACCCGGCCAGGGTCAACAGCCGGGGCAGGGCCAGCCGAAGGAACAACAACCGGGACAAGGTCAACAGCCGGGTCAGGGTCAGCAACCCGGACAGGGCCGTGAACCGGGGCAGCAACCCGGACAGGGGCAGCCGGGGAACCAGCAACCCCGGCGTCTGAACGACCCGCCGAACCAGCCCGGCGAACGCACACAACCCGGCGGTCGTGAAGGCGGCGGGGAGCGCGGGCAACCGAACGCCGGTCGAGGTGGGCCGATCCGCGAGGACGGCTTCCGCGACTGGTTCGACCGGATGCGGGCGACCGAGGAGATGCTCGACGACCCGCAACTGCGGGCCGAGGCGGCCAAGCTCCGCGAGCGGGTCCGCTCCGCCCGCGAGGAGTTCAAGCGGCACGCCAAAGAGCCGGACTGGAAGCAACTGCAGGAGACGGTGGCGAACCCGCTGACCGAGCTTCGGAACAAGGTGGCCGAAGAGGTCCGCCGCCGCGAGTCGCCCAACTCGCTGGTGCCGATCGACCGCGACCCGGTGCCGCCCGATTTCGCCGACGGCGTCCGCCGCTACTACGAACGGCTCGGGAGCGGCAAATGATCGCGGCCTCCATCGTGGTCGGTTCGCCGCACTGGGTGGTCCCCGCGGCCGTCCTGTTCGCGGTCGGGATCGCCGCCACCGCGTGGAGCTACACCCGCTGGCAGGGTCGCCGGTGGGTGGCCGTCGTGTCGGCCGGGCTGAAGTTGCTCGGCCTCGCGGCGGTCACGCTGTGCGTCGTCGAGCCGCTGCTCACCGGCACGCGGTCGCAGCCGGGGGCCAACGTGTTCGTGGTGCTGGTGGACAACAGCCAGAGCCTGAAGGTGCGGGAGGGCGACACCGACAAAACTCGGGCGGACCGTGTGCGGGCGCTGCTCGACCGCAACGCGAGTTGGCGGACGCGGCTCGGGCAGGACTTCGACGCGCGGGACTTCGTGTTCGACTCAAACTTGCGGGCCGCCGACGGGTTCGAACACCTCGCCTTCGACGGCACGAGCACCTCGCTCCACACGGCCCTCGCGTCGGTGGCCAAGCGGTTCCAGGGTCGGCCGATCGCCGGCGTCATCCTCATCAGCGACGGGAACGCGACCGACGCGCCGGACATCGACTGGTCCGTCCTGCCGCCGGTGTACCCGGTACTGCCGGCCGCCGGCCCGCCGCCCCGCGACATCGCCGTCCGCCGGGTGACGCTCAACCAGACCAACTTCGAGGCGGCCCCGGTCGCCCTTCAGGTTGAGGTCGCCGCGACGGGCTTCAGCGGGCAGCCGGTCGAGGTGACCGTGACGGACGAGGCCGGCAAGGAGGTCGCCCGCCAAACGACCACCCCGGCGGGTGACGCCGAGGCGATGTCGCTGCGGTTTCAGATCCGGCCGGAGCGGAGCGGCGTCGGCTTCTACCGCGTCGAAGCGCGGCTGGCGAACGCGGACGTGGCTTCGGCCGAACAGACGCTGGCGAACAACGGCCGGCTGGTGTCGGTGGACCGTGGGGGCGGGCCGTACCGCGTGCTGTACGTGTGCGGGCGGCCGAACTGGGAGTTCAAGTACCTGCGGCGGGCGATCGAAGAGGACCGCGAGGTGCAACTGGTCGGGCTGGTGCGGGTGGCCCGCAAGGAGGCGAAGTTCAGCTTCCGCGACATGAAGGGGCAGCCGGACAACCCGCTCTTCCGCGGGTTCGACAACCCGGACGCCGAGACCGCCGAGCGGCGGGACCAACCGGTGATCATCCGCCTGAACACGCAAGACGAGGTCGAACTCCGCGGCGGCTTCCCGCAGACGGCGGCCGACCTGTATCGCTACCACGCGGTCATCCTCGACGACATCGAAGCCGGCTTCTTCACCCCGGACCAGCAACTGTTGCTGCGGAACTTCGTCTCCCGTCGCGGCGGCGGGTTCCTCATGCTCGGCGGGCCGGACTCGTTCGCCAGTGGCAAGTACGACCGCACCCCCGTCGGCGACCTGCTGCCGGTCTTCCTCGACGGCACCGCACCGCCCAAAGGGGGCGGACACCGGATGGTGCTGACCCGCGAGGGCTGGCTTCAGCCGTGGGTGCGGACGCGGAAGACGGAAGCCGACGAGACGACGCGGATGGACGCGATGCCGGCGTTCCAGTCGCTGAACACGACCGGCAGCCCGAAGCCGGGGGCGACGGTGCTGGCCCACGCCAAAGACGCGAGCGGGAACACGGTGCCGGCACTCGTCGCCCAGCCGTTCGGCAAGGGGCGGTCGGCGGCGGTGCTCATCGGCGACCTGTGGCGGTGGGGGCTGAAGCGGAACGACCCGACCGAGGACGACTTCGAACGCTCCTGGCGGCAGACGGTCCGCTGGTTGGTGGCGGACGTGCCGGGGCGGGTGGAGGTGCGGGCGACGCCGACGGCCGGCACCGCGACACCGGCCGTCGAGTTGATCGTGAGGACGGCCGACGCCGATCACCTGCCGCTCGACAACGCGACCGTGTCAGTGCGGATCACCAAACCGAACCGCCAAGAACTGACCCTGCCGGCCGACCCGGACGCCCGCGAGGCCGGCGCGTACGTGGTGCGGTTCGTCCCGCGGGAGTCGGGGGCGTACCGGGCGGTCGCCACCGTCACCGCCCCGGACGGGTCGCAGGTTGGTCAGCGCGAGGTCGGCTGGTGCGAGCAACCCGAGGCGGACGAGTTCGCCCGGCTGGAGCCGAACCGCGAGTTGCTGGAGGCGATCGCCAGTCGCACGAAGGGCGAGACGATCCCGGCCGACGGCCTGCCGGCGTTCGTCGAAGGGTTGCCGTTCCGCCAGGCCCCGAACATGGAAGCGTGGGCGACCCCGCTGTGGCACCGCGGGTGGTACTTCCTGGTCACCGTCCTGTGTCTGGTGGCCGAGTGGGGTATCCGGCGGCGAACCGGCTCGGCGTGATACTCCGGGGTGAACCGTGAACGTGGCGTTCATACTCTCCGCGGCGTGGCTGGCCTTCGTGACCGAGGGCAAGCCCCAGGTCCTCGTCGTCGTCGGGGCGGCGGGCACGGAGGAGTACGGCAAGGTGTTCGAGAAGGCGGCCGACCAGTGGCATGCGGCGGCGAAGAAGGGCGGGGCGGAATTCGTGGCCATCGGTCGGGAGGCGGAGGGGAAGGAGCAGGACCGGGACAAGCTCCGCACGGTCTTGAATGAGATGCCGCGTTCGGGCACAGCCCCATTGTGGATCGTTCTCATCGGGCACGGGACGGACGACGGCAAAGAGGCGCGGTTTAACCTCCGCGGGCCGGACGTCACCGCCAAGGAACTCGCCGAGTGGCTCGCCCCGGTGAAGCGGCCGGTCGCGGTCGTCAACTGTGCGTCGGCGAGCGCAGCGTTCATCAACCACCTGTCCGGCCCGGACCGCGTCGTCGTCACCGCCACCCGCAGCGGGAGCGAGTCGAACTACGCCCGGTTCGGCGAACACATGGCCGGTTCGATCGGCGACCCGACGGCCGATCTGGATAAGGACGGTCAAGTGTCGCTCCTGGAGGCGTTCCTGACCGCCGCCAGCCGGGTCCGCGAGTTCTACCGCACCGAGGCCCGCCTCGCCACCGAACACCCGCTGATCGACGACACAGGGGACAAGCTGGGTTCGCCGGCCGAGTGGTTCCAGGGGGTGCGGGCGACGTCCCGGGCGAAGGACGGCACGGCCGCGGACGGCGCCCGCGCCCACCAGTGGCACCTGGTGCCGAGCGACCGCGAGAAGGCTCTGCCGGCTGACGTGCGGAAACGGCGTGACGAGTTGGAACTGGCTCTCGCCGCGTTGCGAGACCAGAAGGACAAACTGGGGGAGGGGGAGTATTACACCCGCGTCGAGAAGGTGATGGTCGAACTCGCCCGCCTGTACGCCGGCACCAACCCGCCCCGCTGACGCGGTTCCCATTCCACAGACAACACGCCACCGATGCGTCCCTCCATTGCCGTTGCCGGGTTGTTCCTACTCGCCGTCGCCGTACGCGCGGACGACCACTTCGAAAAGCACGTCCGGCCGCTCCTGATCGAGAAGTGCGTCGGATGCCACGGGCCGGACAGGCAGAAGGGCGGGCTGCGGCTGGACAGCAAGGCCGGGTGGCAGACGGGCGGGGACGGCGGGGCGGCAGTCCGCCCCGGCAGTCCGGACGACAGCCCGTTGATGAAGGCGGTCCGCGGGCAAGGCGGGTTGAAGCAGATGCCGCCCGAGAAGAAGTTGGGCGATGCGGAGGTGGCGGCGCTGGCGAAGTGGATCGCCGACGGTGCCCCCGACCCGCGTGACGGCGGGCCGGCGAAACTCGGCGGGATGACGGTGGAGGACGCGAAGAAGTGGTGGGCGTTTCTGCCGGTCAAAGCGCCGCCCGTGCCGAAGGGCGAACACGCCCACGCGGTCGATGCGTTCATCGCCGACCGGTTGGCTGACAAGGGGTTGTCACCTGGCAAACCGGCCGACAAGCGGACACTCCTGCGGCGAGTCACCTACGACTTGACTGGTTTGCCGCCGACGCCCGATGAGGTCGACGCCTTCCTGAAGGATGATTCGCCGAACGCCTACGAGAAAGTGGTCGAGCGGCTGCTCGCTTCGCCGCATTACGGCGAGCGGTGGGGCCGGCACTGGCTCGATCTGGTGCGGTACGCCGACACCGCCGGCGAGACGAGCGACCACCCGGTGCAGCACGCCTGGCGGTACCGCAACTGGGTGATCGACGCCTTCAATCGCGACCAGCCCTACGACGACTTCCTCCGCGACCAGATCGCCGGTGACCTGATCGCCGCCAAAGGCCCGCCGGACAAGTACGCCCCGCGGGTGGTCGCCACCGGATTCCTGGCGACCGCCCGGCGTTTCGACTTCGACATCACCAAGTCGATGCACCTGACCCACGAGGACGGCATCGACACGCTCGGCAAGGCGCTAATCGGCCTGACCATCGGGTGTGCCCGCTGTCACGACCATAAGTACGACCCCATCTCCGCCCGCGACTACTACGCGCTGTACGGCATCCTCGACAGCACCCGTTTCCCGTTCCCTGGCTGCGAACACACCCAGCAGCCGCGGGACATGGTGCCCCTCGTTTCCCCCGCCGAGTGGGAGCGGACGGTGAAGCCGTATCAGGACAAGCTGGCGAAGCTTGACGCGGCACTCGCGGCGGCGCGGGGCGAGCAAGGGAAGTTCGCACAGCAGGTACAGGCCCAGTTCGTGAAGGCCCGCAACATACTCTCGACGGGCGAGATTGCCGACGGCGGGGAGAAGTTGTTCGACGGCGGGAGGGAAGTGGAGGTGAAAGAGGGCGAGGTGATTTTCCTCTCCGTCACCCCGCTTAAGAGCCACGGGGCCGACACCACGCTGACCGAGTTGGAGATCGCCGAGGTGGGCGGGGCGAAGCGTGTGTGGGACGCGACGACCGACCTCGTGCCTGACTTGCTCGCGGGGAACCCCCACGCCGACGGCCACGGGAACAAGAGCGTGTGGTGGCTGATCGACACCCGCGGCGGGCCGACGCTGCTGCCCGAAGCGGCGAAGGACGTGAGCGGCAAGCCGGGGCTGGTGGCGTGGCGGAACGGTGACACGCCGTCGGTGGTGGCGAACGGCACCGCCAAGGAAGTCGCCGTGTGGACCAAACTGCCGGCGAAGACGCTGTTCACCCACCCGTCGCCGAACGGCAACGTCGGGCTGGTGTGGGTCAGCCCGATCAACGGGAAGGTGACGATCAGGGGGCGGTTGAAGGACGCCCATCCCGGCGGGCCGGACGGCGTCGGCTGGGTGCTCGAACACTTCGCTACCGACGTGCGGAAGCCGTTCCTCTCCCAGGTGGACGCCGCCGCGAAGGTGAAGCAGTTGACGGTGGAGAAGGCCGAACACACCAAGACCCCGCCGCGGCAGGACGTGGCTTACGCGGTGGCGGATGGTCAGCCGGCCGATGCGAGGCTGCACCTGCGTGGCGACCCGGAGAAGCCCGGTGAGGTGGTGCCGCGGCGGTGGCTCGAAGTGCTCGGCGGCACGCCGCTGAAGGACCCGAAGGCGAGCGGGAGGCAGGAGTTGGCCGGGTGGATCGCGTCGAAAGACAACCCGCTGACCGCCCGCGTAATGGTCAACCGCATCTGGCTGCACCACTTCGGCAAGGGGTTGGTGAAGACGCCGAACGACTTCGGCACTCGCGGCAGTCCGCCGACGCACCCGCAGTTGCTCGACTGGCTGGCGGCCGAGTTCGTGCGGACCGGGTGGAGCGTGAAAGCGATGCATCGCACCATCCTGCTGTCGGCGACCTATCGGCAGAGCGGTGACGCCCGAGTCGACGCGGCGAAGGCCGACCCCGCCAACGACCTGTACTGGCGGTTCGACCGCCGCCGGCTGACCGCCGAGGAGATCCGCGACAGCCTGCTCGCCGTCAGCGGGCAACTCGACCGCAAGCCGGGGGACGCTCATCCCATCCCGCCGGAATCGAGCTGGAGCTTCACCCAGCACGTGCCGTTCGGCACCTTCTACGACACCGACAAGCGGAGCGTGTACCTGATCCAGATCCGCAACCGCCGGCACCCGTTCCTGGGGTTGTTCGACGGGGCCGACCCGAACGCCAGCACCCCCCAGCGGCAGACCACCACCGTGCCGACGCAGGCGCTCTACTTCATGAACGATCCGTTCTTCCACGCCCAGGCCGCGAAGGTGGCCGAAGGCGTGCGTGCGAAGCCGGACGCGGCACGAGTGAACGAGTTGTTCCGCCTCACGCTGCAACGCCCGCCGACCGACAAGGACCGCGAGTTCGCCGACGCCTTCCTCCTCCGCTACCGGAAGGCACTCGAGGGGAAACCCGATGCCGACACCGCCGCCTGGGCCGCATTCACCCGCGTCTTGCTCGCCAGTAACGAGTTCCTCTACCTGGACTGACCGATGGTACCGCTCTCCCGCCGTGCGTTCGTCCGCTCATCACTGGCCGGCTCGCTGCTGGCCGGCGGCTTGCTCGGTGACCTACTCGCTTCCGACTCGTCGGACCCACTCGCCCCGAGGAAGCCGCACTTCCCCGGCAAGGCGAAGTCGGTCATCTTCCTGTTCATGAGCGGCGGGGTGAGCCACGTCGATTCGTTCGACCCGA
>CAYMHO010000194.1:0-13175 GCA_964390195.1 uncultured Fimbriiglobus sp. | reverse complement strand
CCGAGTACGTCGAGTTCCTCACCCCGTCGCCGTACATCGACGACCTGATCCGCACGCCGTTCCGCCCGGACGCGGACGGCTTCCTCACCTTGCCCGACGCCGCCGGCCTCGGCGTCGAGTTGAACCCGGACGCGATCCGCCGCTTCGGCGGCGGGTGATCGCCGCCGGGTTGGTGCCGACGGTGCTGGTCTGGCTCACCGTCCGGGTTAGCGGGCGGGCGGGGGAACCGGTGCCGGCGGGCCGGCGGTGTCGGCCGCGGTCAGGACGGTGCCGCGTCTGGCCCGCTCCTCGCTCACCGCCCGCTCCGGCGGGCGGTCGTCCCACGCCCGCCCGTCCTGCGCCCGCGTGTACCCCTCGCAGAACAGCCGCCGCGTCTTCGCCGGGTTGAACTCGTCGGTCGGGAAGAGGGGCGGGTCGAACTCCGGCGGGATGGCCGCCACCCGCACGGCCATGTCCCGGTCCAGGCAGTGGGCGTACAGCCGGGCCAGGTCCGCCCGGTGCAAGGCGAACATGACCGCCTTCCACCCGCGGAGGGACACGTCCGCCAGTGTCGTCTTGGTGCCCTCCGGGTCGTTGTACACCTTGTCGCCGAGCACCACGTGGACCCGCCCCCCGGCGAGCATCCGGTCGCCGGTCCGCCGGTCCGCCTCGTCCCCCGGCCAGTCGCTCGGCGGGTAGAAGAACAGGCTGCGGGTCAGCCCGCCGTCCACGTGCATCTCCTCGTACCGTCGGCCGTCCACCGTCACCGCGATCCGCTCCGGCTCCAGCAGCGGCGGCATGCAGGTGGAGGCGACCACCAAGTCCTCGAACAGCTTCCGCGACTCCGGCGTGCCGGCCGAGGCGATCGCCCCCATGTCCCAGATGACGAACCGCTGGGTGTCCAGGTTGGTGGTGCCGACGTACAGCCGCCGCCCCCTGGCGTGTTCCGCCGCCACCTTCGCGAAGAAGGCGTCGTCGAACACCGGGTGGGTGAGGGCGTGGATCTTGTCGGTGGAGGCGACGGAGGCGGTGCCGATGCCGAACGGGTGCGGGAACCGCTTGACGTCCCATGCGTCGCCGTGCTGAATCTGCCGCTGGTCGATGGACAGGAAGATGCGGCGGAGGTCGGCCAGGGAGTCACGGCCGGCGAACGCCGTCACCGCCGCGTACGCCCCGCCCCCCACCCCGGTGATTACGGCGAACTCGGGCATGGCGCCGGAGTCGGCCCACCCGCACACGACGCCGTAGGTGTACAGGCTCCGCGACCCCAGCCCGGACAGCACCAGGTAGTCGCGGCCCGCGCCCGGCTGCGGGGCCGACGGCTCGGCCGCCCGCCGCTGCTCGGCGCGGAACTGGTGGACGGCCAACTCACCGTTCGGCGTCCGGTCCGCCTCCGGGCACCCCGGCACGTCGCGGATGGCGTCCGGGGACACGCCCGGCGGCAGCGGCACCGGCCGCGCGTGCCGCCGGTCGCGGTTGGCACAGGCGGTGAGCGTCAGACAGCCGAGAGCCAAAGCCCAGATCACCCAGCGGGGGAACGGCATCCCAGACACTCGTGGTGAACGCGCCACGGCCCCGGGTCGGGCAGTCCGGGGGGACGCTGACGAGTGTATCGGCCGGGCGGGTCGGGCCGGTTGAGCGGAAGCGGGGGTTAGCGGAAGCGAGGGACGCGCTGCCCCGGCTGGCGGTGGATGACGGCAGCCGACGGATCGACCACCAGCGGGCGCACCTCCGGGTACTCGATGAGCGGGTTGATGGCGTACCGCACCATCCGGTCCACCAGCACGCTCGTCCCCTGCTCGCCGGGGAACGGGGTGGGCTGGACGTAATACTGCCCGGCGGTGGTCACGCGGGAGAACGACTGCCCGCAGTTGCTGACCGGCTGGCCCTCCCGCCACGCGCCGGTGGCGCGGTAGGCGAACTCCCCGCTCTCCAGCTCGGCCTTGCGGGCCATGTACAGGTAGTACCGCCGCTCGGGGATCTCGAACGGCCCCCACACCGAGGTGCGCAGCCCCTTCGACTCGGCCCACCGGAGCGACTCCTCCTGCGTCAGGTTCACCCCCCGCTCCGGCCGCAAGGCGAACGGGCGGATGTTCAGAGTGGCCGGCATCCAACTGATGGTGCTGTTCTCCACCACCGGGCCGGCCGGCGTCTCCTGCAGGTGGGTGATGGTGGCGAACGTGTGCGTCCGCTTGAACCGCAGGGGGTTCTGCCCCGACCCGAAGATGGTGACGTAGTAGTGGTGGCCGGGGGGCGAGGGGAGGTTCGCCGAGGGCGAGTCCGGCGGCGGGACGAAAGGCTGGGAGCCGGCCGGAGCGTAGGGCGGGGCCGCGATCGGTTGGGCGAAGGCCGCGCAGCAGGTCTGGGCGGCCACGAGAACCAGGACCCCGAGGCGGATGGCGGACATTGCGAATTCCGGTGAGTGCGCCGGTCACGGGGCAGAGACCGTTTGGGTTGAGGATACGCCCGGCCCCGTCCCATGCGGCTCGACTTGCCGGCCATTCGCGGCGTGAACCGACCACTCCGGCAGCCCATCCGTTGCGACCAGCGCTCCCGTTAATCACCGGCTCAGGCGAACGCCGCCGCTGCCACTCGGGAGGAGATCGGCCGGAAGCGGTAGAACCACCACGCGCCGGCACCAATCACCAGGGCGGCGGCGTACACGTCGAACAGAGCGTCCCACTGCTCCCGCCCGCGGAACCCGACCGCGGCCATGAAATCCGACCACGCCCCGACAAACCACTGCGACGCCAGCGCGCCGATCACCCCGGCCCCGTTCATCAGCCCCGAAAGCGCGCCGACGTGCCGCCCGCACTGCGGCACCACCACCGACCACCAGTTCGGCATGGTGACGTGCATGGCACAGAACGACAGACCCCACAGGGCGGCCAGGTCCATCGGCTGGTCACATCGGATGCCCACCCACAGGCACGCCGCCGCCACCAGGAAGCAGCCGGCACACAGCCACCGCCGGGCGGTCACCGGATCGGCCGCCCGCTTCATAATCTGATCCGACGCCCATCCGCCGAGGAGCATCCCAACGGCGGAGCCGGCCAGCACCACCGACGCCAGCGCGCCGGAGGTCGGGTTGTCCACCCCGCGGGCGGCGGTCAGGTACTTCGGGAACCACGAGTAGAAGAAGTAGGTGTAAAACGCCCCGCACACGACCGCGAGGCAGAGGGCCAGCACCCCGCGGTTGGTGAGCGCCGCCCGCCACGGCACCGGGCCAGGGTCGGTGTCCGGTAGTGGTTGGCTGTCGCGGATGAGCGCCAACTCCGCGGCGTTCACCTTCGGGTGCTTCGCCGGGTCGTCGCGGAACCACCACCAGAAGCCGACCGCCCACGCCACCCCGACCAGCCCGAACAGGGGAAACGCCCACCGCCAGCCGAGCACCTCGATCAGCCACGCGGTACACACCGGGGCCACCACCCCGCCGAACTGTGCCGCCGCCAGCATGAACCCTTGCACCCGCCCCCGCTCCCGCAGCGGATACCACCGGGCGATCACCCGGATGGCGTTCGGGAACGCCCCCGCCTCGCCCGCGCCGAACAGGAACCGCACCACCAGCAGCGAGGCGAACCCCCACGTCGCCCCGGTGAGGGCGGTGAACACCGACCACCACACCACGATACGGGTGAGCACCGCCCGCGACCCCGACCGATCCCCCATCCGCCCGGCCGGGATCTCGAACAGCCCGTAGGCCACGGTGAACGCCATCATCACGTAGCTCATGTCCGTATTCGACAGGCCGAACGCCCCCTGGATGGGCGTGACCGCCTGGGACATGCAGACGCGGTCGAGGTAGAGGATGGAGGTGAGCCCGCACAGCCAGAGGGCGAGGACGAACCTCGCCCGCGTCGGGCGTGCCGGGTCGGCGGTGTCAGCGGCCGGCACGGGAGGTTACTCGAAGTGGTCCGGATGGGCTGCGGGTTCGGCCCGGCTCTCGGGGGTGTTGTATCTCCCCCCATTCAGTAACGGCCGTGAACCCGCGTGCGGGTCGTGCGAACCGAGTTTCCAGGCAGTACGTCTGAACGCTGAAGTGCATCACCGCGACCGAATTGGAACAGTAGGTGTCCTCGGCGTGGCCGGGCCGCCCGGAGGTGTTCGCCACTTGCGGGTGCGGTCCGCTCCCATTCTCGCAGCCGTCGGCGGCGGAGCGGGTGGGCACCGTCGTACACGTCAAGACAACCACCGGATTGATCACCTTTGTGTTCGCCGGGGCGGGGTTCGTGTTCTTCCGCGACGTGGACGCCGCCAGGGCGACCGGGCGGCTGAACGCCCCTGGCGAACCTGACCCCAGAGCATTTCGACTTCACCACCAACACCGTCACCCTCCCGGCCCGGTTGAACAAGTCCCGCAAGGTGAAGGTGTAACCGCTCCCGCCGGATGTGGCCGCCGTGTTGGTGACGTACCTCGCCGGCAAACCGGCCGGCGATCCGATCCGGGGCGGGACCTGGGCGAAGAAGGGGGCGGACATGCTCCGCCTGGATCTGGACGCGGCCGGCATCCCCTCCGTCTTGACCGGGCCGCACGGGGCGGAACATGCCGACTTCCACGCACTGCGGCACTCATACCTGACGCTGCTCGGCAAGAGCGAGGCGGACACCCGCCCGGATCAGGAACTGGCCGGGCACTCGTCGCCCGTCATTTCCGCCCATTACTTGCACAAGCGGCACGACGACCTCGCCGGGGTGGTCGGCAAGCTGCCGGCCCTGGTGCCGGTGGCGACGGGGGCCGCGGGGGACGTGGCGCGCCGAGTAGTGCCGGGGGGCATTCCGGGGCATCCGGCCGCCCCGTCTGGCACTCCCACGACGATCCGGGGCGATTCGGCGGACGTGACAGAAATCCCTGAAATGAAAGGGGCCGGCGCTCGTCAGCACCGGCCCGCATCGCCTCGCACCGAGTGGGCAGTCCCGGGGTTGAACCGGGGACCTAGCGATTTTCAGGCCGCACTCCACGCCATCGAACGGAGCAGGAAGAAGGCTGGATTTCCAGGCATTTTATCACGCCGGAGCCGCTTTGCAAGCGCGGTGAAGCGTTGCGAGAATCCACACCATTTCCGGGTTGGTGTGGGAGTTTCCGGGTATTTACGGGTAGAGCGGCTCACGTTCCTGGAAACTGACTTCTTCCGGCCGCCCCTGGACCACCAACAGGTAAACTCGACCATGACCAGTCCACCGGGTGAGACGGAGTGACGCTGTGACCACCGACGACCAAGTGTTCGACGTGGTGGCGGCTTGGGAGGAAGCCCGCGAGCGCGGTCGAGACGTGCCGATCGAAGAGTTGAGCGACGACCCGGCCGTGATCGTGGCGGCGCTCCGGATACTGGCGGAATTGAACCTGTCGGCCGACGCGGACACCACCCGCGGGCCGACATCGCCACCCGCCGCCGAACCGCCGGACGTTCCGCCGGGGTACGAGCCATTGGGGGAACTCGGCCGCGGCGGGATGGGGGTGGTGTACAAGGCCCGCGACCGCCGACTCGGGCGGGTGGTGGCGCTCAAGATGATCCTCGCCGGTGGGCACGCCGACGCCCGCCACCTCGTCCGCTTCCGCACCGAGGCGGCCGCCGTCGCCGCGTTGCAGCACCCGAACGTGGTGCAAATCTTCGAGGCCGGGGAACACGCCGGCCGGCCGTACTTGGCCCTCGAGTATGTTTCCGGGGGCAGCCTCGCCGACCGCCTCTCGGCCGGGCCGCTCGAACCCGGTGCCGCCGCCCGGTTGGTCGAAACGCTCGGCCAAGCACTTCACGCCGCCCACACCGCCGGCGTCGTCCACCGCGACCTCAAACCGGCGAACGTGCTGCTCGCGCCCGACGGCACGCCGAAGGTCACCGACTTCGGGCTGGCGAAGCGGGCCGACGCCGACGAGGGGCACACGCTCACCGGCGAGGTGATGGGCACCCCGGCGTACATGGCCCCGGAACAGGCGACCGGCCGCACCCGCGACGCCGGCCCGCCGGCCGACGTCTACTCCCTCGGAGTCATCCTCTACCAGGCGCTCACCGGGCGGGTACCGTTCGCCGCCGAACCACTCACGCGGTTGCTCCGTCTGGTGGCCGAAGCCGACCCGCCCCCGCCGCGTCAACTCCGCCCGGACGTTCCCGCCGACCTGGACGCGGTCTGTTTGAAGTGTCTGGAGAAAGACCCGATCCACCGTTACCCGACGGCCGCCGCCCTGACCGCCGACCTGCGGAACTTCCTCGCGGGGAGGCCGACCGACCGGCCGACCTCGGCGTGGCGGCGGGTGGAAGCCGACCTTTACCGCAAGAACGTGGCGCTGGCCGAGCGGGAGTGGGCGGCGGGTCGGCCGCAGCACATGGGACCGCACCTCGACGCTTGCCCGCCGATGTTGCGAGGGTGGGAGTGGAGGTGCCTCACCACTCTCCGACGGGGTGGCCCGCTCACCCTCCGCGGGCACGCCGACGTGGTGTACGGGGTGGCCTTCCATCCGGACGGCCGCACCGTGGCGACCGTCGGCGACGACCAGAGCATCCGCTTCTGGGACACGACCAACGGCGAGACCGTCCGCACCATCGCCGGTCACGCCGAACAGCTTTACGCCACCCGGTTCACCGCGGACGGCACCCGGCTGGTGGCCGCGTGTCAGGATCGGGTGGTGCGGGTGTGGGATCTGAGTTCGGGTAATGTCTCCACGCTCCTCGGTCACACCGACGTGGTGGTCGGGGTGGACTGCAGCCGGGACGGGCGGTGCATTGCCTCGGCCAGCGACGACGGCACGGTCCGTTTGTGGGACGCAACGACCGGCGAGCCGGTGCGGGTGTTCACCGGGCACGCTGACATGGTGAACAGCGTGGCGTTCAGCCCCGACGGGCGGCTTCTCGCCTCCGGCAGCTACGACCAGACGGTTCGGGTGTGGGAGACGGCCACCGGGCGGGAGCGGTTTCGCCTGTGCGGACACACCGGGTTCGTCTGGTGTGTGGCGTTCAGCACGGACGGGCGGCAAATTGCCTCCACCGGCGGGGACGGGAGTGTGCGCGTGTGGGCCGTGGACACAGGACAAGAGGCCGCGACCCTACTCGGGCACTCCGGGTTGGTGTGGGCGGTGGCCTTCTCGCCGGACGGGTCGCGCATCGCTTCTGCCGGGTGGGACAAGACGATCCGTCTGTGGGACGTGGCCGCCGGCCAGGAGGTGCTCACCCTCCGCCGGCACGCCGACGCCGTGAACGCGGTGGCGTTCAGCCTCGACGGGACGAAGCTGGCCGCCGTGAGTGACGACCGCACCGCCACCGTCTGGTCGGCCGACCCGGACGGGGGGGAAGAGTCGGCCGGTGTCCGGGTGCTTCGGGAGAACGCCTCGCCCGTGCTGGCGGTGGCATTCTCCCCGGACGGCACTCGTCTCGCCACCGGCGGGGACGACCGCACCGTCCGCGTCTGGGATGTCGCCTCCGGCCGGGTGCTTCACACCCTGACCGGACACACGGCGCTCGTGCCGGAGGTGGCGTACTCTCCGAACGGCAATCTGTTGGCATCCGCGTCGGCGGACAAGACGGTACGGCTGTGGTACCCCCAGACCGGCGAGCCGTTGGCCGTCCTCCGCGGGCACACTGATCGGGTCTACGGGCTGGCGTTCAGCCCGGACGGGCGGCGGCTGGTGTCGGGCGGGTGGGACCGCACGGTGCGGGTGTGGGACGTGCCGACCGGCGCGGAAGTGAAGGTGTTTCGCGGGCACACGAACTGGATTTGGGGCGTGGCGTGGTCGGCGGACGGTCGCCGTGTGGCGTCGGTCAGCACCGATTGGACCGTGCTGGTGTGGGACGTGGACGGGGGGGGTGAACCGGGCGTGTTGCGAGGGCACACGCTGAAGGTGATGGGCGTGGCGTTCCACCCGAACAGCCGGGAGTTTGCGTCGGCCGGGGGTGACGGCACCGTGCGGGTGTGGGACGCTAGAACTGGTGCGGAACTGCGGACGCTCACCGACCACACTGACCGTGTGTTAAAGGTGACGTTCGACCCGACCGGCCGATGGCTGGCCACCGCCAGTGAGGATCAGACTGTGAAGGTGTGGGACGCGGCGAGCGGGGAAGCAGAACGCACCCTCCGCGGGCACTCGGGGCAGGTGAACGCGGTGGCGTTCAGCACAGACGGGCGAGTGCTGGCCTCGGCCGGGAGCGACGGGACGGTGCGGGTGTGGGACCTCGGCTGAGTGTCACCGTTCGAGCGTGACTCGGTCCCCCTCACGCACTTCGCCCGGTTCGATGACCTCGGCGTACACCCCGGCGTGGGCGGCGTTCGTCGCCACGATCGATCGCAACACCCCGGCGTCGGCGGAAAGGCCGGGCTGTGCGAGGGTGGTCATCACGCAGCGGGAGGCACGAGCCGTCACCCGTAGCCGAACGGTGTCGCCGATGACCACGATCTTCTCGACCCACGCGTCTTCGGGGAACCCGGCAGCGGCGGATTCGATCAGCAGGTTCGGCCGGAAACGACCCGGTTCGAACTGCCCAGCCGGATGGGTTCGCTTCAGCTGTTCCAGCGTGGCGGTCGTGAGCAGATGAACCGGGGCCAGGTCGCAGAACGAACCGACCGGAAGAACTTCTTCGGTGTCGGTGCCGGCGAGCAACAACCCGGGCACGTCCGGCCACGTCACCTCAATGCTGCCGCCGGCGTGAGCCGCGCGGACCGCCACCGGACGGCCGAGCAGGGCGGACAGGGCGGTGCTCACGGCCGGCTCACCGCCATCGACTTCGGAGCCGTCGGGCAGGGTGATCCGCATTGTGCCGGCGTCATCGAAGCGGGCGGTGCAGGCAAGCAACCCGCCCCACTTCTTCGGGTTCTTCGCGCTCGCCACCTTCCCCGTGGTGGGATCGATCACCGCGAATCGCCGGTCGCCCGACACCCCGGCCGGCGTGAACGGGGTGCGAGACACCTTCTCGCCCTGCATCGATTTGACCGGGTAACGCCAGATGGCCCCCAGCCGGCCGACGGATTCGCCCGTGCTCATGGCTGCCTCCGCTCGCGGGTGTGGACGACCGCCACCACCGACACCAAAACCAGGGCGACGGCTAGCACGCCGACAGTCACCCCCATCTCGACTTCGACCGCCGCGAACCGGAACCAGTCGGGTCGAACGGCCGCCGCCCCGATCCACGCCACGACCACCAGCGCCAGCACCAGGGAGACGCCCGCCGCCCGATCCAGCCACGGCGAAGGTGATGGCGGGGGAATGTGCTCGACGGCGGTCGGACCCGCAGCCGGTGCTTCACCCGTCCGCCGTCGCAGGGCGAACAGGCCGATCCCGATCAGGTACAGGACGACCGCCAGCCCGAGCACTTCCAGCCCGTTGTCGATGCCGGTGTACACCACCAGCGCGAACACCGACAGCACGATGACGGCGAACGGCAGTAGCCCACCGAGGGGAGCACGGTAGGCGTGGGACAGGGCGGGTTCCCGCCGCCGCAGTCGGAGCAGGCACACCATCGCCAGGACGTACCAGACCAGCGACGCCAGCCCCGCCACCAGGATGGCCACCATGATGGCGTCCTTGAACCACACGCTCGCCACCACCGCGACGGCCGCCAGCCCGCTGCTCACGACCAGCGCCGGCAGGGGGGTGCGGCGGGTGGGGTGAACCCCGCCCAACCACGCGGGCAAGTGCCCGGCCCGGCCGAGGGCGAACGTCTGCCGGCTGGTGCCGTACAGCAGCCCGTGGTAG
This sequence comes from uncultured Fimbriiglobus sp., assembly GCA_964390195.1. GTDB lineage: Bacteria > Planctomycetota > Planctomycetia > Gemmatales > Gemmataceae > JALHQU01. The sequence continues at coordinate 3,520 of CAYMHO010000194.1, read as the reverse complement.
CTGGTTAGCAACCCGAAGATCGCCACCGCCCCAAACCCGACCGCCACCCACCCCGCCCCGCCGGTCACGTCGCGCACCACTTTCGCCAGCGGGTAGTCGCCCGTCACCGTCCCCCACGGCACCGCCCCGGCGGTGAGCGTCAGGGTCAGTGCGACCATGCCGACGGTGGTGAGGACGGCGACCACCAGCCCGCGGGGGATGGCGCGGTGGGGCTGGTGGGTCTCCTCCGCCGCCAGCGCCGCCCCTTCGACGATGATCAGCCACCAGAGGGCGTAGGGCAGAGCGTCGAGCACCCCCCGCCACCCTTTGCCGGCCAGCGGGTCGGGGTGCGGCCACGCCCGATCCCAGGAGAAGTTCGACCCGGCCACCAGCCAGTACGCCACCAGCGCGACGATGGCGGCGACGGTCATGAGCGTGAGCGCCCGCGACTGCTCCTTCACCCCCCACGCCTGAAGGACGAAGAACACCGCCACCGTTCCCAGTCCGGCCCACAGCACCACCGCCGGGTCGGGCTGGTCCGGGTTGAACAGGAATGCGACGTACCACGCCGCGGCCAGGGCGGTGGCGATGGTGCCGAACAGACATTCCACCAGCATCGACCAGGCCATCACGAACCCCAGCCACGGCCCGCCCGCCCGCTGCCCGTAGTCGAGCGGGCCGCCGGCCCGCGGAAGTGCGACGGCCAGTTCGGACAGCGCCAACACCCATACCAGGAACAGCAGGCACACGATCAGTGACGCCACCGCCATGCCGCCCGGCCCGCCGCCGAGCAGCCCCAGGTTCCAGCCGAAGTACTGCCCGCACACCACGATGCCGACGCCCAGCGCCCACACGTCACGGGTGCGGAGCTGTCCGCCCCGCAGTTGTGCCCACTCGCTCATTCCCCCACCTCCGGGTTCCGGGCCGATCTTCGCCCCGTGTACCCGCCAGTGCGAGGCGTCCCCGCCGAAACGCTACCCGATTCCGGCCGGTTTCGCAGAATCTTTCCCACCCACCGGACCCGCCCATGACCGACGGCTCGACGGTCCAGATCAGTGCCGCCCTCGGCCGGCTGGTCGCCGGCGACCCGGCCGCCCGCGACGAACTCCTCGCCCGCACCGCCGACCGCCTCCGCCGGCTGGCGAGCCGCACCCTCCGCGTCGGGTTCCCGCGGGTGGCCGCGTTCGAACAAACCGATGACGTGATTCAGTCGGTGATGCTGCGGCTGCTGAAGGGGTGGGACGGGGTGGTGGCAGGTGAGGGTGGGGTGACGCTCGACCCGGCCGAGTACCTGTGCCGGGTGTCGCGGCTGCTGCGGGAGGTGCTGCTCGACTTGGCCCGAAAGCATTTCGGGTCGGCCGGGAAACGGCCGCCGGTGCCGTGGACCGACGATGTTGGATCGGACACCCACAACCCGGCGGCGCTGACAGCATTTACCGACTTCCACGCGGCGGTGGAGGGGTTGCCGGACCACCTGCGGCGGGTGGTCGATCTTCACTGGTATCAGGAGTTGACCCACGCCGAGGTGAGCGGGCTGTTGGGAATTGGCGAGTCCACCAGCCGAAAGTATTGGGTGGAAGCCCGCGTGCTTCTCGCCCGCAAGTTGGGCGGCAACCCGTTTCTGTGACCCCATCCGGGAACATGCCGAGACAGAACCATCGGGTGAGCTTCTGCGACCACTGGTCCGCCCGGAATCATTTCGAACAGCCCGTCCGCCGGTCCCGCGGCGGGGCTTAGCCCGGTTCCGCCGGGGCGGCATCGCCAACCGGCTCGACCGTCACCGGCACGCCGTTGAGGGCGGCGTTCCCGCTCAGCGCGTCCACGGCCAAGTGGTCGGTCACGTCGTTCGCACTCACGCCGGGGTGCCGGGCGGCGGTCCGAAGTTGCACCCCGGCGCGGGCGTGCCCCCACCCGTGCGGCAGGCTGACCACCCCTTGCATCAGTTCGTCGGACAACTCCACCGGAACATCAACGGTCCCCGCCCGCGAGGTCAGCCGGGCCGTCGCCCCGTCGGCGAGACCGCGGCGGGTGGCGTCCGCCGGGTGCATGAGCAGGGTACACCGCGGCTTCCCCCGCACCAGCCGCTCGCTGTTGTGCATCCAGGAGTTGTTGCTCCGCAGGTGACGGCGGCCGATGAGCACGAGGGTCGGGACGCCGGCGGGGACCACGGCCCCCTCCGGAAAGAACCGCGCCCGCAGTCGGGGGAGGTCGGCCAGGAACGCGGCGGGGGCGAGGGCGATTCGCTTGCCGGGGGTGCGGAGGCGGTGGGGCAAGCAGGGGGTGAGCGGGCCGAGGTCGATGCCGTGCGGCGACTCTTTCAGCCGCCGCAGGGTGAGGCCATCCTTCCACCATTTCCACCCGGCCCCATAACAGCCGAACCTCAGCCCCAGGTCCAGCAACCCTTCCGGCCCGATCCGTCGGAGCGTGGCCTCCCGGCACCGCGCCGCCAGCCCGCTCAGCGGTCCGCGGGTTCGCAGGCGGGTCGTCAGTTCCAGCAGGATCTCCCAGTCGTGCCGGGTGTCCGGGGCGGGGGCGAACACCGTCGGCGAGAGGCGAGCGGTGTTGCGGACGGCCAGCATGTGGTAAGCGAGGTCGTAGTTCTCGTGTTCCAGCCCGGCTGTCGGCGGCAGGATGATGTTCGCGAACCGGGTGGTCTCGTTCACGTAGATGTCGATGGACACCATGAACTCCAGGCGGCCGAGCGCGTCCTCCACCCGCCGCCCGTTCGGGGCGGAGAGCACCGGGTTGCCGGCGGAGGTGACGAGTGCCCGGATTTGCCCGTCGCCGGGCGTGAGCATCTCCTCGGCCAGGACGGCAGTCGGTAGTTCACCGTCGAACTCGGGCAGCCCCCGCACCCGGCTCTTCCACCGCCCGAACCCGCCGTACTTGGACAGGCCCATCGCCATGGGATCAACCGCCGGGCGGGGGAACATCGCCCCGCCGACCCGGTCCAGGTTCCCCGTCACCAGGTTGAGGGCATACACGAGCCACAGGGCGAGGCCGCCGAACTCCTGCGCGCACGCCCCGAACCGGCCGTACCATGCGGCGCCTTCGGCCGCGGCGAACCCGCGGGCCAACTCGCGGATGGCTTGCGGCTCGATCCCCGTCACCGGCCCGGCCATTTCCGGGGTGACGCCCCGCACCGCGTTCCAGAATTCTTCCCACCCGTCGGTGAACGCTGCCAGCCGGCCGGGGCGGGCCAGCCCCTCGGCATCAAGGGTGTGCAGCACGGCCAGTAGCAGCACCGCGTCGGTGCCCGGCCGGACGAACAGGTGCCGGTCGGCGAGCCGCGCGGTTTCGGTCCGCCGCGGGTCGATCACCACCACCGTGCCCCCGCGGTCCTGGACCGCCCGTAGCCTGGCCTTGATGTCTGGGGCGGTCATCAGGCTGCCGTTCGACACCGCCGGGTTGCCGCCGCTGATGACAAAGAAGCGGGTGCGGTCCACGTCCGGCACCGGGAACAAGAGCGGGTGGCCGAACATGAGCGCCGACGCCAGCATGTGCGGCAACTGGTCGAGCGAGGTGGCCGAGTAGCGGTTGC
>CAYMHO010000193.1:6102-13176 GCA_964390195.1 uncultured Fimbriiglobus sp. | reverse complement strand
CTTGCGGTGCGTGCCCACCCAGGTGAGCGGCCCGTCCTGGTTGGCCAGCACCCCGCTCAGGGTGAGCAGGAACTCGATCACCTTGTTCGTGTGGAAGCTGCGGTGCGTCAGCAGGCGGTGATAGCCGAGGGTGATGCCCAGACCGGTGATCACGTACAGAATGCCGAACACCACCAGCCCGCTCCAGGTGAAGGCGAACGGGGCGGCGAGCGCGGCCAGGTGCAGGCCGGCGATCCAGACCATACTCGTCCAACTGAGCGGGCGTGTCGTCCGGGTGGGCGATGCGGGCGTCGAGTTCGAAGTCATTCGTGCCTTCAGATGGCCGGCAGGGGCGTCAACCGACGCGGGCGGACCGCGAGGGGCTGTAGACGAAAGAGCCGGCAGGGTAGCAGGACCTGGGAGAGAGGGGCGACGGGCGGTCTCAGCCGTCATCCCCGACCGGGACACCTGGGGCGACCTTCACCCCGTGCCCGCTCGCGTGTCCGACTGGGGCGAGGTGCCAGACGGACACACCTTGATATAGGACACGCCGGGGGTCGCCTCTCGCCTGGCGGGAAAAAATGTACCCGCCGAGTGTGGTTCGGATCAACCGCACTTGGCGGGCGCGGCCGCGCTAGTCCAGGTCGAACACCGCAATCTGCCCCTTTTGGCCGGCCGCGGCCGCGGTCAGCCCGTCCGGCGAAACGGCCACCGCGGTCGTTTGCCCGATCCCCCAGTCGTACCCGCTCAGCAGTTGGCCGGTGGCGGGGTCCCAGATTCGCAGTTGCCCGTCGTGGCACGTCGAGAGCATCCGACGGCCGTCGGGGGTGAACGCCACCGCGTTCGCCTGCTTCGGGTGAACGAGGGTGAACCGCGGAACGTCCGAATCGGCCGGCAGCAGGTGGACGATTTTGCCGTTCGCCACCGCGAGGGTCCGGCCATCCGGCGAGTACGCGAGGTGGCGGGTCTGGCTCCCTTTCGGCTTGAACTGGGTCGCCGTGCGTGTGTTCAGGTCGAGCCGATGGACCTCCGGTTCGCCGTCAATGCCACCACTGGCTGCGAGATGTTGGCCGGTCGGGTCGAACGTCACCACCGGCGTGCCGACGCCGTCGTAGGTCAGCTCGGGCTTCTTCGGGGTGTCGAGTCGCCACACGCTGAGGCGGTCGCCCTCGGGTCGGAAGGACTGGTCCTCGAACGACACGGCCAGCCGCTCGGCGTCGGGCGAGAACGCCAGCCCGTACACGAACGCCCGCCGGTCGGGGACGGGCAGTGTGAACTGCTCGCGGGTGGGTTCGCCGTCCAGGGCGAGGAGCGTCACCCCCCAGCCGTTCGGCTGGCGGAACTGGTGGGCGTTGCCGAGCGCCAGCCGGGAGAAGTCGGGAGCGACGGCGTAACTCTCCCCCCGCAGTTGGGAACGACCCACCTCTTCCCACTTGCCGACGTCCACCCACACGGCGTCGTCCTGCATCCGCACCTCGGCCCCGCCGACGGCGAGCAACCGCCGCCCGTCCGGGGCGAAGTGCAGCCCGTTAATCCGCTTCATCGACGCCAGTTTGGCGAGCCGCATGGGCGTGAGCCTCTTGCCGTGTGGGAGTTGTAGCGGGGTACCGCCAACCAGTCGGCCTAGACCGCCACTTCCCCCCGTGTTATTCCCCTCCCCCGACTGCCCGGAGGTGCCCCGCATGCGCTCCCTGTCCGCCGTGTTGCTCGCCGCGTTCGCCTGTTCGCCCGCCCTCGCCTTCCTCCCGCCGAACTACGACGACGCCCCCCTGCGGGCGGTGTACGCCGTCGATCGCAACCACGTGGTGGCGGTCGGCGACCACGGCACCGTGTGGCAGACGCTCGACGGCGGCAAGACGTGGGACCGCATGAAGAGCGGGTGCAAGGCCAGCCTGCGGGCGGTCTGCTTCGTGAACGAGCTGCAAGGGTGGGCCGTCGGTCGGACCGAACGCCCCGCCGACAGCAGCATCGGCACGGTGCTGAAAACCAACGACGGCGGGCTCACGTGGGAGGAGGCGACCGAAACGCCGCTGCCGGGGCTGAACGGGGTGAAGTTCTTCGACGAGACGACCGGCGTCGCGTTCGGCGACGGCACCCCGGCCGCCCCGAGCGGGCTGTTCGCCACCGCCGACGGCGGCAAGACGTGGATCGGCATCGCCGGCCCGCGGGTGAGCAGTTGGACGTGCGGGCAGTTCACCAACCTGAGCAACGGCATCCTCGGCACGGTGACGGGTGAGGTGTGGGATTACAAGCAGGGTAAGCTGACGCGGCGGGACGGTCAGGGGGTGGCACCGCTGTCGGTCGTCGGCGTGGTCAGTGACAGCGGGTTGATCGCGGACATGCAGTTGAACACGGTCACGCGGAGCGGGTCGAGCGTGTGGGCGGGTGGTTCGCCCGGATCCGTGGTGTGCAAAACCGCCGACGGCGGGAAGTCGTGGGACACGTTCAACACCGGGTGGAATCTGCCGATTCACGCCCTGGCTGCCGCCACCGAGAACGACGTGTACGCGGTCGGCGAACTCGGGGCGATCCTGAAGTCGGCCGACGGCGGGAAGACGTGGAAGGTGCAGCGGGCCGGCGGACAGCGGTCGGCGGTGCTGTTCGCCCACGCCTTCGCCCGGAACGTGCCGCTCGACGCGATGGCCGTGGTCGGGGCACGGGATGGGTACTTCGCCGCCGCGACCGCCTTCTGCACCACCAACGACGCCAGCGAAGGGTTCCGCCTGAGTGCGGCCGTCCGGATGGCCGGTGGGATGGGGGCCGATGTCGGCCCGATGTTCCCGGTGCCCAGCCTGTTGGCCGACGGCAAAGCCGACGCCCTGCTCGCCCACTGGGGCGAAGGGGCGGAGGAGAAGCTGACGCGGCGGCTTGTGCTGGCCTTCCGCACGTGGCAGCCGGAGGTCGTGGTGTCGGACTTCCTCGGTTCGACCACCGGGCCTGCCGAACAACTGGTACTCAAGTGCGCTCAGAAGGCGTTCAAACTGGCCGACGACCCGAAGGCGTACCCGGAGCAGATCGAGAAGCTCGGGCTGAAGCCGTTCGGCCCGAAGAAACTGCTCGCCCTCTGCCCGACCGCCGACGCCAGCGTGAAACTCGATCAGACCACGTTCGCCCGCACCCTGGTGGACACCCCGCAGGGGTACACCGAGATGGCGTTCGGCGTACTCGGCGAGCGGCTCAGCCCGCCGGCCGCCCGCGGGTTCCGCGTGGTGTCGCACCGCCAGCCGGGGAGCGAACTGCACGATACCCTCACCGCCGGGTTCGCCTTCGCCGAAGGGGGCACCGCCCGGCGGAAGCTGCCGCCGGTCGCCGACGCCCGGCTGGACGAACTGTTCAAACAGGCCCAGGCGGCGGCCGAACAGCGGCGGACGCTGGAAGCCGTGCTGCTGAGTGCGGACACGACGGTGAAGCTGGAGACGGCCCTCGGGCAGGTGTCCGCCGCCCTGAAAAAGATGCCCGACGACTTCGCCTGCCGCACGGCCGTGGGGTTGGGTCGTCAGCTTGCCGACCAGGGCAAGTGGGTGGCCGCCCGCGAGATGTTCCTGCTCGCCGCCGGCCGGTACGGCACCTTCGCCGAGGCGAACGAGGCGGTGCGGTGGCTCACCCGGCACTACGCCAGCGGGGAGGCCCGGCGGCGGGCCGACGCGGAGGGCGGCGCGGCCTTCACCTCCGGCGGCGGGGTGGTGCAGGCGAGCGGCAGCCAGGGGGTGAGGTTGACCGACGGCGAAACCGCCCAACTGTGGGCGAAAGCGTGCCTGGACCTGGAAGACAAGCTGAAGGCGTTCGGCCCGGTCGGGCGTGACCCGGCGGTGATGCTGTCGGCACTGGCCGCCAAGCGGAGCCTCGGCCGCACCGCCGACGCCGCCGAGCAAATTGCCGGGTACTTCAAGACGGCCGCCGGGGCGAAGGAGTTGAAGGCGGGCGAAGACCTGTGGCGGGACTGCCTGGCGGCCGAGTTGTGGCTGAACAACCGCGAGGCGGTGGCCCCGCCGAAGGCGTTCGCCCTGTGCCCGAAGGCGGCCGACCGCCCGCACCTGGACGGCAAGCTGGACGACGACTGCTGGAAGGGGATCAAGCCGCTGGCCCTGGACGTGACGAGCGGGGCGGTGAAGGAGTACGGCACGAAGGCGTACTTCACCGCCGACGACGAGTACCTGTACTTCGCGGTCGAGTGCTCGCACCCGGCGGGGAAGGGTCAGCCGAAGGCGGAGAAGCGGCGGCGGGATGACGACCTGCGGGGCCGCGACCGGGTGGACATCCTGCTCGACGTGGACCGCGACTACCAGACGTACTTCCGCCTGCAGGTGGACCAGCGGGGGTGCGTGGCGGACGACTGCACCGGCGACGCGACGTGGAACCCGAAGTGGTTCGTGGCGTGCGAGCCGACCGAAACGGGGTGGACGGCCGAGATCGCCATCCCGAAGGCGGAACTGACCGGCGGCTTCAAGCCGGGCACGACGTGGGCGATGAACGTGACGCGGGTGGTGCCGGGGGTGGGCTGCCGCGCCTGGAGCGGCCCGGCCGCCGCCTGCCCGACGCCCGACGGCATGGGGCTGATGCTGTTCCACGCCGGTAAGTAACCCGTTACTTCTTCGCGGCGAGCGGGAGCGAGCCTGGCACCCAGGCTCGCTGCCGCTCGCCGCGAAGACCTGTTCCTACTTGATCTTCTCGAACGGCTCGTTGCCCAGCTTGTACTTCGCCCAGTCCTTGTAGTCGAAGTGCCACCACTCGGCGTCGTACACGGTGAACCCCTCGGCCGCCATCGCCGCCCGCAGCAGTTCGCGGTGCCACCGCTGCCGGCTCGTCCCGCCGGGGTAGTCCGCGTACGAGCGGTCCGAGAACTCGTCGTACCCGCCGGGCATCTCCACCGGCTTGCCGGTTTTCAGGTCGATGAGCGTCAGATCGACCGCGCACCCGCGGTTGTGCCGCGACCCCTTGCTCGGGTCGGCGACGAACGTGTGGAACTTCTCCGGCGTCGCGTCCCAGAACACCTTGGTGACGTACCACGGGCGGTAGCCGTCGAACACCAGCAGCCCGTACCCCTCCTTCTTGAGCGACGCCTGCACGCGGTTCAGGGCCTCCGCCGCCGGCTTCTGCATGAACGCCTTCGCCGACGTGTACACCGGCGTGCTCAGGAAGTTGTTGTCGGTGGCGTAGCGGACGTCGAGCTTCACGCCTTCCACCACCTTCTCCAGGTCCACCAACTCGCTCCCGCGGAACTCGCCCTCCTCCTTCGGCGGGGACGCGGCGAGCGCTGCCGCCCGCAGGTCGGCGATCTTCCCGGTCGGGGTGATCTTGAACGTCTCGCCGTTCTCGCCGTCGATCGGCCGCCGCTTGAAGTACACGTTCGCCGCGGTCACGCCGGTCGCCCGCCCGGTCTTGTCCCGCTGGAACACCAACTTCTCGCCGTGGTACATGCCGGCGGCCGCCGGGAAGGCGAACACGTCGGCCGACTCCTCCGTCAGCGGGTCGATCTCGGTCCACTCGATGAGGGCGTGCAGTTGCCCGTCCTTCTCGTAGATGTACAGCGTGTTGTGGTCCCACCCGTACTCGCCGATCAGCCCCTGCCACTTGGCCGGCGATTCCGGAGGCAGGCCGCCCGGCTTCTCGCGGGTGTAGGTGCGGCCGGCGGTGGTCAGCTTGCCCCCCTTGAAGGTGAACGGCAGGCCGAACCCTTCCACCCCGTCGGCGATGTACCCGTCGGCCGACTTCTTCAACTCGATGCGGTGCCCGCCGCGGCTGGGGGTGACGTACACCTTGCCGAACGACTCGGTCACGTCGGCCCAGCGGTCCGGGTCGTTGCGGTAGCGGCCGACCAGCGTCGTCGCCTCGGCCGCCGGGATCGGTTTGGTCTCGGTCAGCTTCGGCAGCGGGTTACCCTCTTTCGATGCCACCATCAGCCGAAGCGCGTCGTTGGCGATCCGCGTGGTGACGGCGTTCGACACGTCGCGGGCGCTGCACACGATCACCCCGAGCTTCTGGTCCGGGAGCATCGCCAGCTCGGTGGAGAAGCCGTAGACGGCCCCGCCGTGGCCGACCCGCCGCTTGCCGTCCAGGTCGCCGACGACGAACCCGAGGCCGAACCCCTGCTTGTCGTCCGGCTTGGCGAACTGCAGCTTGAACATCTCCGCCACCGTCTCCTTCTTCAGCAGTTGGCCGTCCTTCGCCTTGCCGTCGGCGAACAGGCAGCTCATGAACTTGCTCAGGTCGCCGACGGTGCTGTACATGCTGCCCGCCGGTGACGTGCCGAGCTGGAAGGTGGGGGCCGGGAACTCGCGGCCGTGGTACGTCCACATGACGGCGTCCGCCAGGTTCTTCTTCACGCCGGGCGTCGCCTCGAACGCCGAGTCCTTCATCCGCAGCGGGTCGAGCACCGCCTTGCTCAGAAACGTCTCGAACTTCACCCCCTGCGTCATCTCCAGCACCATCCCGACGGCCGCGATGGCGGCGTTGGAATACTTGATCCGCTCGCCCGGCGGGTACACCAGGTCGATGCCGTTCACGCTCCCCACCGTCTTCGCCAGGGTCGGCTCGGTCGGGTCGAAGTAGCTGCCGACCGGCGACTCGCGGATGAGGCCGGAGCGGTGGGCCATCAGGTGCCGCAGCGTGACTTCGGTCTTGTTGTGCGGGTTCTTCGGCTGGAAGGTGGGCAGGTACTTGCTGACGGGGGCGTCCAGGTCGAGGTCGCCGTGTTCGACCAGCCGCATGACGGCCACGTCGGTGAACAGCTTGGACACCGACCCGACGCGGAAGACGGTCTTGTCGGTCGCCGGCACCTTCTTGGCCGCGTCCTGGTGGCCGACGGCGTGCGTCCAGATGACCGTCTGGTCGTCCACGAGGGCGATGGCGACGGCCGGCAGTTGCTTGTCCTTCGCCTCCCGCTCGACGAGCGCCTTCAGTTGCTCGACCGCCGGGGCGTAGCGGTCGGCCGGAGCCTGGGCGAACGCCGGCACCGCGACGGCGAGGAGGAGAAGTGCGAAGCGGAAACGCATGGGGTGAGTTCCGTAGGGGCGCCCCGAGTGGGTTGGCGGGTGTGTTTGGGCCCCCCAAGGGGGGCCCCGACCCCTTGTTGATTTACCCCGCCACCGACTCGGG